>NZ_BPUU01000020.1:0-68645 GCF_054772415.1 Capnocytophaga sp. HP1101
GAGAGTATGTCGCCGCCTTCTTACAAAAGTCCCCAAAAGCGTATGCTTTTGGGGACTTTTTCTATTCTACTATTTCTATATCTACTTGTATTAATCCTTTGTTCTTGCTCTCTGTAATTTCCATAAAGGCTCGTTTAGTGAGGTCAAGCTCCCTGCCTTTGGTAAAAGGGCCCCTATCGGTAACGGTTACTATCACTGACTTACCATTCACACGATTTGTAACTTTCAACTTTGTACCAAAAGGCAACGAGGGGTGCGCTGTAGTGAGCTTACTATTACTAAATACAGCCCCACTGGCAGTCTTTTTCCCGTTGAACTTATCGTGGTAATAGGTCGCAGTCACATTGGTCTTATATGCACCTGTTTTTACATTAGCACTTTTTTTTGTTACTGCTTTTTTCCCGTCCGAATATCTATGACTATCTACAGTACTACAAGCTTGTAATACTAATAGCCCTATAAGGCATATTGCTATTTTAAAAAAGTTATTCTTCATATATTTTTTCTATTATTAGTATTAAAAACAAAACGATGCTTTACATTAGCAAAGCATCGTTTTTTATATTACTTAAAATGCCTTATAAATTTCCTACTTTTAGTACCCAGATATTAGAGTTCTTAAATTCAGGGCGCTTGAGCAAGTTCAGTAATGCTTCTCCTGCTTCTCCGCGCGATTCAAAAGGTCTATCAATGTAGATATAAGTCATATTATTCTGACTGTTCTTAAAGGTAAATACCTTGATACCTAAATTCTCTATATCTCGTCTCATTTGGTAGGCTCCTTTGGCATTTTGGAATACCCCTGCAATTACGTAATAACCTTGCAATACGCCATCTATTTTTGGGTCTTCAACTACAGTTATACGTTTGTCTAATTCCTCTTGAACGGTAGGTGGTTTAGGAGGCTTAGGAGGTTCTACCGTACGGGTTTTCGTTTCTGTTACCGTAGGAGTTACTACCTTAGGCTCTGGCGGTGTTACCACAGGAGGTTCAGGTGGTTTTTTGTTAATAGGTTTCTTAATATGATGTTTGCCACCAAACTGATAAGAAACTACCACGTCATAACTTCCTCCCAACTCAGCTACATAATTAGCAATGGTTTGTTCGTAGCCAAACCCTACGCTTAGATGATTAGTTACGTTGAAACCTAATCCACCGAAAGCCCCATATTTCTGGTCGTAGCCAGCATATGCCCAACCTAAGGGGACATCTAACATTACGTGTCCACCTAATTGGAAGTTGTCTTTTGTCTTCTTGCCTTTAGCATATACAGTAAAAAAGCCATCTTCTAAGAAATCACTGCGAGAATCTAACTCTTTGCGGTACATCACGTGAGCGGTGAGCGATTTCTCGTTAAAAGGTACCGCCATTTCTCCTGCCGAAAACGAATAGTCTAACAGGTTCTCAGCGGTAATACCAAAGTGCCAAAAGTTAAAGTTTACATCTACCCCTGGTTGTAGGTTGATGATACTCGTAGGCTTTGCATTTTCTATCAAGGGGTCTTGCACGTTTGCGCGCACTTTGTTTCTATCAATGCTACTGCGGGCAAAGGCCATGTTTAACCCTAAGCGCAAAAAGTTATCGTCTGATATTTCTACTTGGTGCACGTAGTTCCCCAGTATTCCTATATTAGCAAATATACCTGCCGTACGTTGAAAAACCAACCCGTGTGCCATATTGTTGCCGTCGTAGTAATCATTCTTTCTTCCGGCATCGCCACCCCATTTCTTACCATAAGAAAGTCCAAAGGTATTAAACTTATCCTCCTTAAAGCCCATCCACTGGTTACGGTGAAAAAAGGTAATTTGCGACTCGTTCTTGCTAAATATCGGGAACGCAGGGTTCATCAGGTAAGTGTTGTATTTTACAGCCGTGTGCCCAGGCATTTCGTAGGGTAAGTAATTACCATCACTTTGTGCAAATAAAAACTGAACACTAAGCGCCAACACTGCTATCGTTATGTTATGTATTGTCTTCATCGTCAATTCTTATTTAAGTATTGTAATGGTTCCTTTCTTATCCACGCTTCTCGTTTCACCGTTTTCGGTAATCTCACCTTTGAGGGTGTAGATATAGATAAGTGCGCGCTTGCCAAGGTCGTTAAAGGTGCGCTCATCGGGCCACGTATTCTGGTAGTTGTTCGTTGAGAGCACTTCCTTACCTTCTTGTGAGTATATGGTAACCTTCACTTTAGGAGTGAGGTATACCGATGGTATTTCCCATTTGTCGTTAATACCGTCGCCGTTAGGGGTTACCACATTAGGCACTTCCACCACTTGGTAGATATTCAGTTCAAACGGCAATACATTCTCGCCTGCCGATGGGCACGATTCTTCCCTTAGCGTATAAGCACCCGACATATCCTCAGAGGTCACCTCCAAAGTCGTGCCGTATTTCACCGTGCCGTCGTCTTTTGTCCAGCTGAATTTATTACCGCCTTCGGCTACCAATTTATCACCTATGCGTACGTCGAACCTGCGCTCACGGGCAGTACTGGTTTGGTATACTTGTTTCACGGGAGCAGTGCCTTGACTCTCGCGCACTAAACTTAGTTTCAAACCGCCTACTTGGTAGTTCTTCACCTGTATGTGTGCGCGTTTGGGGCAACCGCCATTATTGATTTCCAAATAGTACTCGCCTATTTCGTTCACGCTTGCCGTTGGGTTCTCACTGCCTATAGGGGTGTCCTCCTTATAATTGGCACTCGTTACTTTCTTCCATACGTATGAAAAACTATCGGCTACTGATGAATTAGGGTCGAAGCTATCAGGGGCTACCGTAAGGCTAATAGTCCCGCCTTCACAAAGGTATACCGTGCCTTTCGCTCCGTCAGCTGATGATATCTCAAAATCTGGAATAGGAGTAAAGGCTACCGGCTTTTCATCCGATGTCTTGATAATCGTACCATAGCTCACTCGCACTGAATATTTAGCCGACTCCGAGTTGCCTGCACGCGATACTACAAACTGCTGTCGGGTCTCCCCTGGCACATCGTTGCCGTCTTTCAGCCATTGGAAGTTAAAAAACTGATAATCTACTTTCTTTACTTCCACTTGCTCACCACTACTGCTGAGCTGTACCGTTATTTTCTGTACCTCAAGGGTGGTTTGCGTACGGGTTTCGCAGTTAGTAGTGGCCACCGTTCCCACTTTCACGCCTTTAATATCAGCAATGGTTTCAAAGTAAATAGGGGTAAGGCTGATACTCGTTCCACAAGTGCCACCATCGGTGATTTTTGCTTCGTATACGTCAGCCGATACAGGCGTATCAGTAACTGTGTATTCCACACCCGTAGCGCCTGTTATTACGGTGCCGTTTTTCTTCCATTCCACAGTAGGGTTGGTCATATTGTGCGATATTTTCAGTACCGTAGTTTTTGCAGGGTAGTAAATCTCGCGAGTGTTCATATCTTCCGCCCAACGTGCTGTGATAACAGTGCGCTTTGCCACTACCGAGTTGGACGTAGCGGGGCAACCTCCGCCCGTACCGCCTATGGTAGCGTAATACACTCCTGTGGTAGTTACCCCATATTGGGTCATTCCTACCCCTTGTGCTATTTGCACGCGGTCTTTAAACCAAGTGTAAGTAGCTGTAGGGTCGGCACCAGTGGTAACCGTGAGCGTATACACCTCTCCACAGAAATCCACATTGTCTACACTGTTGTTAATGCGTAACGCATTGCTGTCCTGCAATTGAATATCCAATACATTCGATTCAGGAATGGCAGGAAACCCCGAAGCCGTTATTTTCAAGCGGTATTTGCCGTTTTGGGTAGCGCTGTTAAGGGTGATTTCTTGCGTGGTATTGATATCGGTAAATGCACCGCCCGTTTCTCTTTGCCATTGGAAAGTGAAAAACGAATAGTCGCTCGGGTCTATTGCAAGCTCAGTAGCACCCGATACGGCTGTGATTTTGTCTACCGTGAGGTCTATGCTGTTCGTCTCGCAAGGCTGATAAGAAGTTTTAGGCTTGATGCTCACCTTGAAGCTATCAGGGGCTTTAAGTTCGTACTCCTCAGTTTCTACCGTCGAGGCACAACTGCCCGTTTGGGTTACTTGGGCTTTGTATTTGCCTGCGCTGGTGGCTACATAAGTATTGGCAGTTTGCCCCGGTATTTCCACCCCGTCCTTAAACCATTTGTACGACGGATTTTGGGCAGTAGTGTTTACGCTGAGGGTACGCTGTTTGTTGGGTAACAATACATTGCCCCCCGTGGTAGTAATATTAGCTTTAATAGCATCTTTATGTTTTATTTCTATCTCATTGGAGCGCACATCGCAGGCACTGCCGTTGCCTATCTGTACGCGGTATTTACCTGGAAGATTATTGGGGGGCGACACCACATAGGTAGCCACCCCGTTAGTTTCGCCCAATTTAGTATTGTCGCGATACCACGTATAAGTCTCATTGCCCGCAGGAGCAGCAGTAAGGGTAAAGCTCTCTGAACTACATATCTCAGTAGCCGAACTACTCAATATTAACGACTGCCCACCGCCTGCAACTTTTACAGTGATGTTGTTGGACTTTGAATAATTTCGGTCAAAGCAGTTATCGCCGTAATCGATAGCTACTATATATGTTCCTTCTTCAGTTACAGTAAGTTTAGGACCTGTTTGATTAGGTATTTTAATTCCCCAAGAACTACCGTGGTAAGAAGGGTCAAAAGGTTTTCTATACCAAACATACTTGTAGTCAGAAATATTGGTACTTCCAACACTAGTAAAAATTTGTGCTACTGATATTTCTAATGACTGTCCAGGACAAAGATTTATATTACCTGAAGGAGTAGTTTTTAAAGCTTGTGCTACATTCATATAAGAACCTTCAAATTCCTGATTAGGACTACTACCAATAGTAGCTATTATTTCGCTCGCAGGGTTGGTTGAACGTACGCGAATCCGGTATTTTTTACCCTTTAAAGTCTTAGGGAAAGTTACATAGGCTTCAAAGGTCTGGGCTGTATTTAATGTCTTTCCAGGCCAAAATTTTTCATTCTGAGTTTGTAGTACAGTTGGGTTATTGAAACTTCCATTAGCATCGGAAAGTTCAAATATATATTTATTATCAGCATTTGGAAGAGGGGGTGACCAACGTACACTAATTCTAAATCCTGAATCATCTTTTGGATTGTTTGGCTGAAGTTTCCCATTGTTAGTAGCACTTGCACAAACAAAAGAAAAATTTGTTTTTGCAGAAACTAGTTTATTATCTTGTCCTTGCACTCCTTCTATACCAAGGAAGTATAAGAGCAGAAAAACACTTATGTATTTAAAAAAATTGCTTACTTTCATTTTAAAATACGAATTAAAACATTGCTAAAAATACTATAAATCATACCCACTGGGTACTATACACGGTGCAAAGATACGAAAAAGAAATATCTACACAAAAATAATTGTCCATTTTTTTTACACTCTTCTGTTACCTTTACTCAACGTCCTTACCTGCTTTCTGTTATAACTCGCTGAAAATTATACACTTTTTACTATATAATCCCACTTCACATTCCCTATACCATCGCGCTACTCCTGTGAAATTTTAAGCATCAATTAAGAATCTTTTAAGAATGTTTAACGCAAAGCTTACGCAGGTAAAAGCTAATAGGTAAAACCACAACCGATATAATCCCCGTCGCTACTTTCCCCCTTTCCGTCACTATTTCCCTCACTATTTCCGCCACCACATTTCTCCTCTCCTTGTGAGAAGTCTACGAATAGGAGAGTATGTGATTGGGGGGAGAATATTAATCAAAAAAGGTACCCAATCTTTGGATACCTTTTTTACTGAGAATGTAAATTGTCTCTAATCTTCTATAAAAATAACTTTTTGAGCCTCTGGGTTACTTATCACATCTTTTAAAATAGAAACATAGAAGTTATAAGGTTCTATATCAGAGAATACAAGAAAAGATTGTAAGCTACCACAATCATAAAAAGCTATAGCTTTATTTTTAGGCATTAATTTTATATTTGCAGATCTCAAGCGTATAGCACCTCTTGGTTGAGAGTCTCCTATACGTATACCTAAAAGGGGAGGATAGCCTGGGTCTATTACCACAGAGATAGCTTCTTTATAATAGATTCCTCTAGAAATGGCATCTTCTTTATAGTAATTCTCAAAGCGGTATTTGCCAAAAAGAATATTTTTATAACGAGCATTTAAAACTTCTTTAGAGTCTTTTGAATTATAGAACGAGAAAGGAACATCTGGATCCGAAAGAGAGGGACACTTTGCTCCACTGATATTTTTAGGAATAAAAGGAGGAATAAATCTATCTATTTTTTCTTCATTTGACACAACCAATCCTATGTCTAAATGATTAGCATATAATATCAAAGGAAAGTTTTTTTGGTGCAAGTCAAAGAAATGAAATTTTTCAGTTTCATCAACGTATACAGATTTTAATAGTTCTACATATTCCTTATAGGCATCATCTGTTGGAAAAATGTAAAAACAAGTTGCTTTATAACGAAACTCATTCTCAAAAGAATAAGCAGGATAAAAATTAAAATTAATGGAAAAACTATCATAGAAAACAACAATACGCTCTTTTTCCATTAAACCAAAATTTAAGTTTTGAGGAGTATTTTCTCCTTCTTTTAAATTACAAGTAGCTTCAAATCTTTGTGGGTATTGAAAGAATTTTTTAGCCTTTAATTCTTTAGGAATAAGATATCCTGTTTCAGTGTGTGTAATTTCTTTTCCTTCTGGATTAACAATCTCATATTTTGCAAAAAAGGAGTCCAATAATTTGTTAGACCCTTTTAATGTTGTTTCTTCATTTGGAATAGCACATTCTGTATTCTACCAAGTAGGATAATTTTCAGGGATATATTCAGGAATATTAAACCTCTTAAAGTCTTTTGCATATCCCAAAATAATTTGGTTAGTTTTTACGGTAGGGGTAGCGGTACCGTTATTACCGTTGTTATCACAGTTGCAATCTTTGTCTTTACTACAAGACGCTAAGGCTAACCCAATAGCCAAATAGAATAAAAATTTCTTCATAATGTTGTAATTTTATATGTTATTTATGCCACAAAAGTACAACATATTTTTTAACTGTGCAATTTTTTTCAGTTAAAAGTTACTAAGAGGGTAAATATAAAATACTTGCATCTCTGTTATAGCTGTAATCCCCGTCACCATCTTCCCCCTTTCCGTCACTACATTCCCCCTCTCCTTGGGAGAAGTCTCCGAATAGGAGAGTATGTGATTGGGGAGAGGATTCCCTTCCCCGTCACCACATTTCCCCTTTGAACGGAAGTCCGCGAGAGCGGAGTATGTGTAAAGAGGAATGTTTCCTCCTAGTGCCTATGGCCTAAGGCCTATCACCTATTCCTCTTTCTTTCGCCTCGAAACCCCGTTTTTAACATTTTTAGCCTTGTTGTATTATATTATTAATCAACTACTTATATACCCTTTCTATACCAATCGTCCAAGATTCGTATAAGCTTCCTATAAGCTCTCTATAAGCTACCCCCACCCTCCTTACAGCTCATTTTTTATCTTTTACCTGAATTACTTCTTCCGTTCTTCTCCGATATCTTCCGAATCCTCCAATCTCTCCTCTAACCTGTCCGACCCGTCCATTCCCCTTGGTGGTATTATCAGTATTTTTGGCATTTCTGGCATTATTGGTATTTACCCCATTCTCTAATTTGCTAATTTTCTCATTTTCTCATTTGCTAATTTGCTAATTTCCTAACTAACCATTAACCATTAACCATTCTTCATTCGCAATTATTTATTATCTTTGCCCCCGTATGAAAATCCTGATCATAGAAGACGAAAAAGAACTGCGCCTTACCCTGCGTCAGTTTCTGGAACAAGAACACTTTCTCGTAGAAACGGCAAAAGACTATCGCGAAGGGCTCGCTAAACTCGCCGATTACGACTACGATTGTGTGCTGTTAGACATTATGCTCCCCCGTGGTACAGGTATGCAACTGCTCGACGAGCTCAAAGCGATGAAAAAGAACCATTCGGTGCTCATCATCTCTGCCAAAGACTCGGTAGAAGACAAGGTGTTGGGTCTCGAAAAAGGCGCTGATGATTACCTTGCTAAACCCTTTCACTTAGCCGAACTCTTGGCACGGGTGAAATCCATCATACGGCGCAAAAACCAACAAGGCGAGGAGATAATTACGCTCAAAAACGTACAACTTTTCCCCGAAACGCGCACCGTAAAGGTAGGCGAAGCAACCCTTACCCTCAACCGTAAAGAATACGACCTGCTCTATTATTTTATCATTCGCCCCGACCGATTGGTAGAGAAAACAACCCTTGCCGAAGCCGTGTGGGGAGACTATATCGACCAAGTGGACAGTCTCGACTTTATCTATTCACAAATTAAAAATCTCCGTAAAAAACTTAAAACTGCTGAAGCCGAAATCGACTTTCAAGCAGTGTACGGTATTGGCTATAAACTCGTATAACGATGAAAATTTCACTGAAAAACTACACCCTGCGCTACCTTACCCTCGCCTTCCTGCTCATCTTGGCGGTGTGGGCTGCCGTGTTCTATGCTTATATTTTAGACGAGGTGTACGACAATATCGATGACGGACTGAAGGACAAGAAGACACTCATCATCCAAAACATCCTCCGTCACCCCGAACTCTTAAAGATAAACGAATTTGGTATTGAGGACTTTAGGGTATATCCTTCACAAGAAGATTTCACGAACCGCAACATCCTCTCAAACGCTTTCTTCTATATGCCTTTTGACGATGAAGACGAGCCCTATCGCGTGCTCAAAACAGGCTTCTACGACCGCGATATGAACCCTTATGTGCTTGAAATACGCACCTCAACGGTAGAAAAAGACGATTTGCTATTCAACTTGGCAGTGGCATTAGGAGTGCTGTACGTGGTGTTAGTGCTCTCAATGTATCTCATCAACTTATTGTTGATTAACAAGATATGGAAGCCTTTTAAGAAGATAGTAAATGCAATTCAGCAATACGAAGTGGGCAACAAAGCAGCGCTACAACCCATTCACACCGAGGTAATAGAATTCAACGTCTTGCACGACAACATCAAGCAGATGTGGCAACGAAATGAAGCTATTTTTGAAGAACAGAAAACTTTCATTGAAAACGCGTCACACGAACTGCAAACCCCTTTAGCTATCACTCTCAACAAGTTGGAACTTTTAACCAACGACCCTACGCTTAGCGAAAAACAATTGGTACAACTCAGTGAACTCAAGCAATCGCTAATGCGAATGACCCATTTAAACAAGTCGTTATTAATGCTCACACGCATTGAAAATCATCAGTACAAGCAGAGCGAAAAAGTGTCGTTTACAACACTTACAGCCAATATCACAGAAGATCTAAGTGATTTAATTGCCTTTAAAAAACTGAATGTTACTACACAAGCAATCGGTGATTTTCAAGTAGAAATGAATAACGATTTAGCAACTGTACTCGTTTCCAATTTACTGCGCAACGCCATCAAATACGCCGAAAAAGAAGGAGAAATACAAGTGTTGATAAAAGCGAATCGCTTTCAAGTGAAGAATACCGCTAAAAACAATTTGCGCTTAGACGGTAGCAAGATTTTCCAGCGCTTTCACAAAGGGCAGCAGGACGCCTCTTCTACGGGCTTAGGCTTAGCCATTGTCAAATCAATTGTGGATAGCTACCAATTGAGCATTTGTTATAGTTTTGAAGAAGGAATGCATTGTTTCACTTTAAAGAAGATATAAAAAAATAAAAGCTATCCGAAAAGTATCTTTTGCAGTATAAACAGCATAAACTTTTCGGATAGCCTTTAATGTCCTGTGCATCACACCTCACATTAACCACTAATCTTTAATCGTTAATAAGATAGGGCAGTGGTCGCTGTGTTTGGCTTCGGGGAGGATAAGTGCGCGTTCCATACGGCTTTCTAAAGGAGTAGATACCAAATGATAGTCGATGCGCCAGCCTTTGTTGTTGTTGCGGGCATTGGCGCGATAGCTCCACCACGAATACTGGTGAGGTTCCTTGTGGAAATAGCGAAAACTATCGATAAAACCACTCTTCATAAAGTTGTCAATCCACTCGCGTTCCACAGGCAAAAATCCCGATACATTGGCATTGCGCACAGGGTCGTGAATGTCGATAGCCTCGTGACAGATATTGTAATCACCGCAGATAACCAAGTTAGGCACTGTTTTCTTCAGTTCATCAATGTACTTTTGGAAATCGGCCATAAAGGTGAGTTTAAAATCCAAACGGTCGATATTAGTGCCCGAAGGCAAATACAAGCTCATCACCGATAGGGTCTCAAAATCAGCGCGAAGCACGCGTCCCTCCTTGTCCATATAGTCGATGCCCGTACCTACTTCCACGTGTTTAGGCTCTATTTTGGAGAGTATCGCCACCCCACTATAGCCTTTTTTCTCAGCACTGTGGTAATATTGGTATTTGTAGCCCAATTCGGTGAAAACCTCCGTAGGAATTTGGTCTTGAGTAGCTTTGATTTCCTGCAAGCAGAGTACATCAGGGTCAGCACTTTTGAGCCAATCGGCTAAGCCTTTAGTGAGCGCAGCCCTAATGCCGTTCACATTATAACTGATAATCTTCATTAGTACCCCGTTCCTTTCTCTCCTTTTAAGATTGCAATGCCATTGGAAGTGCCGATGCGTTGTACGCCTAAGTTTACGTACTGCATAGCGGTTTCGTAATCACGGATACCGCCAGAGGCTTTTATCTTCGCTTTGTCTTGCACGCATTCTTTCATCAGCTTCACATCGGCAAGAGTAGCGCCTCCAGTGCCAAAGCCAGTAGAAGTCTTCACAAAATCTGCCCCTGCTTCAAGAGCTAAATGGCATGCCAAGCGTTTTTCCTCATCGGTGAGGTAGCAAGTTTCTATAATCACTTTTAGCACACGGTTTGTACCTACCGCTTGTTTTAAGGCAGCAATTTCTTCACGCACCTTGTCTACTTCTCCTGATTTCAGCCAGCCCACATTGATGACCATATCAATTTCATTGGATCCGTCCTTAAGGGCTTGTTCTGTTTCAAAAAGTTTAGCTTTAGCTGACATTGCCCCTAAGGGAAAGCCTACTACGCTGCACACTTTGATATCAGTGCCTGCTAAAAAATTTTTGGCGGTTGCTACATAGCCACTATTCACACATACTGAATAGAAATCGTACTCTACAGCTTCACGGCAAAGCGTTTCAATTTCGGCAATCGTAGCCGTTGCTTTGAGAAGCGTGTGGTCAATAAGTTTGTTTAATTCCATAGTTTTTTAGATAAGAGGTAAGAGGTAAAAGGTAAGAAAATGAGATGCTAATTTCTAATGACTAACATCTAATTTCTAACTCCTATTCCCTAATCCCTATTTTAATATATTCACGTTGATTATAATTCTCTTTAAAATTTATAGGCATATACAGAAAGCTGTTTTTGCTAAAGAAAATGGGCTCTTTTTCGTCGTAATCAAGTATCCAATAAAGAAGGATAGACAGTAGCCAACTCTTTAAAATTGAGAGAGGGACTTTTATTTACTTTGTAGAGCGTTAAGAACATTATCATTCCATTGCTATATACATTCATCACATAGTTGTTGTCAGGTGATATGAAGGCTTCTCCCTCTATTTCAGTTTGATTACCTGTTTGCTTATCAATAAAAAGAATTTGTTCTGCTCTATAAACTGTATATCTCACTACATATTGGTTTAAAGCGGGAGCTTCGCCCAAATAGTCATACCTCTCGGCATCACCATCATTCTCTGACGCTTCTGTATCTTCAAGAGTAACCGTCCTATTTTTACAAGGAAGTGTAATCACCCCCTGTTGTTTTTTAATTCCATTATCTTTGACAAGAAAATCATAGCGATATTTCAAGGCTTGTAAGTACTCTTGTTCGGAGATTTTTTCAATCGTAAAGAGCTGATTAAAAGTTTTAGTATCCGATTCATTTCCCATAGTTTCCAAAAGCTCTTTCTCGGTAAGTTTGGGCTCTTCTGATACTTCTGTTGTTATTGCAGATGTTACTTCTTCTTGTTCAGCAGGTTGTTGCGACTGAAACAACTGACACCCCGTGAGGCATAATAGCAATAGGTAAAGTGTAAGGTATTTCATAACAACTATTCTTTAATTCGTATTTTGATGTACATTCGCTGATTGTTAGGCTCTCCTCTGCTGTCTAAAAAACTGTTTATAGGATTGATAGAAGCATACAGATAACCATTTTTAGCAAAGAAAACTTCATTATGTTCAATATTGTAAAATTTCCAATAGCTAAGTTCAGCAGTAATGATGTGTTTTACAACAAAAGGCCTGATACTTTCTATTTTATACAGATGAAAACTGTCAGGTTCAGAGAAATTGTCATTGGTTATCATAAAGAGATATTTTCTATTAGGCGATATAAAAGGTAGATGGTCAAAGCTAATTTTCCTACCAGTAGTTTTATCTATAGTAATCTCTCCATAACCATCTCCTACTTGGCTACTTACCACATATTGATTTAAAGTGTCTACTCTACCTACATAGTGATATTCTTCCTCTACTCCACTCAGTTTACCTATAGTGTCCTTAAATTTAACAACGGCTTCTTCACAAACAATAGTGAGGTTCTTACCTTTCTTGAGGAAAGAGGTTGTGTCCCCAATGAAAAAGTCTACCTTATTTTTAATAGCTTTCCGATACGCTTCTTTAGTAATAAAACTGATAGAAAGGTATTTAGAAAAACTTCCAGAAACACTTTCTCTTTGCTTTTCTTTTCTAATATAGTTAGAAAATTCTAATTCTTCTTGAGTAAGATTGAGTTTTTCATAGCTATCGGCATCTTCTTTTAAGATATATTCCTTTTCATATTCGTTATGACATTGATAGAAATGCTCCGAAACCCCTATTATCCTTAGTGGCTCACCATAACTATATGTTCGTCCACTTTTAATATCTTTATTAGCAACTTCATACCTGTCAGCATCTTCCTTAATCACGTACAACTCCTTCTCGACAGGCACAAACACTTCCTCCTGCTTTTCTTCAGCAGGTATTACCTCTTGCACTACTGCTTGTTGCGACTGAAACAGCTGACACCCCGTGAGGCAAAAGAGCGATATATAAAGCGTGAAGTGTTTCATTTTTTGATAATTAGGTAACAAATTCGTCATTCGTAACTCGTCATTTGATCAGTTTCATTTCATTAATCAAATACCCCGCTCCGGCGTATTTATCAATGATAAAGAGCACATAGCGGATATCTACCATTATGTTGCGACATATTTTAGGATCGTAGTGAATGTCGCTCATTGTGCCTTCCCACACACGGTCAAAATTGAGACCTATGAGGTTGCCTTGGGCATCTATCGCCGGACTGCCTGAGTTGCCTCCTGTGGTGTGGTTGGTGGCGATAAAGCACACGGGCATCTTGCCGTTCTTGCCGTAAATGCCGTAGTCTTTTTTCTCGTAAAGCTCTCTCAGTTTGGCAGGGACGTCAAACTCGTAGTCGTTAGGCACGTATTTTTCCATCACGCCGTCTAAATAGGTCATATAGTCGTAAGTTACCGCATCCGATGGCGAGTAACCCGCTACTTTTCCGTAGGTTACGCGCAAGGTGCTATTGGCATTAGGGAAAATGCGGTCGACTGGTTTTGAAAACTCTAAAATGGCTTTCATATAAGTGCGTTGCAAAGCGGTGATCTCATCGTCTAACTGGCGGTAAGTAGGCACTACCGCATCGTAAAAATGATAGACGATTTGCTGTACAAACTGTACGCCTACATCGTTTTTAAGGCGTTTTTCAAAAGCGTCATCGGGGAGGTTGAGCACCTTGTCCATTTCAGTTTTAGAAGCTAAAAACGATTCTTTATAAAGTTTTTCAGCCAAAGTGTGCGCGTCAAATTGTTGGAGATTAGGTGCTAATAAGTTTTTAGGCATTGCTTTGGCGTAGAAGGCTATCGCTTGTTCAAAAGCGGCTTTATCCACGTTCAAATCGTAGTTTTTAAACACGTTTTCAAAGTTGTTTAAAAGGTTTTTCTTGCGGTCGGCAAATGATTGTGTGCCTTTTTCGTGCAAAGCGTTTTGCAGTTGGAGCACTTTATAGCCGTTAGCCAATAGGTCGATATTGCGAAGTACAAATTCCGAATATAGGTCGGCAGCGAGGGCGTAATCTTGAATTTTGGCGTATTTTTCGGCAAATTGAGGGAGAATCTGGCCGTATTCAGCGGTTCTACCGGCTTTTTCAATCGCTTTTTGGAATTTTTGTTCTTGAGCGCGTTTGATCGCAACCGCACCTGATTTTTTCAAACCTTGGGTTTCGCCTATCCATTTTTTCCAATAGTTGGCCACACTGGCGTATTTGGAAGCGTATTTGATTTTTATTTCGTTGTTAGAGCGCATAAATCCGTCTTGGGCTTTGAGCACCACATCGCGAATGCCTATTTTGGCGGGGTTGAGCACGTTCACAATTTGCTCTACAGCTACGGCTGGCAAATACTCTTCGGTGCGACCTGGATAGCCGAAAACCATAGTAAAATCGCCTGCTTTCACGCCTTTGAGCGAGATAGGGAAGAAGTGTTTAGGCTTGTAAGGCACGTTGTCTTTGGAGTATTCAGCAGGGCGATTGTTCTTGTCGGCGTAAACGCGGAAGAGCGAAAAATCGCCCGTATGGCGTGGCCACACCCAGTTATCGGTGTCTGAACCGAATTTGCCAATCGCAGAAGGGGGAGCACCTACCAAACGCACATCTTTAAAAGTTTCAACTACAAATAGAATATATTGATTGCCTTCGTAAAAAGCGCGCACACGGTTCTCTTGCCACGCTTCTTTAGGCGAATTTTTTACCAAAGATGCGATATTGCGCTCTATTTGTGCGGCGCGTACGTTCTCATTGGCGAGATTTTGAGTATCGGCGAGTACTTTTTTAGTAACATCTTCAATGCGAATGATGAAGGTAACTTCTAAATTCTTGTTGGGGAGTTCTTCTGAGAGGTTTTTAGCCCAAAAACCACCGGTGAGATAGTCGTTTTGTACTGAAGAATGCGCTTGTATTTGTCCGTAACCACAGTGGTGATTGGTGAGTAAAAGTCCTTTATCCGAAATCATTTCGGAAGTACAACCTCCGTTAAAGTGGGGTACAGCATCTTTGAGGCTTGACTTGTTCACACTGTAGATGTCGCTTACCGTCATTTTCATTCCTAACGACTTCATTTCCTTGGCGTTCATCCCCTCCAAAAGGGAAGGAATCCACATTCCACCTTGCTGTGCTGTCGCAGGTAACAGGTAAAGGCTAAAAAGTAATAAATAGATATACTTCTTCATAGTGAGTGTTTATAATTAAAGTGCAAATATAGCGAATATTTTCTAAAAATTCGGTTTTAACTGTTGTTTGTTGTTGTAGAAATCTTCAATAACTCTAATCACTTCATCTTCGGTATCTACTAAGTGAAACAAATCCAAATCTTCAGGGCTGATATTGTTGAATTTTTCTAATAGTATCTTCTTTATCCAGTCTACTAATCCTCCCCAATAATCTGTGCCGACTAAAATAATAGGAATTTTGTCTATTTTGTAAGTTTGTACTAAAGTCAGGGTCTCAAAGAGTTCATCAAGGGTGCCAAAACCACCTGGCATTGCTACAAATGCCTTAGAATACTTTACAAACATCACCTTGCGCGCAAAAAAGTAGTTGAACTTGATATCCTTATCGTGGTCAATATAGGCGTTATTCGTCTGCTCAAAAGGCAAGTCAATATTCAGTCCCGCCGATACTCCTTTGTTGAGGTGTGCGCCTTTGTTGCCGGCTTCCATAATACCAGGACCACCGCCGGTGATGATACCAAAGCCCTCATCTACTATCTTTTGGGCGATGCGCACGGTAAGTTCGTAGTAAGGAGTTTCTGGTTTGATACGTGCCGAACCAAAAATGCACACACAAGGTCCTATAGAGCTCATTTGCTCATAGCCGTGTACAAATTCTCCCATTATTTTAAAAATTGACCAAGAGTCGTGTGTTTTGGTTTCGTTCCAAACTTTTGAATGTTTTTTCATAAAGTGAATAGTTAAAAGTGAATAGTTAAAAGTTGTATTCAACTTAGCCAAAGTTTGAAACTTTGGCAAAGTATGTAACGCTACTCATTGGCAAATTAGCTAATTGTCTCATATTTCCTTGTCTGCACGACTCGTGCCAAATTTCTTTAGGTCATTGCCTTTGAGAGCATTTTCTACCAATTCAGGCAGGCGGTCAGGAGTACAGGCAAAGCAGACAATGCCGAGTTTGCTAATCTCTTTGCCAAGTTTCTCATCGTAATCAGGACGACCGCTGTCGGATAAAGCTAAGAGCACCAATACCTTTACGCCATCTTGGTGCATCTCGTTGAGGCGACGCAAGAGTCCTGAGCGTACCCCTCCTTCGTAAAGGTCGGAAATAAGAATAAACATCGTTTTACGCGGATTCTCAATGAGCGTTTGGCAATACGCCACCGATTTGTTAATATCCGTTCCGCCACCTAATTGTATCCCAAAAAGCATATCCACAGGGTCTTCACGGCAAGCTTCGGTAAGGTCGGTTACTTCGGTGTCGAACACTACCACATGCGTGTCAAGGGCTGGCATACTCGCAAAGATAGATCCCATTACAGACGAATAGATAATCGAATCGCACATCGAGCCACTTTGGTCGATGTCGAGAATTACTGTCCAGTTCTTTTGGCGCTGAGTGCGTTCAAAAAAATAGAACTTTTCGGGAATAAGTCGCTTGGTAGCGGTATCGTAGTTCTTGAGGTTGCGCTGGATCGTGCGCTTCCAGTCGGTCGATGAGAAGTTAGCAATGGGCGTATGCGCTTTTTTGTTCAGTGCCCCAGTAACCGCACGGCGCAGGTCTTGCTCCATACGCTTCATAATCTCGTTCACTACCTCTCTTATCAATTCGCGTGCCGTGTCCTTACTCTTAGCTGGAATCTGTCCTTTGAGCGCCATTAGCGTACCCACCATTGAGATATCGGGTTTTACGTTCTTGAGAGTTTCGGGTTCAAATAGTAGTTTGGTGAGCCCTTTACGCTCAATAGCATCGGTTTGAATCACGCTCACCACATCAGGAGGGAAGAACGAGCGCACATCGGTAAGCCACTTCGCTAAATTAGGCGACGAACTGCCTAAGCCCGCCGAGCGCTTGCCTCCGCCGTTGCCGTTGCCGTCGGTATCGTCGTAAAGCGCCGCAAGGGTAGCATCCATCAGTGATTGTTGTTCGTTCAGAGGCACCTCGCCCAAAGCATTAGCATCCTGCCCCAAGATGAGTCGCCAGCGTGTAAGTGGATCGTCTGTCATAAAATATAAAAAAGTAATCCTAATTGTAATACATTCGATTTGAGACTGGTGCCGTCGGTAGTTTTAGCATCTTTCAGCAAGGGCGTAACGTTGTACTGCACGTAGAAGTTCAGCGCGTTATACCCAAAAGCAATAAAAGGTTTCACCTGAAAGGTATGAGCGATATCTGAGTTCTGAAAAGCTGTTGAAACGCCATTAGCAGTATATAGGCTTCGTCCACTGAAAATATAAGCAAAGCGCGCACCTGTATACACCCTCCAAAACTTATGACTGTAGGGGGTAGAGGTACGAAAGCGGAACTCTACAGGTATTTCTACCGAATGTGTCTCGAAGAAGTTACGAGTGATGTTCAAGTCATTAAAATGTTCCACAATCTCATAGGTAATGCTAGAAGTACTTTTGTTAGCCACCATATTGTTGTAAACCAAATCGTAGGCATACCCAATACCAACCCCAAAGCCCACGTTGCGCGCTTTGTTTACAGGCAAATCACGCACGAATCCCACGTGAATACCCCTTGAAAGATTGTGCTGCACCACACTATTTGCCTTGCCAGCCAGATAGTCGTAAGTAAGCCCAAAATAGAATTGGTCTTCAAGATAATGCAGGTCTGCCATTGTATTGGTAGCCGTAGCCGTTCCTGAAGTGTTAATCATTCCGTCGTCGCTGTCCTCTTGAGAGTAAGTAAAGAGCGAAAAGTGAAGAGCGAAAAGCAACAGTATCGTATTTAGTTTATTCATCTCTTTTCTTCTATATTTTGGGCAAAGGTACAAATAATTAGTAAATTAACAAATTTGTCAATTATAATGTAACTCTCGCCCTTTCGTCACTACATTCCCCCTTTAGAGGTTGTCCGCGAGAGCGGAGTAAGTGAATAGGGGAATGTTTCTCTCACTTTTCCGTCACTACAGTCCCCCCTCTGCGAGGGGGTTAGGGGGAGGTTTCCTCGTCATTCGTTCGTCAATTCTTCATCTTCTCATCATACGCCCGTGCGGCTCGCACTGCTACAATTCCTCCTTTGGAGGTCGTCCGCAAGAGCGAAGTAAGTGAATAGGGGAGGGGATCTCTCACTTTTCCGTCACTACAATTCCCCCTCTACGAGGGGGCTAGGGGGAGATTTCCCTCGTCATTCGTCCCTCGTCATTCGTCCCTTTTCTCCTATTGCCTATTGCCTAATGCCTATTGCCTCTTCTCTTTCTTTCGCCTCGAAACCCTATTTTTAGTATTATTGGCATTATTGTATTATGTTATGAATCAATTTCTTATATACCCTTTGTATAACAATCGTCCAAGATTCGTATAAGGTTCGTATAAGCTTTGTATAAGCTAAGCATACCCTCCTAATAGCCTTTTATCTTCAAAACCCCTCTCAAACCTCTTGTGAAAAACTTCTTTTTCTTCCGATAGCTCCTGCCTCTTCTTATATAAACAGTTAGTCTGTTGAATGTCAGTAAAAAAGAATCTCTTTCTAAATAATTGAAAAAAATGTAATTAAAACTATTTGCTTACATAGAAAATTATTCTTACTTTTGCCCCATTCAAAATCAATATAAAAATAATAATATTTTTTAAACAGAATTATTTTCCTGTTATAATATCTGAAAAAAGAAAATAATTCTGAATATGGTTTAAATATTATCTATAAAAAGTATTTTTTCACGCCTTTATGTCCGATATCCTGCATTACCAGCTCACTGATTTCGTCACCTCTTGCGGGGTGCGCATCCCTGCTCTTAGGGTGTATTACCAAGTGTTTGGTCGCACCTTGGGCACGGCTCCCGTAGTGGTGGTAAATCACGCTTTTACAGGCAATTCTCAAGTAACAGGTGAGAGCGGTTGGTGGCAAGAAGCCATAGGTGAAGGTAAACTCATCGATACACTTCAATACACCGTAGTGGCGTTCAACATTCCTGGCAATGGCTTTGGGGCAAGTGAAGAGGATTTGATTACCAACTACCAGCACTGGTCGGCAGTAGATGTAGCGCGCATTTTCAACGATGGGCTCACTCAGCACTTAGGACTAACAGAAGTGTTTGCCCTCGTAGGCTGCTCGTTAGGTGGTGGTATTGCGTGGGAAATGGCTACTCTCGCCCCCACTTTATTCAAAGAACTCGTGATTGTAGCTGCCGACTGGAAAGCCACCGACTGGATTATAGGCAACTGTCTGTTGCAAGAGCAGATACTCAAGAACTCTACTCACCCCCTGCACGATGCACGTTTGCACGCAATGTTGTGTTACCGCACACCACAATCGCTAAAACTGAAGTTTGAGCGCACGACCAACATCCCTTTGCAGTTGTACAATGTAGAGAGCTGGCTACTGCACCACGGCGAAAAACTCAACAAGCGCTTTACGCTCGCTGCCTACAAGCTGATGAACCAACTCGTAAAAACCATCGACATCTCAAAGGACAAAGGCAGTTTTGCCGAAGCGGTAGCCCCCATCACAGCGCATATTACCTTAGTGACTACTGATTCTGATTTGTATTTCGTCCCTCAAGAAAACCGCGACACAGTAGCTGAACTCCGTGAAATGGGCAAGCCCGTAGACTATTACGAAATCCATTCCGTGCACGGGCACGACGCTTTTTTGATAGAACACAAACAGTTAGAACAGTTTTTGAAGAAAATTTTTAAGTAGTGAATAGTGAATAGTGAAAAGTCGCATTGTCGTTTTTGCGTCACTACAATTCCCCCTCTTTGAGGGTTGTCGGCAATTGCCGAGTAAGTGAATTAGGGGGAGGTTATATTAAACTAAGTTGAAACTAAAATTCATACGTTTGACCTACATTTGTTAATTATTAATTGTTAATTGTCAATTGTTATATAATGAAGATATTAAAATTTGGTGGAAAATCAGTTGCCAATGATGGCATCGAAAAAGTACTCAGCATTATTGCTGACCTTGCTCAAAATGAACCTATAGCAGTAGTAGTCTCAGCACGTGGTAATACTACAGATGACTTAGAAGCCTTGCTTGAAAAAGCGAGTAAAGGCGAGGACTATAGCGCCGATTTGCAGCGCTTGAAAGACGAACAACGGTACGACTCAAGCGTGAACTTTGAACCTGAATTTCAGTTGCTCGAAAAACTCTTGGAAGGGGTGTCGCTGCTCAAAGATTACAGTGCGAAGACGAAAGATTTAGTTTTGGCTCAAGGCGAACTAATGTCGGCTAAGCTGATTACCGCTTTGTTACAATGCAAGGGCTTGAACAGCACTTTTGTAGACAGCCGCGAAATCTTTAAAACCGATGCGGTAGTAGGCAATGCGCAAATCATCAACTCAGTGTCCGAAAAACTCACCAAAGAACGCTTTGCGAACATTCCAACTAATTGTGTGGCTGTGGTTACGGGCTTTATCGCTTCCACCGAAAAAGGCGATACTACCACTTTAGGGCGCAACGGCAGCAACTATTCAGCAGCTCTTTTAGCCAACTACTTAGACGCTAATGAACTGCAAAACTACACCCACGTCGATGGTATTTTCACCGCCAATCCTGAATTAGTACCTGAAGCCAAAATCATTCGTCAGCTTTCGTACGAAGAAGCCAATGAGTTGGCTAATTTTGGGGCTTCTATCCTGCACGCGAAGACTATTATCCCACTCATTGAAAAAGGGATTCCTTTACGCATCAAAAACACTTTCAACAGCGAAGACGAAGGCACGCTCATTCACAACGAAAATGTAGAAGAGGGCATCAAGTCAATTTCAGTAATTAAAGATAATGCGCTTATCGTGATGGAAGGTCGCGGACTCTTGGGTAAGGTGGGCGTAGATGCGCGTATTTTTAGAGCCTTGGCACAGAAGGATATCAGCGTGAGTATCATCTCACAAGGTTCTTCGGAGCGCGGGGTAGGTCTCGTAGTCGCCTCTAAAGATGCACAGCAAGCCAAAATTGCGTTGGACGAAGAGTTCTCACACGATTTCTATACCAATGACGTGAGCGATGTATCAATAGTAGACGATGTGGCCGTTATTTCTATTGTAGGGCAACCGCTGGCTACCTTTCACCACCCTTACAATGCACTTATCCGCAACCAGATAGTACCTTTATTGCTGAACAATGCGGTTACGGGTCGCAATGTGAGTTTGGTGCTCAAAACCGAAAAGCTCCACAAGGCATTGAACGTGATTCACGGCGAAATCTTTGGGGTATCGCGCCGTATCAATTTGGTGATTTTTGGCAAAGGTACCGTAGGAGCTACCCTCATCGACCAGATTTTGGAAGCGCACGACAATATCCTGCAACGCAAGAATATCAGTTTGCGTATCGTAGCGATTGCCAACTCTCAGCAATTGCTCACCAATGCGAAAGGAATTGGTAATAATTGGCGCGAAACATTCGATAAAGAAGCGGTACCTTATACTTTGGACACCCTGCAAACTTTTGTAGATAAAAATCATTTAGAAAACCTTATCGCGGTGGACGTAACCGCCAGCAAAGATTTTGTAGTGAACTACATTCCGCTGATAAAGAGTGGTTACGACTTGGTTTCAGCCAATAAAATTGCCAATACCATCTCCTACAGTTTCTACCAAGAGTTGCGCAAAACCCTTAAACAACACCAAAAAAACTACCTCTATGAAACCAATGTAGGTGCCGGTTTGCCACTGATTGACACTATCCGACTCCTGCACCATTCGGGCGAGAACATCACCCGCATCAAAGGGATATTTTCAGGAACACTCAGCTACTTGTTTAACACTTTTTCAGCGGAAGACAAGCCTTTTAGTGAAGTATTACAGCACGCTATCGCCAGCGGTTATACCGAACCCGACCCACGCGAAGACCTCTGTGGCAACGATGTAGGGCGCAAGCTGCTCGTTTTAGCCCGCGAATTGGATTTAGGTAATGAGTTCAGCGATGTGAAGATACAAAACCTCATTCCTGAGCACCTACGCGAGGGCTCGGTAGATGATTTCCTCAAGCACTTAGACGATTTCAATGCCCCTTACCAGCAAATCAAAGCAGCCCAAGCTCCTGACCACGTACTGCGTTACGTAGGCGACCTCCACGGTGATTTGGCCTCTACCGAAACCGTGCAATTGGACGTGTCGCTCGTATCGGTACCTCGCAACAGTGCGTTGGGACAAGTAAAAGGCGCTGATGCCGTGTTTGAAATTTATACCGAATCCTATGGCGATAACCCCATCGTAATACAAGGAGCAGGGGCAGGAGCTTCGGTTACCGCACGCGGGGTGTTTGGAGATATTTTGAGATTAGCAGAAAAAAGCAGGTCTTAGGTGTTAGGCCTTAGGTTTTAGAACTATGAGTCAAGAAGAAAATCCTTTATTAAAAATGTCACTGCAGGAATTGTGGCAACTGTTTCCTATCGTTCTTACGGAACACAATCCTTTGTGGAAAGAATGGTATGAAGAGGAAAGCTGTTTTCTTTTAAATCAACTTCCCTCTGATGAAGTAGTGCGACTGAGTCATATAGGTAGTACGGCAGTAGAAAACATACAAGCTAAGCCCATTGTAGATATGTTGTTAGAAGTAAAAAAAGGTAGTTCATTTCAGAAGTTGAAAGAGCTCATACTACAATCAGGTTATCTATGTATGAATGAAACAAATGATAGGATTTCTTTTAATAAAGGTTATACCGTTAATGGCTTTGCAGAACGTGTATTTCACTTGCACTTGCGTTATGAAGGCGATAATGACGAACTGTATTTTCGAGACGAATTACAAACACATTCTCAGGTAGCCAAAACTTATGAAACGCTTAAACTGTCTCTTTGGAAGCCTTTCGAGCACGACCGCGATGCTTACACCGCTCACAAAACAGATTTTATAAAACAATATACACTTATAGCTAAAGAAGAATTTAAAGGACGATATGAAGATCACAGAACATATAGAAAAAGCTAAGGGGAAAACACTCTTTTCATTTGAAGTAGTGCCTCCTAAAAAAGGAAACAGCATCGAGTCGCTGTACCAGAATATTGAACCGCTATTAGAGTTCAATCCTCCTTTTATTGATGTAACCACCTCACGTGAGGAATACTTTTATATAGAACACCCCAACGGACTTTTGGAGAAGAAAATCACCCGTATGCGCCCTGGTACGGTGGGCATTTGTGCGGCTATCCAACACAAATACGGGGTAGATACCGTGCCTCACGTGCTGTGTGGAGGTTTTTCAAAAGAAGAAACTGAATACCTGTTGGTGGATTGTTTTTATTTAGGCATTGACAATGTAATGGCGTTGCGTGGCGATGCGATGAAGGAACAACGTTACTTTCAGCCTACTGCGGGCGGACATACCTACGCCTCGGAGTTGGTTACCCAAATAGCCAATCTCAACAAAGGGATTTACCTGAACGAAGTGAGTGAAGCCGACCAAAAAGCGGATTTCTGCATTGGCGTAGCTGCTTACCCTGAAAAACACATCGAAGCACCCTCCCTCACCTCCGATCTCGCACGCCTGAAAGAAAAAGTAGATGCCGGCGCCGATTATGTGGTAACTCAAATGTTCTTCGACAATCAAAAATACTTTGAATTCGTGGAGCGTGCCCGCGAAATGGGCATCACCGTGCCTATTATCCCAGGGATTAAACCTATTGCCATTAAAAAACATTTAAATTTGCTTTCACAAGCCTTTAAAATCGACTTTCCTGAGGAGCTCATCAAAGCTGTAGAAGCCTGCAAGAACAACGCCGAGGTAAAACAAGTGGGCATAGAATGGGCGATACAGCAAAGCAAAGAGCTGAAAGACGCCGGTGCGCCTGTGTTGCACTACTATTCAATGGGAAAATCGGATAATATCGTAAAAGTGATAAAAGAAGTATTTTAACAATTGACAATTGATAATTATCAATTGTCAATTGATTTATTAATTTCTTCAATATAATTAATGAGTTCGTCTTTGCCGGTTTTGTCTTCGGCGGAAGTGATGAAGTAAGGCGGGAATTCTTCCCAAGTTTCGAGGAGTACTTGCTTGTAAGTTTCTATATTGCGCTCAATAGCCAACGGTTTGAGCTTGTCGGCTTTGGTGAAGACAATAGCAAAGGGAATGCCGTGTTCGCCTAACCATTGCATAAACTCTACATCTATCTTTTGAGGTTCGTGGCGTACATCTACCAGCACAAACGCACAAACCAACTGCTGGCGTTCTTCAAAGTATTTGGTAATAAACTGTTGGAATACCTTTTTAGTAGTTTTGGACACCCGTGCATAGCCATAGCCAGGCAGGTCGACTAAGAACCAGCTATTGTCGATTTTGAAGTGATTGATGAGTTGGGTTTTTCCAGGACGGCCAGAAGTTTTGGCCAAACCTTTGTGATTGGTAAGCATATTGATGAGCGACGATTTCCCTACATTGGAACGCCCTATAAACGCGTACTCAGGGAGGTTGTCCTTAGGGCACTTGCTCACCTGAGAGTTGCTCATCACAAATTCAGCTTTTTTGATCATCTGTTACCTATTTTCAAGCCAATTGTTTAAAATTTCGTTGAACTCTTGAGGGTGTTCCATCATAGGGGCGTGGCCACATTTGTCAATCCAATGGAGTTCAGAATTAGGCAATAGTTCGTGAAATTCCTCGGCTACTTTAGGAGGAGTTACATTGTCGTTTTTACCCCAGATGAGGCAAGTAGGAGTGTGCATTTTAGGCAAATCCTTCGCCATATTATTGCGGATAGCACTTTTGGCAAGTGCGAGAGTTTTAATCAGTTTCGAGCGGTCGGAAATGTTAGCAAACACCTCATCTACAATCTCTTTGGTAGCTACAGCAGGGTCGTAGAACACCTCTTCGCATTTCTTTTTGATAAAGTCATAATCCCCACGGCGAGGGTAGCCATCACTCATTGCACTTTCGTACAAGCCAGAACTTCCGGTAAGTACGAGTCCTAACACGTTTTTAGGGTGCATTTTGGCATAGAGCAAGCCCACGTGACCGCCGAGAGAGTTGCCCAGCAGTATCACTTTTTCAAATTTCTTGTGTTTGATGAATTTCTGTATATATTTGGCCAAAGTTTTCACCGAAGTAGTGAGCAAAGGCATAGTGAACAGAGGCAGTTCGGGAACTACCACTTTGTATTTATTGGAAAAAAAAGAAATTACGTCTTCAAAGTTACTAAGCCCCCCCATCAAGCCGTGTAGGATAATGATAGGAGTGCCTTCTCCTTTTTCTATGTATGAAAATTTACCTTCTTTTTTTACTTCTGTTGTCATTGGAATTTGTCAAAAAGTTTTTTTGAGCTACAAAGGTAATATTTTTATTTTTATTTACGTGCAGGAAAGTGAAAATATTTTTTATCATCTTTCCTTACTATAAACGCAATTAGTTATTTATTAGTGAGATAGAATAAGAAGGTTTATTATTTAACGATGCTAATTTCAACGGTAAAGGTAAGAAATAATTATCAAATTACTCATTTGATAGGTTTTATTACAACCTATGTTTAATTTCCTCTAAATTATTATTCCGTCTAAATGAATATTCTTTACTGTTATGATTAAGATATTCTATAATATCAGCAGTTTTTTGAAGGGTAGTTTTATCATCAGAAGAAAGGAATAGTATTTCTGAAATGATTTCTAGGGTGTCTTCACTGTCTTTATACGCTGAAAGTATTGTTTCAGTAGGAGTATTGATAAAATAAGTAAGAGTATGTGGTGTATATTTTTCAGTTAGATAATTTAACTGCTTGAGTTGTTCTTCCTTTGCAGGTTTTTTACTCAATAACGCTGTAAGTTCTTCAAAGAAACGGTCGATTTGACGTTTAAGGTAGTCTTTTTCTATCATATCAGGGTGCTAATCGTTCTAATTTCCAATCGTAGTCTTCGGTAAGGGTGTAGCGCAAGCGGTCGTGCAGGCGATTAGGACGACCCTGCCAAAACTCTATGCTTACGGGGCGTATCAAGAAGCCTCCCCAATGTTCAGGACGTGGGACTTCTTTGCCTTCGTATTGTTTTTCTAATAGGTGCAAGTGTTCTTCGAGGTATTCTCTCGAAGGAATTACTTCACTTTGAGGCGATACCACAGCACCTAACTGACTGCCGACAGGGCGTGATTCAAAATAACCATCGGAGGTATTAGCGGGTACTTTTTCGGCAATACCTTTGATGATGATTTGTCGCTCAAGGGAAGGCCAGAAAAAGGAGAGGCACAGGTGTGGATTAGCGAGAATGGCTTTGCCTTTTTCGCTGTGGTAATTGGTGTAAAAGATAAACCCTTCGTAAGTGTACTGTTTGAGGAGTACTACGCGGGTTTTTGGGAAACCGTCGAGACCTATTGTACTTACCGACATTGCGTTAGCTTCGTCTACGCTATCGCTTTCATCGGCTTCGTAAAACCACGTTTGGAAGAGTTGCATAGGGTTTTCGGGTGCATCGCTTTCTAAAAGTGCGCGCTTGTCGTAAGTTTTTCGGTAGTTGCTTAAATCCATTTTATTAGGTAAAAGATAAAAAGTAAAAGGTAAAAGGTTGGTGGGGCAAAGGTAAAAAATAATTAGGGAATTAGCAAATTAGTGTGTGACATAAAAAACAAGGAGTTAAAGAAATCAATCTTTAACTCCTTGTTTTATCTTTATCAGTAAGGTGGCTTGTTACTTGCTACCTGTTACCTGATTAATAGAATGCGCTTAAGTTTTCTTTGATAGTGGCGCTGTTCTCTAATGACTTAAGAATACCTTGTGCGGCACGTTCAGTGCGCACTTGCTCAACGGTTTGCGCCTGAGTTTTATAGTTATCCAAAGCTGGAGCTACGGTAGCTGAGGTAAGTTGGATTACATACACTGCACTTTCACCGTCGATAGGTTTAGAGATTTGCCCTTGTTTGAGTCCGAAGGCAGCTCCTACTACTTTAGGTTCGCGACCTTCGCCTATGATAGTTGGGTTTTTCATTATCAAACCTGTGGCACTTTTCACTTCGGTTTTGTTAGCCGAAGCGATGGCTTGGAGACTATTGCCTTTGGCTTTCTGTTTTAAGATAGCTGCTTTTTTCTCGCGAATGAGAATGGGTTTTACGATAGGAGCAGCTTCTTGTACTGAGCTGATGCCTTCTTCGCCTTGTTTTACCAATTGAGCTACAATATAATTGCCACTGCTGGTGAATTTCTTGATATCACCTACTTTGGTATCTTTTTGGAATAACCATTGTACGATAGAGCGGTTAGAGCCTAACCCGATAATTTGGTCGTCGTTTTTGTGAAGATTATCGGCACGGAGGACTGAAAGCTCAGCTTTTTTAGCGATATTCGCAAACTCTTTAGGGTTTTGAGTGGCTTTCATCTCGAAGTTAGTTACCTTAGCAAAAAGTTCGTTTACGGTAGCGTCAGAAGGTTCTACTTTACGGCTAATAGTAGCGATATTCACTGCTTCGGTTTTATCAGTTACTTTTACTACGTGGAAGCCAAAATCGGTTTCAACTATGCCTATATTACCTACGGCATTGCTGAAAGCGAAGTCTTCAAAAGGTTTTACCATTGCACCTTTAGAGAAGAAGCCGAGATCACCAGCACTGTAAGCAGCACCTGGTTCTTCAGAGTTTTCACGAGCGAGTTGGGCAAAATCAGCGCCTACTGCTTTAGCCTGAGCTAAAAGCTCTTCGGCTTTTGCTTTTGCTTCTTCCTTAGTGCGGGTGGTATTAGGGGTAGCTGCTTGACTACCGGTGTAGGCGATAAGGATATGGCTTGCCTTTACTGCTCCACCTGCTTGCTTAGCTACCATACGGCTGAGTTTGAGGCTTCCGTCTTCTTCATAAGGTCCGAACACTTTGCCTACCGGAAGGTTGAAAAGTGTATCGGCGTAAGATGTGCGGAGGTTGTCTTTATTCACAAAAAGACTGTCGTAAGGCACATCGGAATGACGGTCTACAAATTCTTTGATATTTTTAGTTTTAGCAAAGCCTGCAATGGTGTCGTTACTATTGGTTTTGCTATTGAACACTACTTCGGGTTGCAAGAGCTTGAGTAGACTTTCTCTTTCGGCTTGGATATCGGTTTGAGATGGTTTTTCGGTTACTACTATATATTGTATATTGCGGTAAGCCTCTTGTTTGAATTGTTTTTCGTGTTTTTTGATGTAATCTCTAATCTCGTTATCGGCTACGTTTATGCTTTTATCATCGATAGAGCTGTATTGCAAGGCTACATAGCTGATATCGGCGAGGTCTTTTTCTTGGTGGTATTCGATTTCGGCTTCGGCATTGGTAACGCCGAGACCTGCGCGAATAAGGCTGAAATACATTCGCTGTTTAGCATCTTCTACAAGAGCGTCCTCTTGCATTTTCCACTGAGCATAAGCTTGGGGATTGGTGTTTTTGAGGGTAGCCAAGTAGTTGGTAAATTTATTAGCGTCGAACACGCCATACTCATTCACAAACTGAGGGTTTTGAGCGAGTGGTGTTTTAGCAAGAATAGCCAAAATCTGGTCTTTTTCTATACTGAGACCGAGTTTTTCGATTTGCTGATTGAGGAGGATTTGTTGTACGTTTTGCTCCCACACGTATTTAGCGGCTTCGATGCTGCTAGCTTGCCCATTAGCTTGACGGGTAGCATTTTCGACTTGCTGACGAAAAGCATCGACAGACACATCTTCGCCATTTACGCTACCTACTTCGTTAGGGGTATGGTTGCTAAAGCGCCCTTTACCTATGAAATCGGAAATGATGAATGCGAAAAGGGCGAGCCCAATAATCGCGATAAGGAATACGGTTTTACTTCTAATCTTTTCGAGTACTGCCATTGTTTATAAATCGTTTATAAAAGTATGAATTTGTATTGGTGTTATTAATCGAACGGCAAAAGTAATGCTTTTTGTGGAAATGCAAAAATAATTCGGAAAAATTATTTAAGTAAGAGGTAAAAGAAAAAAAGTAAAAGGCTGTTGATTAAATGGTTAGTGGGTGTGAGCCACACGGGCAGGTGTGAGCCACACGGGCAATAAGGGGGAGATTGGTTGGAGTTGTTAGGACAGATCGGGCAAGTTGGACAAATCGGACTTGTTGGAGAAACTCTGGAAATTAGCAGATGGGGAGATTGTTAGGACGAGTGGGACGAGTCGGACATTTCAGATTTGTTGGGGAAAGTTTCAAAAATTCTGAGGGTCTTAGGAAAGAGATGAGGAAGGAGAAAGACATCGGAGGAATTCGGAAGAGAATTTTTAGGTAAAAGATAAAAGGTAAAGGGTAAAATGGGTATGCTTAGCTTATACAAAGCTTATAGGATGCTTATACGAATCTTGGACGATTGTTATACAAAGGGTGTATAAGTAATTGATTCATACTGTAATACAATAATGCTAAAAATGCTAAAAATAGGGTTTCGAGGCGAAAGAAAAAGGAAGTGCGAGCCGCACAGGCAGATAATGACGAGGGACGAATGACGAAGAAAACATCCCCCCTACCCCCCTTCAAAGGGGGAGGTGGTGACGGGAAGAGGACGAGTCAGACCAGTCGGACGGGGCGGACGGGGTGGAGAGGGTAGAGAGAAGGGGAAATAATAGTAGAAACATCCTCCCTACCCCCTTCAAAGGGGGAGATGGTGTCGCTTAATATACTGGTAGTATATTGATAGGAACATCCCCCTATTCGCTCTCGCGGACAACCTTCAAAGGGGGATGTGTGGGAATAAAAGTTTGGAGGGTGTTTGTGAGATATGCTAAAAATGTGTACTTTTGCGCCCTAAAAACATCAGAATAATGACTACCGCTATCTACAAATACTTCTTTTTAGGGTTACTACTTCTAAGCGAACTCACGTTTGCACAAAAAGGTTTGGAAGCGCTTACCATCAGTGATGGGGTGCTACTGAAATGTGACAACAATAAGTTGCCTCGCGATGGAAGTGTAGAGCTCCCTCGTACAGTGAATGTGATTGGCAAAGAAGCCTTTAAAGATTGCCTTCAACTTAAATCTATCAGCATTGCAGGAACGGTGACAACTATTGGAGAAGGGGCATTTTCGGGCTGTACGAATCTTACGAAGGTGGAAATGTTTCCTAATTCGGTAACTGAAATAGGGGCTCGTGCTTTTGCGAATTGTGCTAAACTGTGGGCGATTGAGTTGCCTAATTCGGTTATTACCATAGGGGAAGAGGCTTTTAGGGGTTGTTCTTCACTGAAAAAGATAGGGATTCCGGAAAATGTGAGCGACTTGGGCAACCGTGTTTTTATGGATTGTTTAGGCTTGCAACAAGTGAACTTTCTGGGAGGAAGGCTAACGGTGATTTCTTCTGGGGCTTTTTACCAATGCAAGCAGTTACAAAAGTTGGTACTTCCTGAAAGTATAAAGAATATAAGGAGTAGTGCTTTTGCGTACTGTGAGAACCTTTCTTCGGTAACTTTTCCTAAGGAATTGGAGAGTATAGGCGATGATGCTTTTGAGTATTGCAGGCGGTTGATGAGCATTGATATCCCTGACAGTGTAGTGTTTGTAGGGGCAAGTGCTTTCAACAGTTGTAGTAGTTTGATGAAGGTAAAGTTGCCGTATGGATTGAGGCATATACTAAATGATACTTTTTTGGATTGCACGAGTTTGACAGCAGTGGTTATCCCCGATACAGTGGAGAAGATAAATATGCAGGCTTTTAAGAATTGTAGTTCGTTAGTACGAGTGCAGATGCCATTGGCGCTCACCGATATTTATTACGGGGCTTTCTACGGATGCAAAAGTTTGCAGTATCTCATATTGCCTGATGAGGTGAAATACATAGGTGGTTTTGCTTTTGCTGAATGTGAGCGTATACAAGAGGTGGAATTGCCTAAAGCGGTGACTGTGGTGGCTTCGAAGGTGTTTTACAACTGTACAAATCTCACGGAGGTTAGGTTATCGAAGTTTACGACCTCAATAGGGGTGCAGGCATTTTACGGTTGCGCTAACCTAAAAGAGCTGAAATTGCCGAGCACTATAGAAAAGATAGATTTGGGTGCCTTTGAAAACAGCGGACTTGTGGAATTGCACAGCAAGGCTACAACACCTCCTGCGATAAATAAGATGGGCTATCGGGGTAAAGTGGTGGTGCCGAGTAAATCATTGAGTTTATACAAGCAAGCGATGGGGTGGAAGGATTGTGCTTTGGAATAGTGCGAGGTGCGAGCCGCACGGGCAGGTAAAAGGCAAAAGGTAAAAGGTAAAAGGTAAAGCCAGCGAGGGCTTATAGCGGGATATGTGAGTAAAGGTAAAAGGTAAAAGAATGGGGTAGGGGAGTACAAAGGTTGAAAAAATATTATAAAAAGTTTGGTGGATTGAAAAATTCGCCGTACTTTTGCCACCCAAAAGCGCACATAAATAGGCGTAATATTACTCATTTATAATACTAATAGGTTATGATTCAATACATTAAAGAGTCTTATGAAGAGCTAACGAACCACGTTACGTGGCCTGCTATTTCGGATGCACAGAGAGAAATGGTGGTAGTAGTGGTGTTTTCTATTCTATTTTCCTTAGTAATTTGGGGGATGGATTCTTCATTTGAATACCTTATAGGTAAGTATTTTGAATTTATGAAATAAAAACAGCGAGGATGTCTGGATTAATAGAAAAAAAATGGTATGTAATTAAAACCGTTACCGGTCAGGAGAACAAAATAAAGAACTATATAGAGAACGAAACCTCACGTTTGGGTTATGCGGACTATGTGGAGGAAGTATTAGTGCCTACTGAAAAGGTGGTTCAGGTGCGCAATGGCAAGAAGACCACAAAGGATAGGGTGCATATGCCTGGTTATGTAATGGTGAAGGTTCACTTAGCGGGTGAGGTAGTGCATATCATTAAATCTATACCAGGAGTAGTAGGTTTTTTAAGTGAGACCAAAGGGGGAGACCCGCTACCCTTGCGCAAAGCTGATGTAAGCCGTATGCTTGGTCAGGTAGATGAATTAGCAGAGACGGTAGAAACGGTAGCGATTCCGTTTGAAGTAGGTGAAATGGTGAAACTTATAGATGGTCCATTCAATGGCTTTAATGCTACCATAGAGCGTGTGAATGAAGAGAAGCGCAAACTTGAGGTGATGGTAAAAATCTTTGGGCGCAAAACACCATTAGAGCTAAGCTATACCCAAGTAGAAAAACTGTAACAAAGCCCTCGTAACAGAGGCATTTAAATAAATTATTAATTATAAACAATGGCAAAAGAAGTTAGTAAAGTAGTTAAACTACAAGCTCGGGGAGGTCAAGCGAATCCTTCGCCACCAATTGGACCCGCATTAGGTGCTGCCGGTGTTAATATTATGGAGTTCTGCAAGCAGTTCAACGCACGTACGCAGGACAAACAAGGGAAAGTAATTCCTGTGGTTATCACCGTTTACAAGGACAAGTCATTTGATTTTGTTATTAAGACTGCGCCTGCTGCTGTTCAGCTGTTGGAAGCCGCTAAGGTTAAAGGAGGTTCTGGAGAGCCAAACCGTAAGAAAGTAGCAAGTATCACTTGGGAACAAGTGAAAGCAATTGCAGAAGACAAGATGCCTGATTTGAATGCATTTACAATTGAATCTGCAATGAGTATGGTTGCTGGTACGGCACGCTCAATGGGTATATCAGTAACTGGAGAAAAACCTTTTTAATCGCAAAGCAATATGGCAAAATTAACAAAGAAACACAAAGAAGCTCTTGCAAAAGTTGATAGAAACAAGCTCTATACACTGAAAGAGGCTTCAGCATTATTGAAAGAAATCACTTACACTAAATTTGATGCTTCAGTGGATATTGCGGTGCGTTTAGGGGTAGACCCACGTAAAGCAAACCAAATGGTGCGTGGCGTAGTTACGCTTCCTCACGGGACAGGAAAAGACGTGCGAGTGCTTGCCTTAGTAACTCCAGAGAAAGAAGCGGAAGCTAAAGCTGCTGGGGCTGACTATGTAGGGCTTGATGAATATCTACAAAAGATAAAAGACGGCTGGACTGATGTAGACGTAATCGTTACAATGCCTGCAGTAATGGGTAAATTAGGTCCGTTAGGACGTGTGTTAGGTCCTCGTGGCTTGATGCCTAACCCTAAAACCGGTACCGTTACTATGGAAATTGGTAAGGCTGTACAAGAAGTAAAGTCAGGTAAAATCGACTTTCGTGTAGACAAAACAGGTATTGTACACGCTTCGATTGGTAAAGTATCATTTACTGCTGAGAAGATTGTAGACAACGCCAACGAGTTGATTCAAACATTGATAAAGATGAAACCTACGGCTGCTAAGGGTACGTATATGAAATCGATTTACCTTTCATCTACAATGAGCCCAAGTATTGCAGTAGACACTAAAACAGTTTAATTTGTAGTTAAAAACCGGAATTATGACAAGAGAAGAAAAATCATTAGTAATAGACAATTTAACTGCACAGTTAGCTGATAGTAATGTTATTTATGTAACAGATTTAACTGGTTTGAACGCTCAAGACACTACGGCATTGCGTCGTGCTTGTTTTAAAGCGAATATCAAATTGGCAGTTGTGAAGAATACCTTGCTTGCCAAAGCAATGGAAGTTTCAGAAAAAGAGTTTGGTGAATTACCAAGCATTCTCAAAGGGAACACCTCATTGATGTATGCTGAAGTAGGGAATGCCCCTGCTAAGCTCATCAAAGAGTTTCGCAAGAAATCAGATAAACCTATCTTGAAAGGGGCTTATGTGGATGCCGCTGTATTTATTGGCGACAATCAATTAGACACCTTATCAGCTCTTAAATCTAAGAACGAAGTTATTGGCGAAATCATTGGCTTGCTCCAATCACCTGCCAAGAACGTGGTTTCAGCCCTCAAATCAGGAGGAGGAAAATTGGCTGGTATTATCAAGACTTTATCTGAAAAGTAAAACAGAACGCACAGAATTTATTTTTAAACAATTAAACAAAAACGATAGAAAAAATGGCAGATTTAAAAAATTTCGCAGAACAATTAGTAAACTTAACCGTTAAAGAAGTAAACGAGCTTGCACAAATCTTGAAAGATGAGTACGGCATTGAACCAGCTGCAGCAGCAGTAGCAGTAGCAGCAGGAGGTGGAGCCGCAGGAGGTGCAGCTGATGCAGGTGCTGAAAAAACAGAGTTTGATGTATTCTTAAAATCAGCAGGAGCTAACAAATTAGCGGTTGTTAAATTAGTAAAAGACTTAACTGGTCTTGGACTAAAAGAAGCTAAAGAAGTAGTAGACGGCGCTCCTTCAAAAGTAAAAGAAGGAGTTTCTAAAGAAGAAGCTGAAGGGCTTAAAAAATCTTTAGAAGAAGCTGGTGCAGAAGTAGAATTGAAATAATTTTACTTATAAACCCTATAAGGTTTAGGTCTTTTTTAATAGAAAAAAGGCCTAAACCATTTTGTAATTTAAGGCGACAATACAACAACGATATTATGGCGAGAGATTTATGCCATATTCACTTTAAAAAAAGTTTAGGACTTTGACAAAGTCTTAACTATGCCAAACTCACGACTAACGACTTACTACTAACGATTAAACAATAATATTAAAGTAAAGAAAATGCTTACGAATCAAACCGCAAGAGTGAATTTTGCTTCCGTGAAACACGTTCCTGAATACCCTGACTTCTTGGATATTCAAATCAAATCGTTTCAAGAGTTCTTTCAGATGGAGACCAAATCGGAAGACCGAGTGCACGAGGGATTATATCATACCTTTAAGGAGAACTTTCCTATATCGGACACTCGCAACCAATTCGTATTGGAGTTTCTCGACTATTTCGTAGATCCTCCACGCTACTCTATTCAAGAATGTATAGAGCGCGGTCTTACCTATAGTGTACCTCTGAAAGCTCGCTTAAAGCTTTATTGTACTGACCCTGAGCACGAGGATTTTGAAACTATTGTGCAAGATGTTTATTTGGGTACAATTCCTTATATGACAGCAAGCGGGACATTCGTTATCAACGGGGCGGAGCGAGTAGTGGTTTCGCAGCTACACCGTTCACCTGGGGTATTCTTCGGACAGTCGTTTCACGCTAATGGTACTAAACTCTACTCCGCACGTATTATTCCTTTCAAAGGTTCGTGGATTGAGTTTGCTACCGATATCAACAACGTGATGTACGCCTATATCGACCGTAAGAAAAAACTCCCTGTTACAACACTCTTCCGTGCGATTGGGTTTGAACGCGATAAAGATATATTGGAAATATTCGACCTTGCAGAAGAAATAAAGGTTTCTAAAACAGGGCTTAAAAAATACATCGGTCGTCGTTTGGCTGCCCGTGTACTCAATACTTGGCACGAAGACTTCGTAGACGAAGATACCGGAGAGGTAGTATCTATTGAGCGTAATGAGATTATCCTCGACCGCGATACTGTACTCGATGAAGATAACATTCAAGAAATCTTAGAAGCTGATGTAAAGACCATTCTTCTTCACAAAGAAGATAGTCAGGCTACTGATTATACCATTATCCACAATACTTTACAAAAAGACCCTACCAACTCTGAGAAAGAAGCAGTGGAACACATTTACCGACAGTTGCGTAATGCTGAACCACCCGATGAGGAAACCGCTCGCGGTATTATCGACAAGCTATTCTTCTCAGACCAACGTTACAACTTGGGAGACGTAGGGCGTTACCGTATCAACAAAAAATTGGGATTGGATACCCCTATGGAAAAGCAAGTGCTTACCAAAGAGGATATCATCACTATCGTGAAATATTTGATTGAGCTCATCAACTCTAAAGCAGAGGTAGATGATATCGACCACTTGTCTAACCGCCGTGTGCGTACGGTAGGAGAGCAATTGGCAGCTCAGTTTGGCGTAGGTCTTTCTCGTATGTCGCGCACTATTCGTGAACGTATGAACGTACGTGACAACGAGGTATTTACTCCTATCGATTTAATCAATGCGAAGACTCTTTCGTCTGTGATTAACTCGTTCTTTGGTACAAACCAATTATCTCAGTTTATGGATCAAACGAATCCATTGGCTGAGATTACTCACAAACGCCGTTTGTCCGCCTTAGGACCTGGAGGTTTGTCGCGTGAGCGTGCGGGCTTTGAGGTGCGAGACGTACACTATACTCACTACGGACGCTTGTGCCCTATTGAAACCCCAGAAGGACCAAATATCGGTTTGATATCTTCGTTGGCGGTATTCTCGAAGGTAAACGGTATGGGCTTTATAGAAACGCCTTACCACAAAGTTACTAATGGGAAGGTAGATCTTAAAGATATGACCTACCTCACTGCCGAAGACGAAGAAGGACTCAAAATTGGTATGGCTAATATCGCATTAGACGATAAAGCTAATATCACTGAGGAAAAAGTGGTTGTAAAAGAAGATGGTGACTTCCCTGTAATTGAACCTAACGAAGTACAATATATAGACGTTGCTCCTAACCAAATCGCTTCTATTTCGGCTTCCCTTATTCCGTTCTTGGAACACGACGACGCGAACCGTGCGTTGATGGGCTCGAATATGATGCGTCAGGCAGTACCTTTGTTAAGACCTGAAGCGCCTATCGTAGGAACAGGTTTGGAACGCCGTGTAGCTTCAGATGCCCGTGTGCTTATGAACGCAGAGGGTGATGGTACAGTTGATTATGTAGATGCTGATAAAATCATTATCACTTATGACCGTACTGATGAACAAAAATTGGTAAGCTTTGATGCTGATGAAACAGTATATAACCTTATCAAATTCCAAAAAACAAACCAAGGCACTTGTATCAACCTAAAACCGATAGTAGAAAAAGGTGAGAGAGTGAAAAAAGGTCAGGTGTTGTGTGAAGGTTATGCTACTGAAAACGGAGAGTTAGCACTCGGTCGTAATATGAAGGTAGCATTTATGCCTTGGAAAGGTTATAACTTTGAGGACGCGATTGTGATTTCGGAACGCGCTGTACGCGAGGATTTATTTACTTCTATCCATATTGATGAATACGCTTTGGAAGTGCGTGATACTAAATTGGGAGCCGAAGAGCTTACTAATGATATTCCTAACGTATCGGAAGATGCAACCAAGGATTTGGACGAATACGGTATGATTCGCATTGGAGCAGAAGTACGCCCAGGGGATATTCTTATCGGTAAGATTACTCCTAAAGGAGAATCAGACCCTACCCCTGAAGAGAAACTCCTCCGTGCTATCTTTGGTGATAAAGCGGGCGATGTGAAAGACGCTTCTCTAAAAGCTTCACCTTCACTTTATGGGGTGGTTATCGACAAGAAATTGTTCTCACGTGCGGTAAAAGACAAACGCAAACGCAGTAAAGATAAAGAAGACGTAGCACAATTAGAAGCTGATTACAACGCTAAGTTTGAAGCTCTTCGCTCTAAATTATTGGAAAAATTATATAGCTTGGTAGCTGAAAAGACTTCGGAAGGAGTAGTGAACGACCTCGGTGAAGAAATTGTGCCTAAAGGTAAGAAATATACTAAAAAAGTGCTTGAAGGCATTGAGGATTATGCTCACCTTACTTCTGCAGGTTGGACTGACGATAAGCACATCAACGGTCTTATAGACGACCTTTTGCACAACTATCGCATTCGTGAAAATGACCTGCAAGGAGGATTACGTCGCGATAAATTTACCATTGCTGTGGGAGACGAATTACCTGCAGGTATTCTAAAATTAGCTAAAATTTACGTGGCTAAGAAACGTAAGCTAAAAGTAGGTGATAAGATGGCAGGTCGCCACGGTAACAAGGGTATCGTAGCACGTATCGTTCGCGATGAGGATATGCCGTTCCTTGAAGACGGAACTCCGGTAGACATCGTGTTGAACCCTCTTGGGGTACCTTCACGTATGAACATCGGTCAGATATACGAAACTGTATTGGGTTGGGCAGGACAAAAGCTCGGTAAGAAGTTTGCAACTCCTATCTTCGATGGAGCATCATTAGAGCAAATCAATGAGCTTACTGATGAAGCAGGCGTACCGCGTTTTGGTCATACTTACCTATACGATGGTGGTACCGGTGAACGTTTCGACCAAAAAGCAACTGTAGGTGTGATTTATATGATCAAACTCGGACATATGATTGACGATAAGATGCACGCTCGTTCTATCGGTCCGTACTCACTTATCACCCAACAACCTTTGGGAGGTAAAGCCCAATTTGGTGGACAGCGTTTTGGAGAGATGGAGGTATGGGCATTGGAGGCTTATGGAGCTTCTAGTACCTTACGCGAAATCTTAACTGTAAAATCCGACGACGTAGTAGGTCGTGCCAAAACTTACGAAGCGATTGTAAAAGGTGAGACAATGCCAGAACCAGGATTGCCAGAATCTTTCAATGTATTGATGCACGAACTTAAAGGTCTTGGATTGGATATTAGACTTGAAGAATAATGATTAATGGTTAAGTTAATAATTAATTGTTGAAGTTATAATAAAATTCCAAACTATTGAATATTCAGTAGTTTGGAATTTTTGTTTTTATGTAGGAGTTAGTTAGCAATAAGATAGATTATTTACTACAATTTTAATCCTTTTAAGGCATCTAATAGTATTTCTATTTTTTGTGTACAACTCTTGAAGAAAGCTTCACTTTTTACAATATCTCTCTCCCAAAGCTCTACTGTTAAGTTGCTGATGTTTTCATAAAAAGGATACCATTCTGTTTCACGAATAGGAATTCCTTTTTCTTGCAAACGTTGGTGCAAAGTTGTTTTATTTTCTTCTGAAATTTGATGCTTTTCGGGGTCATTATATACTCCGTAGTAATAACCTCCTTCTTCAAAATCGAAGCTTATATTTACTTTATCTTCCCATTCTTTACAACTAAGATAAAAACTTATATGTGATTCGTGAGCTTCCTCGTAATGGTATTCTAATTTTCTGTCCTTAGCAAAAGAGTCCATTTTAGGGTTCAAATGTGTTTGGGCTAAGTAATTAAATACTTTGGGATAGTTCAGGAAAATGCTTTGTACGGCTTCTAAGTTGCCAAAATCACCTAAAGTTTTTACTATTTCTTCTTGATTTTTGGTGTTCATATCTTGATTTGTGAGTGTTTTTAAATGGTTACTGTACTGAATGAGGGTTTCACGTACTATGGGCAAGCGAGCTGATAGGGTAATACATTGGTCTAACCACTTGATAATAGTATCAGAATAAGAAATGGGGAGGTAGTTTACCCCTTCACCGCTTTGCTCTGAAGCCTTATCTCCCAAGAGTGTAAGATAATAAATCTTATACGCCTTATACTGTTTTTGAGCATATTGGTTGTAGCGTTTTAGTTGTTCGCGTTGGTCAGGTGCGTAGATTTTATTTTCTATGATAAGAGCATTCTTTTGGTCGTCTTCTATGAGGATATCTATACGTCCGTTATCGGTAGTATATTCGGTGTAAGCAGTTGTTGTTGAGGGATTGAATGTAGTGGGTATAGAATCTTTGTCGATTAGGTTTAAAAAGGCTTCGAGGAAGGCTGATTTTAGTGAATGAGAGCCCTTGGGGTTTAGCAATTCGGCAATAATGGCAGAATGAGTATTTTCATAATGATTTACCCCACAGATGCGAAACATATTAAAGCGCCCTCCCGTAGCGTCCAAAAGTTCGTTGTTCTTTTGGGTGATAGTAGCGACTTGCTGTAATAGATTTTTTAGTTCTTTCATCATTATTCTTTTGGGATACAAAATTAGGAAATTAAAGTCAAAATATTGTTTTTCGCTGAAAAAAATGTATATTTGTGCGTTTTCTTTCTAAACAACAACTTACTTACACCACTGACGATAATACAGAATATCAACCCTGATTACTTTTTGGGGCACTTGATGAATATAAGGCTCAATGATAACTATCGCCTTAGCTTAGAAATTATTAGCGGATAATAATACTGAACTACAACTTAATATACCAATATGAATATACGTCCTACCATCACAACTGATATAGCCTTATTGCAGGCTATTGGCAAACAAACTTTCTATGAAACCTTCGCTGATACTAATACTCCAGAGGATATGGAGCAATACCTCACTACAAGTTTTGCGACAAGCAAAGTACAGCAAGAACTATCAAATCCAGATTCTCTTTTCTTCTTTGCTGAAGAAGAAAACAAGGTGATAGGTTATTTGAAGCTTAATTTTGCCTCTGCTCAAACAGAACCACAAGACCCTAATGCAATGGAAATAGAACGTATCTATGTGTTGAAGGAATTTCACGGCAGTGGGGTAGGTCAAGCGCTTTATCAAAAAGCTATTGAAGTAGCTAAAGAGCGAAGAGTACCCTATGTATGGCTGGGGGTATGGGAGAAGAACAAAAGAGCCTTACGTTTTTACCAAAAAAATGGATTTGTAGCTTTTGATACCCACACCTTCGTCTTAGGTTCTGATGCTCAAACCGATATATTAATGAAACTGTCGATGTTTTAAGATATGAAAATGTTATATGCAAAAAGAACATACAAGGTTAAGATAAGGATCGGCAATACAACTCTCTTTGAGTTGATTTTTTAGAGGAGAGTATGAAATCAATAGAAATATTTAAAATGATACGTAACAAAACACTTATTTTCTTTTTACTCATATTATCTGCTTGTGGCAAACAAGCAGGAGAAGATGAACAGCAGAAAGGGTATTATTATACGGGAAGTCTCTTTGATCCTTATATAGCTCAGGGGTCTATTTTCACAAGAGAAGTTAAAAATATGCCTTTAGCAACGAACTCGGCTGCCATAGCTGCTTATATGCCTAAAATGCCCGCTGAATATCTGCCTGAAAAATTCAAAAAAACGGTGCTAACTTCATTGTGTACAACATCTTATAATATCCCTATTTATGTGGTAGATTCTAATAATCCTCATCAGGAATACGCCTATTTTGAATCTAAAGATAATAGAGTTATTTACAGACAAGATCTTATTAAGTATACTACGGGACGTATTCCCTTGCCTAAATATGCACAACCGGCAGGCGGAGGGGATAGAGCTTTTGCCGTTTATGACAGAGCAACAGGAATAATGCGAGAATATTTTTACGCTGTTAAAGATGAGAAAGGTACTTGGCATTTTGCTGCTTCGGGATATTTTAAAGCAAAGCCAAATTTCAAAGATTTGGGTAAGGACAACTTTGCGATGCAACACACCACAGGAGGGTCGGCAGTAGTGTGTATGCTCAATCCACTCTCTCAAATAGGCATCGCAGAGGCACGAAAAGGCGAGATAAAACACGCTTTGTCATTTACTATTGCTAATGCAGGAAAAGGCTTTTCTTACCCAGCAAAACAAGGAGATGGAACTTCAACAAACCCCAATGCTCCCTTGCAAGGACAATGGTTTCGCATAGATCCTAACATAGACCTTAACAAGCTAAAACTTCGTTCTTTTACTCTTTTGGTAGCCAAAGCGGTACAGAAATATGGAGGTTATGCAGCCGATAAGAATCTTTTTTGCCACGCCTTTACTGCTGAACACCCTATAAACGAAATGGTACAAGGGAAGCCTAACCCTTGGGAAAAAGGTGGGGATATCTATGAGAAATACAACGGAATAGACCTTAATGATTTTCCTTGGCATCTTACCCAATGGGCACCTGTTGACTGGGGGAAAAAATAAACGTAGGAATCTTTTGGAGCAAATCTTTAATATTAGCCTACAAGAAGCTAATACCATTGCAGATGCTTTTATGAGTGCTATTGGTAATACCCATAGAGGCGTGTATTGTGTGGAATATAAGTGGGCAATTGTACAAAATTTTCAACCTAATATCCTACAAACATATTATGAATATTACACAAGCCCTTAAAACAGAGATTTACCACACCCTTTCGGACTTTTTAGAAGCTTATAAAGCCGAAGATACCCAAGTATTAGCTGAAAAATTTGATATTTCAGGAGAGTTTTTAGAAGAAATCTATGAAATGCTCGATTTTGTAGAAGATAAAAGCGTGTTGCACCTTTTCCCAATAGAAGAAATGGATAAAAAAGAAAGAGGAGGGATAAACTTAAGCGTCTATAACTTCAATAATGACGATACTACGGTAGGAATAGAAGCTCATTTGTGGGAGGAGAAGGAATATTTTGCTATCATCAAAGGATATTACAACCTTGGTGAGCAATTCCCTAAGTTTGTATTTCACTATTTTAGTGTTTAATATGCACTGCCACACTTTCCCAAAGGTCGTAGCATGACGGGCAGAGAAAATTAGCAGATTGGAGAATGAGATAAATGCCAATAAAACCAAATAATACCAATAATACCAGAAATAATCAACTTTGCCAAAGGTGCGAGCCGCACAGGCTGTGTGAGCCACACAGGCAGCCGTAGCACGGCAGGCGGGGAAAAATTAGCAAATGGGGAAAGGTTGAGGAATTCGGAAGGAAACGGAAAAGTTCGGAAGAGGGGAGGAAGGGTTTTTGATGAAAAAAGGCTGTAAGTAGGGTGGGGTTAGCTTATAGAGAGCTTATAGGAAGCTTATACGAATCTTGGACGATTGGTATAGGAAGGGTATATAAATAGTTGGATAATAATATAATACAACAACACTAAAAATGTTAAAAACGGAGTTTCGAGGCGAAAGAAAAGGAATCCTCCCCCCGTCCCTCTCCCAAGGAGAGGGGGTGTAGTGACGAGTAGAGAGCGACGAAAAAAGGGGAATGTGGCGACGGAAAAGAGAAGGGATAATTAGAGAATTAGTAAATTGGGAAATGAGAAAATGAGGTGGTGTGGGGTCTTAGGGCATAGGCACTAGGGGGAAGATAGCGACGGATAAGGGCAGAAATGACGAGTGACCAGGGAAGAATGATGAAGGTAATACGGAGGAGATTTCAACTTTGAGAAAGGGCATAGCACGACAAGCAAATTAGAAACTTTGGCAAAGGTTGTAGCAGGACAGGCGAGTAGAAACTTTGAAAGTGTAAAAGTTTGAGACTTCGATAATTTTTATGCTACTAACTATCAACCTTTTAAAATATTCTTCTAAAAATATTACGAAAAAATAATTGCTATTTTAAAAAATAGTTGTACTTTTGCACGATATTTTGTAAATAGGCTTCGTGGGGAGACCTCTATGAAGCCCGATAAATTTATTATATTCACCATAAATAATATGGCAAGAGAAAAAAATACAGCTGTTCCTAAATTTGATAAGATTTCGATTGGTTTGGCCTCTCCTGAATCTATCTTAGCCGTTTCACGCGGTGAGGTTACTAAACCTGAAACTATCAACTATCGTACTCACAAACCTGAACGCGACGGGTTGTTTTGTGAGCGTATTTTTGGTCCTGTAAAGGACTATGAATGTGCTTGTGGTAAATACAAACGCATTCGTTATAAAGGCATCGTCTGCGACCGTTGTGGCGTGGAAGTAACCGAGAAAAAAGTACGCCGCGAAAGAGTAGGACATATCAATCTTGTGGTACCTATCGCTCACATTTGGTATTTCCGCTCATTACCTAACAAAATAGGTTATTTGTTAGGGCTTCCTTCGAAAAAGTTGGATATGATTATCTACTACGAGCGCTATGTAGTTATCCAACCAGGTATTGCCAAAGGACTAGAAGGTGAAGATTTACAATACTTAGACTTCCTTTCAGAAGAAGAATATCTCGCTATTACTGAGAGTCTTCCTGCTGATAACCAATATTTAGAAGATACTGACCCTAATAAGTTCATCGCTAAAATGGGGGCTGAGTGTCTTCTTGAACTCTTAGAACGTTTGGATTTAGACGCACTTTCTTACGACTTGCGTCACAAAGCTAATAACGAAAGTTCTAAACAACGCAAAACTGAAGCTCTTAAACGCTTACAAGTGGTAGAGGCGTTCCGCGAATCTCAAAGAAACCGCGAGAACAAACCTGAATGGATGATAATGAAGGTGATTCCTGTGATTCCGCCTGAATTGCGCCCGTTGGTACCGCTCGATGGGGGACGTTTTGCGACTTCCGACCTTAACGATCTTTACAGACGTGTGATTATTCGCAATAACCGTTTAAAACGCTTGATGGAAATCAAAGCGCCTGATGTGATTTTGCGCAATGAGAAACGTATGCTTCAAGAGTCGGTAGATTCACTTTTCGACAACACACGTAAATCATCAGCTGTAAAAACAGAGTCTAATCGTCCGCTTAAATCACTTTCTGACTCATTGAAAGGTAAGCAAGGGCGCTTCCGTCAGAACCTCCTCGGTAAACGTGTAGACTATTCAGCACGTTCGGTAATTGTGGTAGGTCCTGAACTCAAAATGTACGAATGCGGTTTGCCAAAGAATATGGCAGCCGAACTCTATAAGCCGTTTGTAATACGTAAGCTCATCGAGCGCGGTATTGTGAAAACGGTGAAATCAGCTAAGAAAATCATTGACAAGAAAGAGCCCGTAGTATGGGATATTTTGGAGAATGTAATTAAAGGTCACCCTGTACTACTGAACCGTGCTCCTACTTTGCACCGTTTGGGTATTCAGGCATTCCAACCTAAGCTCATCGAAGGGAAAGCAATACAGTTGCACCCGCTTGTATGTACAGCGTTCAATGCCGACTTCGACGGTGACCAAATGGCGGTGCACTTGCCATTAGGTCCTGAGGCTATCTTAGAGGCACAACTATTGATGTTGGCTTCACACAATATCCTCAACCCTGCGAATGGTTCGCCTATTACTGTACCTTCACAAGATATGGTCTTGGGGCTTTACTACATCACCAAAGGTCGTAAGTCTACCCCTGAACATCCTATTAAAGGGGAAGGCTCAGTTTTTTATTCAGCAGAAGAAGTGAATATCGCTTATAACGAAGGAAAGCTCAGCTTAAACGCTTTTATTAAAGTGAAAGTGCGTGACCTCGACGAAAATGGCAATGTGTATTATCCCGTAGTAGAAACTACCACTGGACGTGTGCTCTTCAATGAGCTTGTACCTTTGGAAGTAGGCTACATCAACGAGGTACTTACCAAAAAATCATTGCGTGATATCATCGGTCGTATCCTCAAAGCTACTAGCATTCCTGTAACGGGAGACTTCCTTGACAAAATCAAGAATATGGGATACCGTTTTGCCTTTAAAGGTGGATTGTCGTTCAGTTTAGGGGATATCATCATTCCGCAAGAAAAAGCTGATATGATAGCCGAAGCTAACGGACTCGTAGATGGTATTATGATGAACTATAATATGGGGCTCATCACCAACAACGAACGTTATAATCAGGTGATTGACGTGTGGACATCTACCAATGCGCAACTTACTGAATTGGCAATGAAACGCATCAGTACAGACCAACAAGGATTCAACTCAGTGTATATGATGCTCGACTCCGGAGCGCGTGGTTCAAAGGAGCAAATTCGTCAGCTTACCGGTATGCGTGGTTTGATGGCAAAACCTAAGAAATCGAGCGTAGGGGGTGGTGAAATTATCGAGAACCCTATCTTGTCGAACTTTAAAGAAGGGCTATCTATCCTCGAATACTTTATCTCTACCCACGGTGCCCGTAAAGGTCTTGCCGATACCGCTTTGAAAACAGCCGACGCAGGTTACTTAACTCGTCGTTTGGTAGACGTATCGCAAGACGTGATTATTAATACAGAAGACTGTGGAACCTTGCGTGGGGTGGAAGTGCGTGCCCTCAAAAAGAACGAGGAAGTAGTAGAAACTCTTGGCGAGCGCGTTTTAGGACGTGTATCGCTCCACGATGTATACAATCCTCTCACCGAAGAACTTATTGTGGGTGCTGGTGAAGAAATTACTGAAAAAATAGTAGATAAAATAGAAGCCGCTCCTATCGATATGATAGAAGTACGCTCGGCACTTACCTGTGAAGCAAAACACGGTATTTGTGCAAAATGTTACGGTCGAAACCTTTCTACCGGACGTATGGTACAGAAAGGGGAAGCCGTAGGAGTAGTAGCTGCCCAGTCTATCGGTGAACCAGGTACCCAGCTTACCTTGCGTACCTTCCACGCAGGTGGGGTTGCGGGTAACGTATCAGAAGAAAATAAGACTGAAGCCCGTTTTGACGGTGTACTAGAAATAGAAGACTTACGGGTAGTTCGTGGTAAAGACAACGAACAAACCCCTGTGGACGTAGTAGTGCGTTCATCTGAGCTCCGCGTGCTTGACCCTACTACCAAAATGGTACTTCAAACACACGATATTCCTTATGGAGCGCATATCTTTGTAAAAGACAAAGAAGAGGTGAAAAAAGGAACTTTACTCTTCCAGTGGGATCCCTATAATGCGGTAATCATCTCGGAATACTCTGGTAAAATCGCTTATGAAGATATCGAACAGGGAGTTACTTACCAAGTGGAAATAGACGAGCAAACAGGCTTCCAAGAAAAAGTGATCGTGGAATCACGTAACAAAAAGCTCATCCCTACGTTGCTTATCGTTGATAAAAACGGCGAAACACTCCGCTCTTACAACTTGCCAGTAGGTGCTCACATTATGGTGGATAACAACAGCAAGATTGAAGAAGGTAAAGTACTCGTGAAAATACCGCGTAGCTCTGCCAAAGCGGGCGATATTACTGGGGGGCTCCCTCGTGTTACCGAGCTTTTCGAAGCGCGTAACCCATCGAACCCTGCTATCGTTTCTGAAATTGACGGGGTGGTGTCATTCGGTAAAATCAAACGTGGTAACAAAGAAGTTATTGTTACTTCACGTTCGGGTGAAGAACGCAAGTACTTGGTGAAACTCTCAAGCCAAATCTTGGTACAGGAAAACGACTTTGTACGTGCTGGTAAACCGCTCTCCGATGGCTCTGTAACTCCTGATGATATCTTGCGTATCAAAGGCCCTTCTGCCGTTCAACAGTACTTGGTGAACGAAGTTCAAGAGGTATACCGCCTCCAAGGGGTAAAAATCAATGACAAACACTTTGAGGTAATCGTTCGCCAAATGATGCGCAAAGTGGAAATCCAAGACCCAGGTGATACTCTTTACCTCGAAGGTCAATTGGTACACAAAGATGACTTTATCACCGAAAACGACCGTCTATTCGGCAAAAAAGTAGTGGAAGATGCTGGTGATTCTGAGAACTTGCAAGCGGGACAAATAGTTACTTTGCGCGAATTGCGCGATGAGAACTCTCTCCTCAAACGCTCCGATAAGAAATTGGTAATCGCTCGTGATATCATCCCTGCTACCGCTATGCCGGTGTTGCAAGGTATCACTCGTGCTTCATTGCAAACCAAATCGTTCATCTCAGCAGCTTCCTTCCAGGAAACTACCAAAGTGTTGAACGAAGCTGCCGTAAGCGGCAAGGTCGACTTCCTCGATGGCTTGAAAGAGAACGTAATCGTAGGTCACCGTATTCCTGCGGGTACTGGTCTTAAAGAGTACGAGAAAATCATTGTGGGCTCTAAAGCCGATTTGGAACCTGTAGTTGTTGAAAAGAAAAAATCGAGATAAACAATGGACGAAGTAGAAGAAAAAGAAGGTCAGTTGAGCATTGAACTCGACGACAAAATCGCTAAAGGAGTGTACTCCAATTTAGCAATTATCAATCACTCGTCTACCGAGTTCGTAGTTGATTTTGTAAGCGTAATGCCTGGAATGCCTAAAGGAAAAGTGCGTAGCCGCATCATCCTCACTCCTGAGCACGCCAAACGCTTGCTCTTCGCTTTAGATGATAACATCCAAAAGTTTGAACAAGCTAATGGAACTATAACAAATAGCGACGACCGCCATACTATTCCTCTGTTTGGCGTTACAGGTCAAGCCTGATTTAATTACGAATAATCATAACTTTGCCAAAGATGTTAACCGCCTATGCGGCTCACACCTTTGGCAATTTTTTTATTACACTTTCTTCAAAAGCAATTTCTTTTTTAGCTTTTCACCTTTTATCACACTACTAAACTTACTTTTAATATCGTTTTTCTTCGCTCTCTACTGCCTTCATACATAGTGTGTTATATACCCCTTGTATAACAATCGTCCAAGATTTGTATAAGGTTCGTATAAGCTTCCTATAAGCTCCCAATACCCAAAATACATCTCTACCACCAAAAAAATATATCTTTTTCTTTCCATTTGTTTCTGTCAATAAATCAGCAACTTAAGTATTTTTACTGAAAAAATATTAATTATTTTTGGTACTATGTATTGCATAATACTTATTTTTGTCTTATCTTTGCCCCGAATTTAAAAACATCAAAACTATGGAAGAATTTAATGTCGAAAAAACAAAAACACAAATGCGTAAAGGCATCTTGGAAATGTGTATTCTTTCCATTATTAACAAAAACAAAGAAGCTTATGCTTCCGATATTATTGAGGCGCTCAAAACCGCTAATATGATAGTAGTAGAAGGAACGTTATACCCTCTGCTCACCCGTCTGAAAAATAGCGGACTTCTTAGCTATCAATGGAAAGAATCTACCTCTGGTCCTCCTCGGAAATACTATGTGCTAACCGAATCAGGTAGACGCTTCCTAAACGAAACCGTTAAAGCCTGGCGTGATTTACAAACAATGATTGATAAAATTATTTAAATTATGGACAAAGTAAAAAACATCAGTTTAGGTGGTTTTTCTTTTATCATCGAAGAAACCGCCTATAATGCCCTCAATAACTATCTCACTGAGGTGCGTAATCATTTGAACCAAAATACCGATAGAGAAGAAATTCTCTATGATGTAGAGCAACGTATGGCTGAACTACTGAAAGACCGTATGGCTCAACGCGAAGTAGTAATCGGTCAAGACGTACAATATCTTATAGAAGTATTAGGTCGCCCCGAACAATACGTCGAAGGTGAAGAAAACCCTCCCACTGAAACAAAATTTACCTTTTCCTCTTTAAAGGGTCGAAAACTATACCGCGATATCGACGATAAGAAAATCGGAGGCGTACTCTCAGGCATAGCCCATTATCTCCAATACGATGTGACTTGGGTGCGCGTCTTCTTTTTGTTGGCTTTTCTGGTAAATGTGTTTATTCTCCACTTCTTTACCTCTACCTTGTTGCTTTTGTATATTATCTTCTGGGCAGTAGTACCTCCCGCACGTACTGCTGCCGAGAAATTAGAAATGAAAGGCGAAGCCGTAACCATCGACACCCTTTCCAACTTCTCGTTTACAGGTAAAGAACCTCTAAAACCCCAAGGCAACGGCTTCCCTATCTTACTGAAAGTAATACTCTACTTTATCGCAATCCTATTGCTATTGCCCTTGCTCATAACCTTAGTCGCCATAGTGCTCTCCTTATTTGGCGTAACGATATCTGGAGGCATCGTTTTGCTCGCCGGTAACGATTTTCTCCCCTTTATAGTAACGGCAACTTGGCAACGCTCTTTGTTGTATCTATCAGCTGCATTATTGCTCTTGTTCCCCGTTTCGGTGGTCTTACTGCTTTGCTTTAAACTTTTTGTAAAAGGCTTCCGTACACCTAAAAGTTGGATAGTGTTTAATGTATTGAGCTTAGCTGTAGGAATCATAGGCACTTTCATCGTTTTAGGGACTGTTCTAAGAGATTTTACTTCCGAAGCCGTTATGCAAGAAAAGATCCCCGTTCTCACCACTTCTGATACTCTTGTACTACACAAAGAATATCCTCGTCAAATAAACCTTATGAGCCTTAAAAACGATAGTCTTATAGTCGCCGATTGTAATTTCAATATTAATGAATTGCTCGAAGATACACAACCCTATATTGAAGTCTCTACCCATTCAAGAGGCAGAACCGTAGAGCAAGCCGAGCGGTACACTAAGAATGTGCATTATATCCTGCAAGTGAAAGATAACCAAATTACGATTCCTAAAACCTATCAAATATCAAAAGGCGATATCTATAGAGGGCAACGCCTGCAAATCACCCTTTTTGTACCTAAAAGTAAGGTAGTAAAGACAGATTGATATATTTTTTCGTCGTTTGTCATTCGTAATTCGTAATTATTTTGTAATTTTGCACGATTTTTGTTGTGAGATGGAAATCTATAAAACTCAAATACGTAATTAACTAATAGAATGAAAAAATCATTTATCTGGGTTGCCTTAGCAACTTTCTTATTCGTAGGCTGTCGGGCTACTAAAGTTAGTGCCGATATGGACAAAGCTCCTGCCACGTCTTCAGCTCAGAAATCTTACAATGATGCTACCCTCAAAGGTTGGCCTCACGAAGGGTTTAAACAAAACTTCCCTGGACTGAACTTGCAAGAAGCCTATGCCCTACTCAAAGGTCTTACCCCTAAAAAAGTAATCGTAGGAGTGGTAGACTCCGGCGTGGATATTAACCACGAAGACCTTAAAAACGTCATCTGGACAAACACTAAAGAAATTCCTAATAATGGAATTGATGACGACAAAAATGGCTATGTAGACGATGTACACGGCTGGAACTTCCTCGGTAATATCGCTCAAGAAAATACCGAGATGACTCGTATTTACAAAACTAAGGATAGAAAAAATCCTGATTATGCCAAGGCTAAAAAAGAATTCGATAAGGAAACTTCTGAGACTAAAAAACGCAAAGGCTATTACGAACAACTTATCCAAATTACTGAATTTGCCGATAACAACTTGCGCAAACTAACCGGTAAAGAAGTCTATACTATTGAGGATATTGATGCCGCTACCAAAGGCAAAACCTTTGATGCACCTACTACCGAGATGATTCAGTTTATGAAACAGCTATTAGCAGATGCTTCTAATTCTGCCGAAATCAAAAAAGAACTCAACAACGCTATTGAGTACTTCGATACAAAATTGAAATATCACCTCAACCCCGATTTTTCACCTCGCAAAACGATCTTAAAAGATGATGAAAACGACTTTTCCAAAAAGTATTACGGCAATAACAACGTAATAGGTCCTAATACCAAAGACGCCTTACACGGTACACACGTGGCAGGTATCATTGCAGCTGAACGCAATAACGGAATCGGTATGAACGGGGTTGCTGATAATGTGCTCATTATGGCTGTACGCGCCGTCCCCGATGGTGATGAGTACGACAAAGATGTCGCCCTTGCTTTGCGCTATGCAGTAGATAACGGAGCCAAAGTGATAAACACCAGCTTCGGTAAAGGATTCTCTCCTCATAAAGAATGGGTCTATGATGCTATCAAATACGCAGCTTCTAAAGATGTCCTTATCGTAAATGCTGCAGGTAATGATTCTGAAGATATCGACGTGAAAGAAACTTATCCTAACGACGAAGTAAACAAGAAAGAAATCTCCGATAACTTCCTTACCGTAGGGGCTTTGAACTATGAATATAACAAGAATTTAGTAGCTTCTTTCACAAACTATGGTAAACGCAATGTCGATGTATTTGCTCCTGGGGTAAAAATCTATTCTACCACTCCTGAGAATAAATACGAATTCTTGCAAGGTACCTCAATGGCTTCTCCCGAAGTAGCAGGAGTTGCTGCTTTGTTGCGCTCTTACTTCCCAACTCTCAGTGCAGCCGAAGTGAAGAAAATCATTATGGACTCTGGTGTAAAAGTAGATATGAAAGTGTTTATAGGTGAAGATGATGAAGGTAAAAAGCGCAAAGAAATGAACTTCGCCGACCTTTCTACTACAGGTACTATTGTAAATGCCAAAAATGCAGTAATCTTAGCTGCTAAAATTACTAAAACAAAACTCAGTAAATAGAACATAATTATTAAATGAAAAAGCCGTATGAAAATTTTCTCATACGGCTTTTTATTTACATCTTATTCACATAGTTGTCAGCTTTTTTACTGCCTGTCGTGCTACGACTGCTACGACTGAGTACTATAAAGCTCAGCAACTTTTGCCCAATTAATTACATTAAAGAACGCTTCAATATAATCAGGACGGCGGTTTTGATAGTTTAGGTAGTAAGCGTGCTCCCATACGTCTAAGCCTAAGATAGGGAAACCACCGCAACCTGTGTTAGGCATTAAGGGGTTATCTTGGTTAGGGGTAGAGCAAACTTCCAATTTGCCTCCTTTGTGTACGCAAAGCCAAGCCCATCCTGAACCAAAACGAGTCGCTGCAGCCTTGCTGAAAGCTTCTTTGAAAGCTTCAAAACTACCAAAAACCTCATCAATAGCCTTTGCTAATTCGCCCGTAGGTTTACCTCCGCCATTAGGACTCATCACTTCCCAAAAAAGGTTGTGATTGTAGAAACCACCCGCATTGTTGCGAAGAGCTGCATTGTTCATATCGAGGTTTTTGAGAATTTCCTCAATCGTTTTGCCTTCTACTCCTGCAGGAGCCAAAGCTGCATTTAAGTTAGTAGTATAAGCGTTGTGGTGCTTTGTATGGTGAATTTCCATCGTGCGCGCATCAATGTAAGGTTCAAGCGCATCGTAAGCATACGGTAATTTAGGTAATGTAAACATAGTATTTTCTTTTTTAAATTTTTAGCAAAGGTACTATAAAAAACCATAAGTTGAAATGCTGTAGTAATAGATTTTTTTTATATAGCTATAATTTTATTTGCAGAATACTATTATTTTTATACTTTTGTCCTCAAAAGAACTTGCTAATTTACTAATTTTAATTATGAAACATTTTGCACTTTTCTTCTTTTGTAGCCTTATGTGGGCTACTTATGCTCAAGAGCCTCAGCTCTTAGACCGCCTTTCTGCTATCAAAAACGGCGGTAAAGATTTTTATGCTATCGACGGTTATATAATTACCAAAGAAGATTTTAACCTCTCTTTTGACGAGAAAGGTTTTAAGAAGGCTTACCGCAAACTAAAAGTAACCCAGCAAGAAGCTGCCCCCAATCCTCGTGTGCTCGTTGATAACTATATGATAGTTAAGGAAACTAACGAGAGTGTCGAAAGTTTGTATTTTGTAAAAAACAAGGCAAATAATATTACTGTTATTTATTTTGCCAAGCTGAGAAACAGAGAGCCCGAGGTCGAAGAAGCCTTGGTAAATCTGATTATAGAAGATAAAATCCCAGCTGAAAAATATGCTCCTGTTGATGCGAGTAGTATCAACTTCGCTGGCAGAATGATTCCGCTAATGGGTGATTGCTATTTTACAGGTATCAATATCGTCCAATGCCCCTACAATGGCGAAATGAACTGGGATATATACCGCACCTTAGAAGATGCGCAACAAGCCATAGCCGACCAATTTACGGTCAATACACAGCGCAGAAGTGTCAAACCAATACAAGAAGAAGAGGTAGACGTGATTTTTGAAGATGTGCCTACCAAAGCTAAAAGAGTCGTGTTTGACCTAAAAGGGGTTACTTCAGTCTTAGCGGGAATGTCAGGTGGCAAGACGCTCACAGTGTACTATGTCGCACAAGTGGTGCGCAACCGTCCTGTAGGCTGTGTAATGAGCTTTTGGAATAACGACAATATCAATCCAGCTACAGGTTTACCTTTGCTTTTAAGCCGAGTAATGCGATTAAAATAAACGTCACTTTTGCGTCACATCTCCCCTTTTTAAGGAAGTCCGCACCAGCGGAGTATGTGAAGAGGGGGGATGTTTATCCCTCTTTTTCCGTCACCACAATTCCCCCCTTGAGGGGGGCTAGGGGGATGTTATCCCCCTCAACGAGGGGGCTAGGGGGGAGGTTTTCCCCGTCATTCGTTTCTCGTCTCTCGTCCATTTCCCCCTATTGCCTATGGCCTAATGCCTATGGCCTCTTTCTTTTCTTTCGCCTCGAAACCCCGTTATTGGCATTTTTAGTATTATTGTATTACAGTATTAATCAATTATTTATACGCCCTTTGTATAACAATCGTCCAAGATTCGTATAAGCTTCCTATAAGCTTTGTATAAGCTAACCATACCCCTCATACAGCCCATCTTTTACCTTTTATCTAAAAACTCCCTTCCGAATTCTTTCATTTCCTTCCGACATCCTCAAGCCTTTACTGCCTGTCGTACTACGACCTCATTCCTCATCCTAACTCCTCAGAATTTCCAAAAAAATCCCACTCTGCCAGAAAAATCTGATACCTCCAAAAAAATCTGATACCTCCTATCAATACATTACAACCCACACCTTCTCATTTACTAATTCTCTAATTTTCTACCTGCCTGTGCGGCTCGCACCTAATTTTCAAATTTGCTAATTTCCTAATTATCCCCTATCTTTGCACTTTCAAAAGAATCAGTATCGATGGAAGACAATACACTTCAAAACACTACTCCTCAAGGAGATAGCATTATTAAAATCACGGGAATGTACCAAGATTGGTTCTTGGATTACGCTTCGTACGTAATCTTAGAACGTGCAGTACCCGCTATTGAAGATGGCTTTAAGCCCGTGCAACGTCGCATTATGCACTCACTCAAAGAGCTCGACGACGGTCGTTACAACAAGGTGGCGAACGTGGTCGGCAATACAATGCAGTATCACCCTCACGGCGATGCGAGTATAGGCGACGCTATTGTGCAAATCGGTCAGAAGGATTTGCTCATCGATACACAAGGTAACTGGGGAAATATCCTCACCGGTGATGATGCAGCAGCCCCTCGTTATATCGAGGCTCGCCTCTCCAAATTCGCCCTCGATGTGGTCTTTAGCCCTAAGGTAACCGAATGGCAATCCAGCTATGATGGGCGTAAGAAAGAGCCTATCAGCCTGCCAGTGAAGTTTCCCTTGCTCTTGGCACAAGGAACCGAAGGAATTGCCGTAGGACTTTCTACCAAAATATTACCTCACAACTTCATCGAACTCATTGAGGCTTCTATTGCTTACCTCAAAAACAAACCTTTTGAACTCTACCCCGATTTCCCCACTGCAGGTATAATGGACGTGAGTGGTTACAACGATGGTGCTCGTGGAGGACGTGTGCGGGTGCGTGCCAAAATATCGCAACTCGATAAGAGTACGCTTTGCATCACCGAAATCCCATTTACCACCACCACCACTTCGCTCATCGACTCTATACTCAAAGCCAATGAAAAAGGCAAAATTAAAATCAAAAAGGTAGACGATAATACCGCTGCCAATGTCGAAATATTAGTGCATTTGCCTGCGGGCACATCACCCGATAAAACCATCGATGCGCTCTACGCCTTTACCGCCTGCGAGACGGCTATTTCACCCATTACCTGTGTGATTGAAGACAACAAACCGCACTTCCTCACCGTTTCAGAAGTCTTGCGTCGCAGTACCGACCGCACCGTGAGTCTACTCAAACAAGAGTTGGAAATAGAGCTTTCAGAATTAGAAGCTCAATGGCACAGCGCTTCCTTAGAAAAGATATTTATCCGTGAGGAAATGTACATCGACTTCAAAAATTACAGCGATAAAGAAGGCTTGTACCAATACTTATACGAGCGTTTTGAGCCTTTCAAAAAGGATTTGATCCGCGAAATTACCGATGACGATTTGGCGAAGCTTACCCAAATACCAATGATTCGCATCACCCGCTTCGATTCCTACAAAGCCGATGAAAATATTCTAAAAATTGAAGCCGATATTGAGGAAGTGAAAAACCACCTCGCCAACCTTATCGACTATGCAATCGCACATTTCGAACGCCTCAAAAAAACGTATGGTAAAGGGCGCGAACGTAAAACCGAAATCCGCGTCTTCGATACCATCGAAGCAACTAAAGTAGTGGTGCGCAATACCAAATTGTATGTAAACCGTGAAGAAGGTTTCATAGGTACTGGATTGCGCAAAGATGAGTATGTAGGTGATTGTAGCGATATCGACGATGTGATTGTATTTACCGAAAGTGGCGCAATGTACGTGACTAAAGTAGCTGAAAAACAATATATAGAAAAAGGAATCATACACGTAGCCGTATTTAAGAAAGACGACAAACGCACCGTCTACAATATGATTTATAAGGACGGACAAACGGGCTTCTCCTACATCAAGCGCTTTAATGTCACGGGCGTTACTCGCGATAAGAAATACGAATTGATACCGCAACACAAAGAGTCACGTGTGCTTTACTTTACCGCCAACCCCAATGGCGAAGCCGAAGTGGTAACCGTGAATTTACGTCAGTTAGGCACTTTACGAAAACTGCGTTGGGATATTGATTTCGCCGATACGCTTATCAAAGGGCGCGGGGTGAAAGGCAACCTCGTGAGCAAGTATGCTATCAAGCGCATTGAGCTGAAAGAGAAAGGCGTATCTACCCTCAAGCCTCGCAAGATATGGTTTGACGACATCGTGAAGCGTCTCAATACCGAAGAGCGCGGTAAGCTACTTGGTGCATTCAAAGGCGATGACCGTATGCTACTCATCACCAAAGAAGGCGTAGTGAAAACCATCATTCCCGAATTGAGTCTGCACTTTGAGAACAATATCCTCGTAATGGAAAAATGGGTGCCCGAGAAGCCTATTTCAGTCATTTACTACGATGGTGAGAAAGAACGCGTGTTTGTAAAACGCTTTGTGGTAGAGAACGAAAACCGCGAGGAATTAGTAATAACCGAACACCCCAAATCCCAATTGCTATTCGTCTCTTCCGATTGGCGACCTATGGCTGAGGTGGTATTCACCAAAGAAAAAGGCAAGGAGAAAGAAAATCTCACCGTCAATTTAGAAGAGTTTATCAGTATCAAAGGTATCAAAGCCTTGGGCAACCAGCTCACCACCGATAAAGTACGAACCGTCAACACCTTAGAATCTTTACCATACGAAGAACCACAAGAAGAGGAAGTAGTAGAAGATTTAGGTGATGAGGAAATCACCCCACCTGCTGAAAATGAAACTGACGGCTTACAAACTGAGTTAGAGTTTTAAACATTATGAAAAGCTATATCACACTCTTTATTATATGCTTGTTGGGAAGAAATGTAGCGATAGCACAGGAAAATAAAGAGGCAGTACTCCACCAGCTAAATCAAACTATCAAGCAGAGTGCTACTTATATACAAGCCAAAGAACAACGTATCGCTTCCTTGGAAAAGGTGCTTGAAAAAACTACTCAACCAACAGAAAAATACAATCTGCACAAGCAACTGTATACTGAATACCGAAAATTTAAAGCTGATTCGGCAGTGGCTTATTTGCTCAAAAATGAACAACTTGCTCTTCAGCTAAACGACCTTGCCAAGCAGGATGAAACTCATATATTCCTTTCTAAACTCTACTCGGTAAAAGGAATGTATGTAGAGGCTTTGCAATTGCTAAAAGCTATTGATAAACACCGGTTGAATAAAGAGCTGTTGTGTGAGTATTATGATTCATTTCATATTTTCTACAGCCACTACGGGCAAAGTACTAACAATTTAGATTATTTCAGAGCTTCTGATACCTATCGCGATTCTCTACTTCTTTGCTCTAATACGTCCTCTTTAGCTTTTAAAATCAATGAGTCAATAAGGCAGTTCTACGCAACTGATAAAGAGCGCGCTACCCAGCAATTTGAAGCTTTGTTACAGCAAACTACGCCTGACAACCCTCAAAGAGCTGTGATAGCTTATTATTTAGGGTTGGCAGCTCAAGAAAAAGGAGATGACAACCTCCAAGAGTACTATTTTGCCCTTTCGGCCATTACCGATTTGCAAAACGCTATCAAGGACAACGCTTCTTTGCAAGGCTTAGCGCTCACTTACTTCAAGCGAGGCGAGGTGGCTAAGGCTTTTCAGTTCATCAAAATGGCCATTGATGATGCTGCTTTCTGCAATGTGCGTCACCGTGCCGAAGAAGGGGCTTCTTTTTACTCTATTATCAACACCGCCTACCAGCAAAAAGAAGCGGAACAAAAGCGCGAACTTCAGTTGTATTTGGTGCTCATCAGTGTGCTCTCCATAGCATTGATCATCGCTTTGGTATATGTGTACAAACAAGTAAAACGACTCGTGAAAACTCGTAAGGAACTTTCTTACAGCAATCAGCAACTCGAAAAATTGAACACTGATTTGCAGGAGATGAACCAAAATCTTCAGGAAGCCAACCTTATCAAAGAAGAGTATATCGCTCATTTCTTTAACCTCTGTTCGGCTTATATTGATAAAATTGAAAATTACCGAAAACTACTCTACAAGAAAGCGTCTAAACATCAGTTTGATGACCTTACCAAAGTTCTCAAATCTACTACCGTGGTAGAAGAAGAGTTAGATGCCCTCTACAAGAACTTCGATACTATTTTCCTCAATATTTACCCTAATTTTGTAACTCATTTTAATGCGCTTTTGGAAGAAGGCGAACAAATCTTCCCTAAAAAAGGCGAACTCCTCAACACCGAATTGCGCATCTTTGCTCTCATTCGTTTAGGCATTACCGATAGCAACAAGATAGCCGAGTTCTTGCGTTATTCTCTTCGTACGGTGTACAACTATCGCACAAAAGTGCGGAACAAAGCGAAAGGTGAACGCGATCTTTTCGAAGAAAAAGTAAAGAAAATACGTGATTAAAAGGTGAAAATCCAGTACTTTTTAAGCGTTTTTTTACAATACAATAATTTAATAATCAGTTTTTTATATTTTTTGCATAGTACTTTTCTAATACCCGATGTTACACGAATGTTTTTTCGCTCTACTTTTGTCGCAACAAAACGAACGTAATGTTTTATTTTATGAAAGTACTCAAAGAACATTTAATGCTTACAGTGGTACTGTTGCTCGGTGTGGTAGGGCTTGCTCAAGCGCAATACAGCAGAGTAACAGGTACCGTAACCGATGACAAAGGAATGCCGCTTCCTGGCGTTTCTGTAATAGTAAAAGGTACTACCAAAGGCGTAGCTACTGATTTTGATGGGAAATATACCCTTACTGAGGTGGCGCGTGGTGCCATTGTAGAATTTTCGTCAGTAGGCTACAAAACCCTCGACCTAAAAGTAACAGGCGAACAGCTCAACGCCAAACTCGCTGAAGATACTCAAAACCTTGAGGAAGTGGTGGTTGTGGGCTATGGTACCCAAAAACGCGGTGATGTAACTACCGCTATTACTTCTGTAAAAACGGAAGACCTCGACCAACGTCCTGTAACTTCGGCTGCTCAAGCTATCCAAGGGCGCGCGGCAGGTATTCAGGTAGTGCAACCTAATGGTGCCCCTGGGGCTGGCTTGGCAGTGCGCATTCGCGGAAATACCTCTATCAGCGCCTCTAACGACCCCTTGTATGTAGTCGATGGGATTCCTGTACAAGATATCAGTGGTATTGCGCCTACTGATATTGAGAATATGCAGGTACTCAAAGATGCTTCCTCAGCAGCTATCTACGGTTCACGTGCTGCCAACGGGGTGGTGCTCATCACTACCAAACAAGGGAAACGCAATGAGCCTAAAGTGTCTATCAATACTTATGTAGGTCTTTCCGAAATTGCCAAAAAGATTCCTTCTCTTAACACAGCTCAGTACTATGACCTTATGGCCGATTCTGGCGCTGTAGCCACTTCGTCATTGGCTGGACTAACTGATCAAACCGATTGGTATAAAGAGACTTTCCGCAGTAGCTTCACTCAAAACACACAGCTCTCAGTCTCTAATGCTACCGAGAATACTAAGTATTACCTTTCAGCAGGACATACTAAAGAAGATGGGATCATTCGCAGTTCTTTCTTTGAGCGTTACAATGTGCGCCTCAATTTAGAAGCTAAAATGCGCAAATGGCTCACTTTTGAAACCAATCTATCTTATGCCGATTATGAGTCAAATGGCATCATTTCAGGATTAGGAGCTAACCGTGCTGGGGTAGTGCTTTCAGTAATCAATACTCCTCAGTACGCGCCTATTTGGAGTACCAAAGCAGGCGAAGAAGGCTGGTATTACTATGATTTTAAAGGGGCTAACCTCTCTCACCCTGTTGAAAATATATCTCGTCGTGCCGATAACCTTCACAAGAATAACCGCTTTGTAGGTAGTGGTTCGGCTATTGTGCAGCTCTTTGACGGATTGCGTTACAAATCTACTATCGCAATGGATCGTCTATCCAGTAAGGAAAATCGTTGGACTGACCCTAAACTCACTGCTTATGGCCGTAGAACGTATGGTGAGGCTGCCGATATCCGCCGTAATAATACCATCCTCACTTTTGATAATATCCTTACTTATGACAAAACATTAGGCAAACACAACTTATCTCTATTGGCTGGTACATCGTATACGAATGCCAAAATGGATGCTAGTGAGATGTACGCCACTCACTTCCTCACTTCTGATATCAAAACGCTCAATGCTGCGAATAAAATAGGTCAAGGAAGTATTACAAATGCTGAAGAATGGGCTATGATGTCCTATTTAGGTAGGATTTCGTATAACTATGATAGTAAATATCTCCTTACTGCCAATTTCCGTGCCGATGGTTCTTCAAAATTAGCGCCTGGCAAACGTTGGGGCTACTTCCCTTCAGTATCTGTAGGTTGGCGTTTGTCTCAAGAAGATTTCTTAAAAAATGTTGATTGGCTCAGTGAACTCAAATTGCGCGGTGGCTGGGGACAAACAGGTAACCAAGCAGGTATTTCGTCCTACGCCTATTTGCAACGCTATCGCATCGCTCGCCAAAACTGGTGGGGCAATGGAGCCAATGCAAATGCGATGATTACCCTCGTGCCTAATTCCTTCTCCAACCCCAATCTCACTTGGGAAACCACTACCCAAAGCAACATTGGGCTTGACATCGCTCTTTTCAAAAACCGCTTGTCGTTAGCTGTAGATGCTTACCTTAAAAAGACAACCGACCTATTGATGGATGTGCCTCTTCCTGCTACATCCCCTGTGCCTTCTATCTATCGCAATGAGGGTGAGATGACCAATAAAGGGATTGAATTTTCAGTTGACTCAAGAAACTTTACAGGAGAATTCCAGTGGAATACGAACTTTAACATCTCGTTTAACCGCAACGAACTCACCAAACTTTCTTTACAAAAAGTGTATTACTATGCCAGCACTTCCGAAGCTACTTCTGAACAAGTAGTACGCATTACCGAGGGGCAACCTTTAGGAAAATTCTGGGGCTTAGTAAGTGAAGGCGTTGACCCTCAAACTGGGGATATGAAGTACACCGACCTCAATGGTGATGGTAAAATTACTGTGTCCGACAAAACTTATATAGGCGACCCGAACCCCGATTTTACTTTCGGTCTTACTAACGATTTCTCCTATAAGAACTTTACCCTTAGCGTATTTTTCCAAGGCTCTTACGGCAATGATATTTACAACGCTTCCCGTATAGAAACCGAAGGTATGTACGACGGTAAAAACCAATCTACAGCCGTGCTCAACCGTTGGCGAAAAGCAGGTGATGTTACCGATATTCCTCGTGCTGTAAGAGGTACTGATAACATCAAAGCTTCTTCACGCTGGGTAGAAGATGGTTCTTACTTGCGACTCAAAACCCTCACCTTGGCTTACAACTTGCCTACCGAAGGTTTAGAACGCTATGGCATTCGCAAAATCCAACCTTACTTCACTGCACAAAATCTTTGGACACTCACCAATTACAAAGGTTTTGACCCCGAAGTAAACGAAGGCCTCTCTGGCCCTACTATGGGTATTGATTGGGGTACTTACCCTCAAACAAAAACCTTTATCTTTGGTCTTAATATCGAATTTTAAAACCTTATGAAAATGAAAAAATATATATACCTTGCACTCTCGTTGGCCTCGCTAACAGCTTGCAGTTTAGATAAAGACCCTATTTCCGACTTCAATGAGAAGAATATGAGTCAGCAGGGCAGTAGTACCATCGAAACCAAAGCGCAAATGCAAGCGCGCTATGAAGCTATCTACACTTTTATACAAGGTACGGCTCAAGAGTTTTGGACATTAGACCTCTTGATGAATACCGAAGTGCGTGCCGATAACGCTTATGCCGGTGGTACTGATGCGCCTATCACCTCTATTGAACAAAACAGTCAAGACCCTTCTAATAAAAATATCACTCGTGATTGGCAACGCTACTTAGAAGGTATTAACTTAGCCAATGTGGTGATTGCCAATGTGGATAAAGTACGCGATGCTTCCCTCTCTGATGCCGAACGCCGCCAGTGGAAAGCCGAAGCTCGTATCTTCAAAGCATGGATGCTTTTTGATATGGTGCGCTTTTGGGGCGATGTGCCTATCCCTTCTGAAGATATCCCTGTGATTACTTCTGATAATATTGCTGAAACTTACCAAAAACTTTTCCCTGGTCGTAGTTCTGTAGCCGAGGTATATCAGGCCATTAGAGATAATTTGGAAGCTGCAGTAGCCGATGCTCCTAATGTGAATACGGCCAACAAGTTTATCCTTACCAAAGCGGTAGCCAATGCGCTATTGGCTAAAGTGTACGCCGAAAAACCTATACGCGATTACAACAAAACTATTCAGTATTGCGATGCCGTAATAGGAGCAGGCTTCTCATTAGTAGCTGATTATGCCGATTTGTTCCAACTCAATGCGGCGGGTACCGATGCCAAATTGCGCAACTCCTCTGAGTCTATTTTTGAAATTACGTATAGCACTGGTGGACAAACGTGGCTCTCTATAATGTTTGGTAAAAACCACATCAACCCTAATAGCAAATACGACTGGCGCAAATGGTGCACTCCTTCACGCGACCTCTTGGCTGCTTTTGATGCCGAAGGTGATACTGTGCGTAGAGATCAAGCGGTAGTTTGGGGGCAACCTTCTTGGAGTAATTACTACCCCTCCGATCATTATGCCTTTATGTACAAAATCCGTTCAGGAGCTAACAGTGTGATTAAACTCCGTTTGGCCGATATCCTCTTGCTCAAAGCAGAAGCCCACGCTGCTTTAGGTCAAACTGCCGAAGCTGCTGCTTTAGTAAATCAAGTGCGTGCGAGAGTAGGATTAACAGCTATTTCCTCTTCACTCTCTCAAGAGCAAATGAAAGAAGCTGTACTCAAAGAACGCCGTCTTGAATTAGCTTTTGAAGGACAGCGCTGGTTTGACTTGGTGCGCAATGACAAAGCTATCGAAACAATGAATAGCTTAAACAATAGAGATTCTGGCAGATTGAGACAAATCTATCCGCTTGATGAGCGTACAGTGTTGTATCCTGTACCTCAAACTGAGATTGAGAAAAACTCTAAACTTACTCAAAACGCAGGTTACTAATGAAAATATTTTCATCTTTTCTAATTATAAGTTTGCTTGGGGCAGTAACTGCTTGTTCTGCTCCCAAGCAATCTCATAGTCCTACCGTGAAAGTGCTCACTACTACAGCCAATAGAAGTCTGGAGTTTGCTAAAGATAGTACGCCATTGCTTTCAGTTGATAAAATGCCTAATACTGCTGATATCAGCTTCAAACCTACTGAAAAGTTCCAAACTATCTACGGCTTTGGCTCTGCGATTACGGGCTCTACTTGCTACAATCTCTTGCAAATGAACCCTGCTGATAGAAAGGCTTTCCTCACCGAAACTTTTTCTGAAACCGAAGGTTTGGGTCAGAACTACGTGCGTATCTCTATTGGCTGTTCCGATTTTTCCCTCAGTGAATACACTCTTTGCGATACAGAAGGCATTGCCAATTTCGCTCTTACTGATGAAGAAAATCGCTATGTAATTCCTGTGCTCAAGGAAATATTGGCAATAAACCCTAAGGTGCAAATCATAGGCTCCCCCTGGACGCCTCCGCGCTGGATGAAAGTCAATAACCTGAAAGATTTGCAACCTTATAACCATTGGACGAGCGGTCAGTTGAACCCTGCCCATTATCAAGACTATGCGCTTTATTTTGCCAAATGGTTGCAAGCGATGAAGGACAATGGAATCAATGTGAATGCCATTACAATCCAAAACGAGCCACTCAATAGGGGCAATTCGGCTTCTATGTATATGGGGTGGGAAGAGCAACTTGCCTTTATCAAAACCGCTTTGGGCAAGACCCTGAAAGAGAAGGGCTGGGGGCAGGTGAAGGTGTATTTGTTTGACCACAATTACAATTATGACAATATGGCTTCGCAAAAGCAATACCCCTTGCATATCTATAAAGATGCCGAAGCCTCTCAATACGTAACAGGGGCAGCTTACCACAACTATGGTGGAGACCCCGATGAGTTGAATGAAATTCACCAACAGTCTCCCGATAAAGAACTTATCTTTACCGAGAGCTCCATAGGCACGTGGAATGACGGGCGCAACCTCGAACGTCGCCTTACTGAAGATATGGATGAGTTGGGTATCAAAACGCTCAACAACCACTGCAAAGCAGTAATGGTGTGGAACTTACTACTTGACGAAAATGGAGCCCCCAATCGCGAAGGTGGTTGCAAAACTTGCTTTGGGGCAGTAGATATTGAAACGAGTGATTATAAAACGATGCGTCGCAACTCGCATTATTACGTGATAGGACATCTCTCGTCAGTGATCAAACAAGGAGCTACCCGCATAGGTTTTGAAAAAGCTACCGATAACGATGTACAATGCACTGCTTTTGAAAACCCCGACGGCTCTTTGGCTTGCGTGTTGCTCAACAAAAAGAAAGAAGCCACTTATTTGACCATCAGCACCGGTACTCATTATTTTTCTTACGAAGTGCCTGGCAATAGCGTAGTTTCTTTCTTAATACCTAAAATATAAATAGAAATCGCTTTTGCGTCTCAAACTTTGCCAAAGTTTCAAACTTTGGCAAAGTTAAAAAAGGCTAAGATTTCTTATATTGAACGTACATTATTAAACAATAAATCATTATCTTTGTACCAAAATATCAAACACTAAACTGATGAAAAGAATATTACTGTCACTATTTGTATTAATTGTAGCCTTTGTGAGTGCACAAACCGCTATCCCTACGACCCTTATCAAAACCGTCATTCCATTTGAACAACGCGACGAAACGCCTTGGATTACGCGTTATCAACGCGATATTACGAACTACCAAAAGGAGAATAAAAAACTTAAAAATCTCAATTGCGATGTACTCTTCTTAGGCAGTTCGTCTATCAACCTGTGGGATACAATTTACGAAGATTTCGCTCCGCTGAACATCATTCGTCGTTCCTACGGAGGGGCTACGTTGCGCGATATGATTTACAATTACAACACTATTGCCAAAGGCTACACCCCCAAGAGCATTTTACTATATGTAGAAAACGATTTGGGTAACCATAAAGAAGGCGTGAATGCGGTGAAATGCTTTGACCTTTTCCGCATCTTTATTGATAAACTTAAAAAGGACTACCCCAATACACCTTTGATTGTAGTCTCTCTCAAACCCTCACAGCACAAAGCCGACCAACTCAAAGACCAACTTTTAGTAAATGCTTTGTTGGAGGAAAACGCTACAGCACAAGGCTATACGTATGTGGATATCACCAAAGTGATGTACGACGATGCAGGCAACCTTCGCACCGATATCTTTAAAGAAGACAACCTCCATATGAATGCCGAAGGCTATAAACTCTGGACAGCTATTCTCAAACCACTTTTAACTAAAGCATTAGGAAATTAGAAAATTAGGAAATTAGAGAATTAGCAGATTTGTGGATGAAGAGTGAGACGTATATTAGGAGATATAGAAATTTAGATTGCTAAAAAGAATCTTAAAATACGCTAAATAGGCAATAATGAAGTAAAATATTTTAAAGGAGGCTATTTTCTTGCTAAAAAAGTTAAGTAGTTAATAATCAATAAAATTTCTTACTTTTTATCTTTTACTTTTGACCTATTTTGACCGAAGCTAAAACGAACCTAAGGCGAAGGTAAGGCGAAGCTAAACCGAAGATAAGGCGTTACTAAATTGAAAATCAATTGGCTGAAAAAGGGTGTGAAATTTTGAAGAAAAAATAACAAAAAACTATCTTTGGAGGAAAAAACAGAAAAATTGTTATATTTGCCTAAAAAATGAGATACAATGAAACACACTTTATTGATGTTTGCGATATTTCTATTAGCTTGTAGTCCTAAAGGAAGTACTCAAAAGAAGGGAGAAGGTATAGTGAGAGATTCAGTGGCTACGAAAACTGTTGTATTTTCTAAAGCAGAGGATAGTAAAGGAAGAACTATTTGGGGTGAATGGACGCATTTTTTTGTTGAAGGCAAAGACACAATGATTTATAAGAGATGGGACGCAAATACCCCGAAGTATATTGTAAATAAAGGCGACAAGACTGTATTTATAGAATACGGTCAGGAACATTATTTATATCATATAAAGGACATTACAGCTCAAAAAGACACTTTTTTAATTAGTGCTACTCAGGAAAATTCACCTAATGAGATATTTGTGTTTAAGTGTTTTCTATTGAATAATAACACAGCTCTTTGGAAAAACAAGTATATGTTTGAGGGCTTGTTTACTCGGAAAGGTGACGATTTTAAAATAATAAAGGAGGAAGTTCCTGCTGAAGAGGAGGAATAAATGACAAAGGAGATTAATAGACATTAAACAAATGCTTTTTCGTTTGATTGGTCAGACTTTTTCAGATTTATAAATAACATTAGCGATTAAAAGAAACTGATATGAAAAATATAAAAATCTTACTGTTTTGCTGTATGACAGGAGGCTTCCTCTTTGCCCAGCAAACTCCCGTTTATTTAGACGCGACGCAACCTATTGAAAAGCGCGTAGACGATGCGTTGTCGCGGATGACCTTAGAAGAAAAAGTAGCGATGTGCCACGCTCAATCGAAGTTTAGTTCCCCTGGGGTACCTCGTCTCGGCATCCCTGAAAACTGGATGACCGATGGCCCTCACGGCATCCGTGCTGAAGTGCTTTGGGACGAGTGGAACCAAGCGGGATGGACAAACGACAAATGTACGGCTTTTCCTGCGCTCACTTGTCTTGTTGCTACGTGGAATCCTGAGCTCAGCAGGGCTTATGGCAAAGCCATAGGCGAAGAGGCGCGCTACCGCAACAAGAATGTACTCTTGGGCCCTGGCGTGAATATCTATCGCACCCCCCTCAATGGACGCAACTTTGAGTATATGGGCGAAGACCCTTATTTGGCATCCAAAATGGTGGTGCCTTACGTGCAAGGCGTGCAGAGCAATGGCGTAGCAGCTTGCGTGAAACACTACGCGCTGAACAATCAAGAAATCAACCGCCATACGGTGAATGTGAAGGTGAGCGACCGCGCGCTCTACGAAATTTACCTCCCAGCTTTCAAAGCGGCCGTACAAGAGGGCAAAGCGTGGAGCATAATGGGCGCTTACAACAAGTACAAAGACCAATGGGCGTGCCAAAACCAATACCTCTTGCAGGATATCCTCCGCAAAGAATGGGGCTTTGACGGCGCAGTAGTCTCCGATTGGGGCGGCGTGAACAACACCGATGAAGCTGCCTTGCGCGGACTGGATATGGAGTTTGGTACGTGGACAGATGGGCTCGCCGAAAATCGCTCCAACGCTTACGACCATTACCACTTGGCGCAGCCTTTCCTCGAGAAACTGAAATCGGGGGAAATTAAAGAAGAGGTAGTGAATGAGAAAGCGCGCAATATCCTCCGATTGATATTCCGCACCAATATGGCGCCCAATCGTCCGTATGGTTCCTTTGCCTCTCCTGAGCATTTTGCCGTAGCGCGCAAGATAGGACAAGAAGGCATCGTACTGCTCAAAAACGACAAGAATGTATTGCCTATCGACTTGAAAAAGACGAAAACGATAGCGGTAATTGGTGAAAACGCTATCAAAATGATGACCGTAGGCGGGGGTAGCTCTTCGCTAAAGGTAGCACACGAAATCTTGCCTCTCGACGGACTTAAGAACCGCATAGGCAAGGATGCCAAAGTGCTCTACGCACGCGGTTATGCCAGCGATGATTACAAAGACCAAGACGGACTTTCGGCAGCTGATATCACCGACAAACGTCCCGCTCAAGAACTCCTTGCCGAAGCCGTAAAAACCGCCAAACAAGCTGATGTAGTAGTGTTTATAGGAGGATTGAACAAACACGACGGACAAGATTGCGAGGGCAACGACCGCAAACAGTACGGCTTACCTTACGGACAAGATGCCTTGATTGAAGCTTTGGCAAAAGCCAATAAGAACTTGGTGGTGGTGCTCATTTCGGGCAATGCAATGGCAATGCCGTGGGTAAAACAAGTGCCTGCCATTGTACAAGATTGGTATTTGGGTTCTGAGGCGGGTAACTCTCTCGCCGACGTGCTCTTAGGTGATGTAAACCCTTCGGGCAAACTGCCGTTCACCTTCCCAGTACGTTTGGAAGACAATCCCGCAACGGCTATGGGAGAATACCCTGGTGATAAGGATGTTACCTATAACGAAGACATTTTGGTAGGTTACCGCTATGCCGATACCAAGGGCGTAAAACCGCTGTTCCCCTTTGGTCACGGATTGTCATACACCACTTTCAAATATGGCAAACTCACTGCCGACAAAAAGACCACCAACGGCGACATTACTTTCTCGATAACTGTACAGAACACTGGCAAACGCGAGGGAGCTGAGGTAGTACAGCTCTATTTGCACGATGAGGAATCCAGCTTACCACGCCCTTACAAAGAGCTCAAGGCCTTTGAGAAAGTGTACTTAAAAGCAGGCGAAACCAAAACCGTCACCTTCAAAATCACCAAGCAAGACCTCTCCTTCTTTAACCCCGACCAGCACGCGTGGATAGCCGAAAAGGGAGCCTTCAAAGCCTTAGTAGGCACCTCTTCCGCCGACATTAAAAGCACGGTAGATTTCACTTTAGAATAGAGTTTTACTTTTCATATTGTAAAAAGCTCGAAGTCGTGAGGCTTCGAGCTTTTTAAGTGGATAATCAGAAAAAAATCTTTTTAAAAAGTTTTGAGTATAAAAATATTATTCATACTTT
>NZ_BPUU01000021.1:0-36584 GCF_054772415.1 Capnocytophaga sp. HP1101
TTATAAATCACTTAAACCCTATTTCTAATTAACTAATATTCTTATTTTTTAGAAACGTACGCCCACTCCCAATTGTATTTGCTGGGTAGTTGCTTTTTCTTTAAGGGCACTACTGATATCAGAAAAACCCCATACGTAACGACCATAAGCAAAGAGAGGACCTAAGTTCACTTCGGCTCCAGCCAATAATGAGAAATCGGTGTCTTTAAAGAGTTTTTTACCGTTTTTCCAAGTACTTTGGTCACGATTGGCAAGGAAGCTAAATTGAGGTCCTGCGTGTAATGAAATCAATCCGTTAGGGTTGTATTTCAAGAGTACTGGTACGCTCACGTAGTTCAGTGTTTTCTTTTTATCGAACTTATCGTCCCATACTGATTGATAACTATTTCGGAGCTCTGTATTGGTTTGACTAAAGAGTACTTCACCCTGTAGCCCCCAGCTATCATTGAAATCAAAATCGACGAAACCTCCTAATTGATAGCCTAATTTGAACTCTTTGTCATAGGCTACACCGTCTACTTTACCTAAGTTAGCCCCTGCTTTTGCACCTAAGTGGAACTCCTGAGCATAGGTAGCGGTGGTGAGTAGCATTATCGCAATAAAAGCTGTTAATTTAGTGATTTTGTTTTTCATACGCTTAATTATTGTTTAATGATTTGTTATAGATAGACCAAATAGCGTGCCAAAAAGGAATTTAGCTAATTAGCAAATTTGGAAATTAGCAAATTATATACTACCTTTGTGGCGTGAAAATATAAAGTTAACAGACTAATGATCATACATCATTTAGGCGAAGAGCCTTCTGTATTAAACCGATTTATCGCTGAATTACGCGATGTAAATATTCAAGCAGACCGTATGCGATTCCGTAAAAATTTGGAACGCATAGGTGAGGTATTGTGTTACGAAATGAGTAAGTTTCTACACTATAAAACAGAGGTAGTTACTACACCTTTGGGTGAAAAGAAGGTACAACTTCCTAAAGACGAGATTGTGATTTGCTCTATTTTGCGAGCAGGGTTGGCATTGCATCAAGGCTTGATGAACTACTTTGACAATGCGGATAATGCGTTTATTTCGGCTTATCGCAAACACACTTCGGAGACTGATTTTGATATAATGGTGGAATATTTAGCTTCACCGTCTTTAGAAGGTAAAATTCTCTTCTTAGCAGACCCAATGCTGGCTACAGGGCGTTCGTTTGCGAATGTATTTAACGCACTAAAACCTTTAGGAACACCTAAAGAGATACATTTGTTTGCTGTTATAGGAGCACAGCAGGGGATAGAATATTTGGAAGATAAATTTCCAGAAAGCACACACTTGTGGATTGCTACCATAGATGCTCATCTTAACAACCACGGCTATATAGTACCAGGGTTAGGAGATGCGGGGGATTTAGCTTTTGGTAATAAAATGGAGTAGAAGTACTATTGCGGGCACAGATAAGAGAGACCATAGAACGGTTTCTTTTAGCCACCACACGCGTATTTTCTCTACATAAAGAGCAAAAAGAATGGCAATAGGTGCAAAGGTGTATATCACTTCTTTGGAAAGGAATACTACTATGAGTCCTATCCAGAGGAATTGTATTACTACTAATGAGCTAATACTGTGATAAACACTTCTGAAATAGTATACAGCTAATGATATTAAAAGCAGGAAGCCTAAACTACACAAGGCTACGGTAGAAGGTATGGAATAGGGCGGAAATTTCAGAAGATTATTTACATCTGAAGTGATGAGATTTATAAAATCATCAATAGGGAAGGGCTCTTGAAGTACTAATAGAATTGCAGCTGTTAGAATGCTAATAATAATGATAGCCAAAAGAGGTATGAACCAATAACGGCGTTTTTCAGCTCCGTAGAAGAGTAGAGAAATCCATACATTTAGCAGAAATACTAAAGCCCAAGGGTGCAATAAGCCTGCACAGATGATTAGTAGGGAAGTATCGAATAGTTTTTGTGGAATACCTTCACCTGTTTTAAGAGTAAGCACACGCCACAAGGCTACAATGATGAGTAGGTTAGCCCCTACTAATTTCACTTCATCGAAAAGAGTAGGGAAGAGGACTACAAAAATACTAAAGAAGGCTATAGAGTAGCAGTTTTTAGTGTCAGTAAGTTCATTCCACCGGTCTATTTGATGAAGCAGTAATAATGATAAGAAGAGTAATACAAAAGTACTTACCAAAATAGTGAGGTGAGTCACGTCACTGAGAGGTATTTGTAGTATTTTAAATTGATATAGCCCATCACCTATCAATAGTGCTAATAGCACAATGATAAAGGTGATGGGCTTAGTATTTTCAAAACGTACAGATAGCATTAGTTACTAATAGTTAAAATATTACCAGCTACTGAAACATTATAATTCAGTAAAGGATAAGGTTTAGCAATTTGCCCAATAACAATAGGGGAGCCTGTTCTCAAATCATAAACAGTTCCACCGCAAGAACATTTAGCAAAAGTATAACTATGACCAGTTTCCTCATAACTATTTTCATCTTCTACAGCTCTTATACCAAACAGGCGACTGTGGCACTCTTGTAAATTATGATTAGGGCAAGCGGCTTCCCAAGCGTAATAAGAACTCCCGTTATAAGTAACAAAAAAGCCTTTAATACCTCCATAGGGTACAAATACAGTGCTCATAGGTGTTTTCAAGCTATTATAAAGAGGTAGGTTTAAATTGATAGCATAGGAAAAATGTACTTCTCCTAAGTTAGGATTACGAGTTCGTCTTTCTTTTTCACAAGAAAGCACCCCTATTATAACCATTGTATATACCACTATTCTCTTCATCTTATAAGCTTGGTATGAGCTAAAATTGATACCCTACCCCCATTGAAAGAGTTCTATTTTTAAAGTCATAGGAGTTAGCAATGCCAGTACTTATTAGGCTTGCCTCATCTCCTTCAAAGATATTAGTGAGTCCTTGTACCCAACGTATTTCAAAGAACCACCCAGCATCAGTGGTGTAACCTATCCCTGCAGTCATAGCCACATCTATAATATCTATAGCATCTGATTTTACACGAGTTACGGGTTCTGTACCATTGAAGTAGAAATTAGGCTGGTCAACGCGATACTCTATCTGAGGACCTACGTGTAGATTAATGCCTTTCCCTACATTGAATCGTGCCATTACAGGAGCTGAAAGATAGTCGAGTGCTAAAGTAGCATTCCCGTATCTATCAGATTTGATTTGTGCTCCACGACGATTGTAAATTCCTTCTATCTGTAAAGAGAACAATTTAGAGAGAGGAAACTCTAAAGTAACCCCAGCATAATAACCGTGATAAGGCTTAAAGCTTGCCTCACTGCTTACATCACCTTTTAAGGTAGCATAATTGTACCCTGCTTTCACCCCTATATATTGTGCTTTTACGTTGTAAAAAGCAAACAAACATATGGCTAATAATACTATTTTTCTCATTGTTTATTATTTTTAGATGTTAGTCGTCTGTTGTTAATATTATAATTTTTTGGTGGTGATAATCTTTACAGGACAGGCTTTTTGTGCTTTCTCGCAATCCTCAAAAATACTATCGTCATAACTTTTTAAGGTAAAGAAGCCTTTCTTCTCAGTAGAACGCAATAATACACTCTTGCCATCTTTTTTCGACATTTGGAACTGCTCAGGAGCCATTTCTACGCAATAGTTACAGCCTATGCACTTCTCCCTTTGTAATGTTACAATTACCATATTAAACTACTAATTTGCTAAACTGCTAACCTACTGATTGATATTTGTTTTTACAATCTTATACAATTTATCCGACAATCGCACTCTGAAATCAGTCTTGATAGTACAAGAGTCACCTTTTTTAGCGCGTTGAGCAGGTACATCGTTTACCATCATTGAGGTGAGCTCTATTTCTTGTACACCTGTTGAAGGTCCTGTAATAAGTAACTTGTCGCCTATCTTTATGTCAAAGGCTTCAATAGCAAATTCAGCTATGCCTGTTTTAGGGAAATAGTGTTTGCCTTGCCCTATATACACTTTCTTCTGGGTAGCATTAGAGCCAGGGTTTTCACTCCACTCACCGAGCTTTTGTCCTAAGTAATATCCACCCCAGAAACCGCGATTGTATACTGTTTTTAAGGCTTCTATCCAGCCTTCAAACTTGTCTTTGCTATAAGTGCCCGCATAATAAGCATCAATAGCCTCGCGATAGGTACGAATAACAGTAGCCACATACTCAGGAGCACGACCACGCCCTTCAATCTTTAACACCTTAGCCCCTGTATCAATTACTTGGTCGAGGAAGTCAATAGTGCAAAGGTCTTTAGGTGACATCATATACTCGTTGTCTAATTCTATTTCAAAACCACTCTCTTGGTCAATTACAGTGTATTTCTTGCGACAGTTTTGCTTGCAAGCGCCGCGATTGGCTGACGAGTTGTGCGAGTGTAAACTCAGGTAGCACTTGCCAGATACTGCCATACAAAGCGCTCCGTGTCCAAATATCTCTATTTCCACCAAGTTACCCGATGGTCCTTTGATTTGCTCTTTTTCTATCTGCTCACAAATCTTCTTGATTTGTCGTAGACTGAGTTCCCTACTCATCACCATTGTATCAGCAAACATAGCATAAAAGCGTACGGTTTCTATATTGGTGATATTGATTTGCGTAGAGATATGCACCTCCATTCCTATTTGCCGAGCATAGGCTATCACTGCCTGATCCATAGCTATCACCGCTGTAAGACCTGCTTTTTTAGCAGCGTCTAATAGTGTTTTGATGATAGAGAGGTCGTGGTCATAAATAATAGTATTAAGGGTGAGATAGGTGCGAATACCTTTAGGAGCACAACGTTGAGCAATCTCTTCAAGGTCATCAATCGTAAAGTTGATACTTGCTCTTGCACGCATATTCAGCTGGTCTACCCCAAAGTATACTGAGTCGGCACCATTATCTATCGCTGCTTGTAGCGACTCAAAATTACCCGCAGGTGCCATTAATTCAATTTTTCCTGAATGAGTCATTATATAGTGAGTGAGGGGGCAAAGATACGAAAATAAAGTAGAATTTAAAAATTGTATTGCATAAAATTAAGTAAACACTAAGAAAACACTTAAAATTTCACCTCTTTCTTAAAAGAAAATATTAGTTTTCTTCTAACTTCTCCGTTAGTTCAAACCAGCGCTCAGTCTTCTCCTCTATAGCTGTGAGTGTTTCTTGTAAGGCTACCGACTGCTCTTGTATTTCATCACTGCTGAGCGTTCCTTCAGCAAAAGAAGCTTCAATACTTCTTTTTTTCTCTTCTAATTGAGCTATCTCCTTCTCCAAGCGGTTGTATTCCTTCTGTTCGTTGAACGATAATCCTTTAATACCGTCCTTGCGCCAAGTGTTCTTAGTAGCTTCTTTTTTAGGAGTCTCGTCTGCTGGTGGTGTACTCTCTTCGTACACGCGATAGTCGGTGTAGTTACCAGGAAAATCCTCCACTTCGCCATTACCTTTGAATACAAAAAGGTGGTCTACTATCTTGTCCATAAAATAGCGGTCGTGCGATACTACCACCAAGCAACCTGGGTAATCTAACAAAAACTCTTCCAATACGTTTAGGGTAACGATATCGAGGTCGTTCGTAGGCTCATCCAAAATCAAAAAGTTCGGGTTTTGAATAAGTACGGTACATAGGTATAAGCGCTTCAGTTCGCCTCCGCTGAGCTTTTCCACATAATCGTATTGCTTTTTTCGGTCGAATAAGAAGCGCTCTAACAGCTGACCAGCCGAGAGGGTGCGCCCTTTGAGCAAAGGAATGTAATCACCGTATTTCTGAATCACCTCAATCACCTTTTGCCCTTGTTGTACTTCAATCCCATCTTGGGTATAGTAGCCGAACTTAATCGTGTCGCCCACTACTATTTTACCACTGTCAGGGGCAAGGGTTCCCGTAAGCAAATTGAGAAAAGTAGACTTACCTGTACCGTTCTTACCTATAATTCCCACGCGTTCTCCTCGCAAGAAATTATAGTTGAACTTATTGAGTACACACAGCTTATCAAAACTCTTACTGACGTTGTGAAACTCTACTGTCTTACTGCCCAAGCGCTCCATATTGATTTCAAGCTGTACTGAGTGGTCTTTCCTGCGCTTATAGGCAGCTTCCTTTATTTTGTAAAAGTCGTCGATGCGTGATTTTGATTTGGTAGTGCGTGCTTTAGGCTGGCGACGCATCCAGTCGAGTTCCTTCACATAAAGGTTTTTAGCTTTCTCTACAGAAGCCTGTTCTTGTGCTAATCGCTGTTCTTTCTTTTCTAAGAAATAAGAGTAATTGCCTTTATAACTGAAGAGTTCCCCGTTGTCCAATTCCAATATCTCATTGCATACGCGTTCCAAGAAATAGCGGTCGTGTGTAACGATGAAGAGCGTGAGGTTCTCTTTGGCAAAGTACTGTTCCAACCACTCAATCATCTCCAAGTCAAGATGGTTAGTGGGCTCGTCCAATATCAGTAAATCAGGTTTGCTAATAAGCACATTAGCCAGAGCTAAACGCTTCTTCTGTCCACCTGATAAGCTCTTTACTTTCAGTTGAAGGTTGTCTAATTTCAGCCGGAAGAGTATTTGCTTGTATTGTGTTTCGAAGTCCCAAGCGTTATGTTGTTCCATCTGTTCAAACGCTTTTTGGTAAGCTGCTTCGTTTTCAGGGTGCTGTAAAGCGTGTTCGTATTCCTGAATCAAACGCAAAATAGGATTATCAGTAGCAAATATAGTCTCTTCTACAGTAAGGTCTTCGTTGAACTGAGGGTTTTGTGAAAGAAAACCTATGTGAATGCCTTTGCGGAATACCACTTGTCCGCTATCAGGCTGGTCTTTCCCTGCAATAATATTCAGTAAAGTGGTCTTTCCCGTACCATTTTTAGCGATAAAAGCTATCTTTTGGTCTTTATTAATGCCAAATGAGATGTTTTCAAGGATTACGCGCTCACCAAAGGCTTTGCTGATATTTTCTACTGATAGTAAGTTCATTTAACTTAGATAGTAAATTAAAATTAATTTGTGATGCCTCTATCTGCTTGGCTATACGCCCAGGGTGCTCCATTATTCTCTATGTTGGTCATCATCACATTGAGTTCCGTAGGAGCAGCCGATTGTTCCATTACCAAATATTGCCTCATATCCATAATAATTGATAGCGGACTGATGCTCACGGGGCATACTTCTACACAAGCGTTACAAGTGGTACAAGCCCATAGTTCTTCAGGAGTGATATAGTCGCCTAAAAGTTGTTTGCCGTCAGGCTCAAAACTACCGTGTTTATCGATATTGCGTCCTACCTCTTCCAATCGGTCACGCGTTTTCATTACAATCGCACGAGGAGAAAGTTTTTTACCTGTGAGGTTCGCCGGACATTCATCGGTACAGCGCCCACATTCAGTACAGGTATAAGCGTTCATCAGTTGTACCCACGTAAGGTCGGTTACGTCCGAAGCACCAAACTTATCTGGCGGAGTAGTCTCTTGTGGCGTTGTAAAGGGGTCGGCATTAGGGTCTAACATTAGTTTCACCTCTCGTGTTACCACGGGGTTTACCTTTGATGCTCCTAACGGACGCACAGAGGCGTAGTAAGTATTAGGGAAAGCTAACAATATATGCAGATGCTTAGAATAGTACAAATAGTTTAAAAAGCATAGTACCCCAATAATGTGTAACCACCAGCAACTGCGTTCTATGGCGATGAGCGTGCTTACCGAAGCGTTTTGTAGCAGTGGTTCTAACCATTGGCTCACTGGGAAACTTCCTGCTTGCACATAGTGAGGCACGTGTAGCACTTGTAGGCGAGCGTCGGCAGCGTTCATCAGTAGGAAAAGTGTCATCATCACCATTTCGGCATAAAGGATATTGCTTGCGTCTCGTTTCGCCCACCCTCTGATTTCTGCCTTCCGAAAGCGCGGTAGTTTCAGTATATTTCTCCTTATCCAAAATACACTTACTGCTACAATCACTAAGAGTGCTAACACCTCAAAAGAGGCTATTAAGAAGTTGTAGAACTTTCCTAACGGAGCAAATACACGGTGGGTTCCTATAATACCATCGGTAATAATCTCCAAAAGTTCGATATTGATAATCAAGAACCCTGCATATACAATGATGTGTAACACCCCCACTATAGGGCGAACAAGCATTTTCTGTTGTCCTAAAGCAAGGCGCAACATATTCTTGAGTCGTTCCTTCCGGTGTCCAGATGTATCTTCCGGTTTCCCTAAACGAATATTCCTAATGATTTTGCGTAGGTTATAAATAAAAAAGCCCCCTCCTATACAGAGAAGTATTATAAATACTATGTTAGGAAGGAAGCTCATCAATACGGTTATTCTCCTTTTTCTTCGTCTTGAGGCTCGTATACTTTAGCTTTTTTACCGAAAACAGAGAAATGAAGATAGCGTTTAGGATTCAAACGAAGGTCTTGTAAAAGCAATTCAAGCTGTTTAGCTGATTTGTCTAAATCTCTGTAAAGAGCCTCGTCTTTTAGCAATTTGCCAATAGTACCTTTGCCTCCTTCTACATCAGCTAAAAGCGTGTTGAGGTTGTTAAGTGTAGTTTGTGCATTAGCAATTACCTTGTTCAGTTCAGCTTCCGAAAGTTGTCCTGATACTTTTGATAGGTCGGTAGTGATTTTGTTAGCATTGCTGAGGGTAGCATTCAAATTAGCTTGATTGGCTACCAACATCTTGTTAAGGGTTACTGATGCCTGATTGAGGTTGCGCATCGTCGCACTGAGTTCGGCAATAGCAATTTTTAAATCGTTGGTCGTTTTAGCATCCAAAATGCTGTTTACTCCTGTAAGAGTAGTATCGGCTTGCCCTAAAAGGTGGTTCAACTTGTCTTGTGTAGGCTTAATTGACGAAGAGATAGAGGCAAGCATATCTTCTTGTACACGTGCTTCCAATACATCTCCCGATACGGCTATAGGTGCATCGTCAAAGGCGGGAATGATTTGCAGTCCTGCGCCTCCAAGCAAGCTGTTGTACAGTTCCGCTACGCTGTTTTTAGAGAACTTAAAATCGTCCGAACACTCCATCGTGATTTTTATCTTGGCACTTTTCTCCTCTAAGTCCACCGATTCTACACTCCCTACTTTCACCCCGTTCACGGTGATTTGTGTACCTGTTTTCAGTCCCCCCGAATGTGGAAAATAAGCGTAATAAGTATTCGTTTTGTTAAATAACGATTTAGACTTCAAAAAATTGAAGCCAATATAAAAAGCGGCAATACCCGCTACAACTATAATAGCTGTTTTTATTTCTCTGGATAGTTTCATCAGTTTCTATTTCAATAAGTTTTACTTTTCTAATTGTTTAGCCCTTTCCACCTTGATGCGCTTCTTTTGGTAGAATGCTACGATGTAGGCATCTTTATAGCCTTTTTTTTTTGCTTTATTCAATAGCTCAAGGGCTTCTCTGTGCTTTGAAGTATCTCCGTAGTAATACACATATACGCGCCCGTCTTTTTCAGCCGATATAGGTGAGAGCCCTTTGAAGTTAAAAGCCTTTGTTTCCAATAGCTTAGGGCTTGATGATATCTGTATCTTGTAACTCAATTCACTGTTGTTTACACGGCTACTAACCGTATTTTGTTCCCTATTACTCTTTCCCCTCGCTTCAGAAATACTGTCATCAGGAGCTGTGTAAGAACTCTTCTCCTCTATCCATTTCTTGTAAGCTAAGATAGCCTCAGCAATGTTTTCAGCAAATTCTTCTTGTCCTTTAGCCGAAGTCAAGAATTTGCGTTCCTCATTATTGGTAAGGAAAGCCGTTTCTATCAAGATACTGGGCATATAGGTTTGGTGTAAAACAATAAAACCTGCTTGGCGTACGCCTCGGTTAGTGCGTTTCATTACTCCAGTAAGCCGGTTTTGTACTAATTTAGCTAACTGTATGCTCTGTTCCAAGAACTCTTCTTGCATAATCGAAAGTCCTATTACCGATTCAGGCGAATTGATATTATACTTCGCGTATTTCTTTTTGTAATCGTCTTCTAAGTAGATTACCGAGTTTTCGGCTTTCGCTACTTCAAAGTTCTGCTGATTGGCGTGTAACCCTAATACGTACGTTTCCGCACCGTCCACTTGTGTTTCGTGAGCATTGCAGTGCACTGAAACAAATACATCGGCTTTATTCCTGTTGGCAATAGCTCCCCGCTCATAAAGGTCTATCAACACATCGGTTTTGCGTGTGTAAATCACCTTTATGTCTGGGTATGCCTCTAATTTTTTGCCTACTAATAATACTATTTTCAGCACTACATCTTTCTCAAAGATGTTTTTTTGTACTACTTTACCTGGGTCTTTCCCCCCGTGCCCTGCGTCTAAAACTACTTTAAATACAGGATTCTTCTGTCCATAAAACAGACTAAAAGCACTACTGCATAGCGAAAAAAGAAGTATGTATATGTATTTCATCAATAGGTATTCTGCTTAAAATTGGTGCAAAGGTAATGATTTTACTCAAATATACAAAAACCACAACATTAAAGTTTTATTTTTGAAGTTTCTCCTAAGTCCCCAAAATCCCTTTATATTCACTGAAAAACACTGCGGTGTATAAGATGCTCTCAAATGTATAAAGGAGGTTATTCATTGTAAATAACCTCCTTCATTTATGAATATATCAAGCAAATTTTATTTTGATTTACCTTGGTTAGCTACGCTGTTGATAGCAGCAGCAATCGCTTCTTGGTCACCTAAATAATAGTGTTTGATAGGCTTCAAATTAGCATCAAGCTCGTAAACCAAAGGTACCCCAGTAGGGATATTGAGTTTCAAGATTTCCTCCTCTGAAAGCCCGTCAAGGTATTGTACCAACGAACGTAAGCTGTTACCGTGAGCGGCGATAATTACGCTCTTGCCTGCTTTAATGTCTGGTGCAATCTCGTTAAACCAAATAGGTAACATACGGTCATAGCAGTCTTTCAAACTCTCGCCCGCTGTTTTTTCCTCTTTAGTAAGCGCAGCGTAACGACGGTCGTGTGATGGGTGACGTTCGTCCGATTCCTCAATAAATGGTGGACGTACATCGTAAGAGCGTCTCCACAAAAGCACTTGGTCTTCACCGTATTTAGCAGCGGTTTCAGCCTTGTTTAAGCCTTGTAATGCTCCGTAGCTCTTTTCGTTAAGTCTCCAGCTTTTGTGAGTAGGTACCCAAAGGTCGCCCATCGCCTCCAAAGCGTTGTTCAAGGTTTTAATAGCTCTTTTGAGCACTGAAGTGTAGGCAACATCAAATTTAAAGCCTTCTTCTTTCATTACACGTCCTGCTTCGCGTGCTTCTTGTACACCTTGCTCGGTTAAATCTACATCTTGCCACCCTGTGAATAGGTTGAGCTTGTTCCATTCACTTTGTCCGTGGCGTAAAAGTACTACTTTATACATATATAATTCAATTAATTTTATTTTTGTTCTTCCCCTTCTTTTTTACCTAAGCCTTTAAGGAAATTGCCTATTTGTTTCTTTGCTTCTTTTTTAGCCTCCTCTTTCGCTTTTTCCTTCACTTTGGTCACGGTGCTGTCTTTGTTCTTCATCAGTCCACCAACAGTTTTGGTTACTTCGCCCGCTGTGCCCGAACTGGTTTTGCCTCCTAAGGCTTGTTGTAGGGCATCAGTACCTTTAGCTGTAAGACTGTTGATTTGGTTTTTCGCTATTTGGGTAGCCAAATCCTTTACTACCGTTTTGGCATCAGTGCTCACTTGTGGTTTTTTGAAAGTACCTCCTACAGTTGCTACTACAGGTAAGTTGCTAATCTTTTTCTGATCCTGAGGAGTCAGCTTTGCTAATAGCCCTTCTGCTTCTTTGCCTAACATTTGTGGGGGCACATTAAAGGTAAGCTTGTAATTCATCTGTTGGTCAAAACCGTGAGAACCTGCTACCTCTATGGCTACATCTTTATACTTGATAGTGAAAGGTTTAATTTTCACTTTGCCGTCTTCAAAATCAACCGCTGCTTTCACATCTTTAAGGTTCAGATTAGCCAAATTCAAACCTATAAACTGGCTGTCTAAAGCCGAGAGTAGGGGAGAGCCGTGACTGTCAATCTTAGAGTCGATAAGCGCAGCAAACAAGTCGCCCGAGATACTGTTAATTTCAGGTGTCAAATCGTTTTTCAAAGTTCCTTTTACGTTGATAACCGTGTTTACTTTTCCTTGTACAGCTTTTGCAATAGGCGCTATTTTTTCAAGCATAGTAATTTGCGTAAAAGCCTCTGATATATTAAGTCGGTTCAGGTTCAAGTCTACGTCAAAGGTAGGTGTTTTTTCTTTGGTTGATACATCTCCCGCAAGCGCTATATTACCTCCAAAGATATCCGATTTTAAATTCTGTAAAGTTACTTTTTGGTCTTTTATAATCAGTTTGCCCGATACATTGCTCAATTTCAAATTGTCGTATAACACAGTATTTGCTTTAGCCGTAAGCGAGCAGTCCAAGAAAGCAGGTACTTTTATAGCAGCTTCTTGTGTAGGTGCTTTCCCTGTTTTAGGAGCCTCTTTAGTCTCTTGTTTTGCAGAAGCAGATGGCTGGCTGGCAGGTTGCATAAAATCGTTCACAACCAACTTGTTAGACGATAGATTAAAGTTCCCTTTCAGGATTTCCTTTCTGAAAGCAAAGCCATATAAATTGTCTATTGTTCCTGTAAGGTGCAAGTCGCTATCGCCTGTACGAGCATCAAATTTTGAAAGCCCGATGTGCGAAGGACTAAAGGCTACGTTCAAATTATCAATATGAAAAGGTTTTACAAACTCCTCACCAGCATATACAAACTGAGAAAGCGAAAGGCTTCCTTGCGCTTTGATATTTTGGTATTTCTTAGCCTCTACCGATTTCATATCCAATTGGGTCGTCACATCGGCACGCAATATCCCTGCTAACTTCTTGTCTAACGAAATAGGGTACGCTTGCGATAGGTTTGCCAAGTTGATAGTCCCTTTTACAGCCATATCCACAAATGGGTTCACTACCACGTTGCTCACATTGGCACGAGCCGAAAAATGGTCTTGGTCAATACTCATTGTAAACTTGTTGAGGTTCACTTTAGTATCGTTCGTAATACCAGTCGCGTTGTTCACCTTTAGGTCAATAGTAATATCGCGCACCGTTTTAGGAAGATCAGGATATTTAAACGAAGCGTTATCGGCATACATTTCAAGTCCGAAAGTAGGGATTTTATCACCTACCATATCTCCTTTAGCAAAACCTTTAAGGGTCAGATTTCCCGTAGTCTTTACGTTTTCTATACTTTTAGAATACTCTTCAGGAATTAGTGCTAAGAAGTTCTGGAATGAATTGGTAGGCGTACTAAAAGTGAGGTCGTAGTGTTGCCCTTCGTCCAATAACTGAATAAAGCCATCAAATACCAAATCAAGCCGATTTACCGTAGCCTTATTTTGTTTAAAGGTGTACTTTTGGTTTTTCAGATCAATACCTAAAATAGCTTGCAAGGTGATGGGCACTTGCTTCATAAAAGTACTTTTGCCCATTGCAAACGTTACATTGGCTTTGGTTTGAGTGTCCAAGTCTAACACTTCCTCAGCAAAGTTCCCCTTCCCACTATGCTGAATGTCCGCTACTTCCATAAAGAGGTCGCCATCGTCCATTTTGAAAGTGAATTTCAAATTTTCTACATTGTATTGCTGAATATCCAGCTTGATAGGGGCAGACTCTTCTTCAGGCTTATCCGATGGAATTGCAATATCATAGTTGCCATCGCCTTCTTTATTCAGGTGGATATACACCGAAGCGTCTTTCACATTAGCTCCCAATAAGTTGTAGTTGCCCGCTAACAAATCTTTGATACTGAGGGTTACGTCTATATGTTTAGCTGCAAAAAGCGTATCACCTGCGAAAGGCTCTTTGTTCACCAAAACAAAATCGTTCAGCGTAACGCGTGCCTTAGGGAAGTTCTTAAACAAACTGATATCTACATCTTGCAATCCAATGTTCGCTTTTAGGTTCTCGTTTGCCATTTCAATCACCTTTTCCTTAATAGTATCTTTAAAGAAAAACGGAATAGCAATCATTGCAATAATGAGGATTAACAAACTAATACCTCCCCATTTCAATATTTTTTTAGCTATTTTCATAGTGTTTTATGATTATATTTTCTGACGGCAAAGATACGAAATAATTAACAATTAGCAATGAATTGTCGAATAATTATTTTATTTCTTGTTTTTATAGTCTATCAGAATTGCTTTGCAAATTTGCCTCTTACGCTTCGCCAAAGTTTCAAACTTTGTCAAAGTTCTTCACACTGATAATCAGTTGTTTATTCTGTATGTGTAAGATTAAATGCTAATTTGTTTTTGAAAAATAAGTCCATTTATTTGCAATTTATTTTTGTTTAACTATAACTCCAGTTTACCGCCATTGATTCTTCATCTTTTGTTTATTATCTGCCTGTCGTGCTACGACCTCACACCGTCATTTGTTCGTCTCTTCCTTATCTACTCGCCTGTCGTGCTACGACCTCGCACCGTCCTTTGTTCGTCCTTTCCTCGTCTTTGCTTCGCTACACTCCCCCCTTTGGAGGGGGATAGGGGGAGGTTACTTTCGTCATTCCTTCGTCATTCCTTCGTCTTTTGTTCGTCTTTTGTTCGTCTTTTGTTCGTTCTTCCTTCGTCTTTTGTTCGTCTTTTGTTCGTCTTTTGTTCGTCTTTTATCTATCTGCCCGTGCGGCTCGCACCGTTTTTTGTTCGTTCATCCTTCGTCTTTGCGTCGCTACACTCCCCCTTTGAAGGGGGGTAGGGGGGATGTTTTTATTATTTTTTATCCATAACTTGTTTGTTCAAACTTTATCTGCTCGCCTGTCGTGCTACGACTGCCCGTGTGGCTCGCACCGTCTTTTGTTCGTTCATCCTTCGTCTTTGCTTCGCTACACTCCCCCTTTGAAGGTAGTCCGCGAGAGCGGAGTATGTGAATAGGGGGGATGTTTTTATTATTTTTTATCCATAACTTGTTTATTCAAACTTTATCTGCTCGCCTGTCGTGCTAAGACTGCTTGTGTGGCTCGCCCCTTTTTATCTTTTACCTCTTAAAAGTATAGATTTTTTCCATTATAGTTGTACATTTAAAAAAAAGTCGTACTTTTGTCGGTTAATAAATGTCTTTTTACGCACTAAAATACTCAAAATGAAGTCAAACAAAGTAACTCTGAAAGTTATTGTAAGCTATGTATTACTCATCTGCGTGTCTATTGTCGCAGGATATGTAGTGTATATGGAAATACAAAAACTCTCACATCAAGAAGAAATTAACCAGCAAGATAGAAATAAAATTATCCAAATTAGCAAGATACTCACTCTGATGAACGATACTGAAAGTGCAGGAAGGGTAGCTATACGCACCGATGATAAAGAAGCACTTCAAGTTTTCTTAGAGAAAAATGCTACTGTACAAAATGAAGTGCTCAAGTTTCGCCGTGATATTACTTCTGAAAGACAACTTTTAACTCTCGATACCATCAGCTCTTTGCTAAATCTTAAAAGTGAAAACTTGCAAGAATTAAAAGCTTTTCAAGAAAGCGATAGTACTTCCATCATTATCCGAAGTGCTATTAGTAAGCTCTCCAGTTTAGAACCCTATTTAGGTTATGAAGTCTATAATAAATCCTATTCCCGACGTAGAAATAAAGAATATACCCCTGTTCCTGCTACCGATATCGCTTCTATCTTAAAGAAATATAAGAATATCAAGATTCCAAAAACCTTTAAAAACACGAAGTTCGATAAGGTAGTAATGGAAACCCTTACCCTGCTCAATAAGGTAAATGAAGATACGCAAGAGTCTAAAAGCCAAATTAATGAGCGAATGCAAAACCTTTGGCAGAACGATGTACGCTTATCGCAAAAGCTTGATGATTTATTACATAATTTTGAAGAAGAAGTACTAGCTAATTCTCAAAAACTCAGTCAAGAGCGCCGAGCCATTTTTGAAAATAGTAAGAACCTATTGATGCTTGCCTTTTTGGTAGCTTTGGGTATTATTGCCATTTCTTCTATCGTGATTATCAATGATTTTGTCACCTCTCAACGTTACCGTCGCAAACTCGAAACAGCTAACCGAAAAACGTATAACCTGCTCAAAAATCGCGAGCAACTCATTTCTATGGTAAGCCACGATTTGCGCACGCCACTCAGTTCTATTGTCGGATATTCTGAGCTCCTTAGCAAACAGAAAATTTCCGATAAAGGTAAGAACTATCTTTCACACATCAAGTATTCGTCAGAATATATTTCTAAATTAGTAGATGAACTATTAGATTATACTCGTATCGAGGCAGGAAAAATATCTGTTGAAAAAGTTCCTTTCAATACCGCTGAAATTATTGATGAGGTAGCCAATAATGTGAAATCAGCCTATAAAACTAAGGAAATAAACCTCACCTTCACATTCTCCGAAACGGTAAACAATCTCAACTTTTCAAGTGATGCCTATCGCGTGAAACAGATATTGTATAACCTCATCTCTAATGCCTTTAAATTTACTGAACGCGGTAATGTGCACATACAAGCCGATGCACGTCCGTTAAGCAACGATGTATATGAAATAGGTATTGCTGTTACCGATACAGGTATTGGTATCAAAAAAGAACAGCAAGAACATATCTTCGATGAGTTTACTCAAGCCAATGATGAGATTTCTAAACGCTATGGAGGTTCTGGCTTAGGCTTGCACATCTCTCAAAAATTAGCGCATCTGCTCAGAGGTAAGATATATTTAGAGAGTAATGAAGGTAAGGGTAGTACCTTTACTTTGCGCTTCTTAGCCGAAAAAGTAGTAGAGCGTACTAAAGCTCCTCAAATTATTACCTCAAACAAGCCCGCCAATAAAATTACAATTATAGTAATTGATGACGATTTCTCTATCCTTAGTCTTATCGAAGAACTCTTGAGACAGAAGAATATTAACGCTATTACATTTAATAATGGTAAAGATGCATTTACCCAAATGACTAACTTTAATTTCGATTTGGTCATCACTGATATACAATTGCCCGAAATGAATGGCTTCCACTTTGTAACGCTCTTTAACGAACAGTATAAGAACAATCCACTTCCGGTATTAGCTATTACCGGTAGGCGTGATGTGCCCGAAAGTTTCTATACTAAGAGTGGTTTCTCAGGTATCTTGCCTAAACCATTCACCCCTGAGCAGTTCTATGAAAAGCTAAAAATCTTTTTCCCTAAACTCGATACTAAAGTAGAACAAAAAACAATTATTTTAACTGATAATGCAACCACAGGAGGATACACTCCTGAGGTATTAGAAAACTTTATGGGAGATGATATAGAAGGAATTGTTAATATCTATCAACACTTTTTAGCCGAAACTGATACCAACTTAGAAAACCTAAAAATCTATGCCGATAATAAGGATTACAAAGGTATTAAAGCAATAGCTCACAAAATGACAAGTATGTTTGCACAAATAAATGCCAAACGAGAATCTGAAATACTTATTTATTTAAATAAAGTAACTGATGAAAGCAATTTAGATTTACATTCGCAAATTCATAAGTTAGAACAATTGTTTAATAATGAGTGTAAACCAGTCATCCAAAGCTATTTGAACAAAATAATACAATAAATTAAGTGATACAGTAAGTAATAATATATTAGAATTAAAAAACCACCATACTATGATCAAAGAATCTGAACTTATCTTAAATCCCGATGGTAGTATTTACCACATCAACCTTTTACCTGAACAAGTTGCCGATACCATCATTTTGGTAGGCGACCCTAACCGCGTACCTCGCGTGAGTGCTTATTTTGACACTATAGAGTTCACTACCCAAAAACGCGAATTCTGCACCCATACAGGTACTTACAAAGGTAAACGCCTCACTGTAATTTCTACAGGTATTGGCCCTGACAACATCGATATCGTGATCAACGAACTCGATGCACTTGCCAATATTGATTTGCATACACGCCAGCCTAAAGCACAACTCACCTCACTCAATATCGTGCGCTTTGGCACCTCAGGATCTTTGCAAGCTGATATTCCTGTAGATAGCTTTGTGCTCTCCTCTCACGGATTGGGTATGGACAATATGTTCCACTCCTATAAAGATAGCCCTAAGGTGCGCGAAATCGCTATGGAAGATGCCTTTATAGCCCACACCAATTGGAATCTGCTCAAAGGTCGCCCGTATATCATTGCTTGCGGTCAAGAGCTCAAAAAACGCCTCCTTACCGATCGTGTGTTTGAGGGAATTACGGGTACAGCTCCTGGCTTCTACGGTCCTCAAGGTCGCGTGTTGCGCTTGCCCGTGCAAGACCCCGATCTCAACGACAAGCTCCACAGCTTCAATCACAATGGCCACCGTATGACGAACCTCGAAATGGAAACTTCAGCCATTTATGGGCTTTCAAAACTTTTAGGACATCAAGCTGTTTCTCTCAATGCGATCATTGCCAATCGCCCTACAGGTACTTTTACAAAAGATACTAAAAAAGTAGTGGAAGATTTGATAGTATATGGCTTGGAACAATTAGCAAAGTCGTAGCACGATAAGCAAAAACTAATGACACCTCTCTCAGGACAAGAACTCCATAACTTAGCAATGAACATTGTAGGTGAAGCCTTGCAAAAGGAACTACAATGGGAATTCCTATTGGTGAATAGCCAGCTCAAGCGTGACCCTCAGTTTGTGTGCGTTGATAAAAACAATAACAAGTACTTTGTCATCGTGCGAGCAGTGCCTTATGGCGACGACCCTACCCAGTACGATATCGTATTTATGGAAGTAGTGCGCAAACACGCTGAAGCTCACAACGCTCGTACTTTTTACGCAGGCGTAGGCCTCTCCAACGCAACTGATGAGAGCCTTCCCCTATACAAAGATGAACCCTACAAACTCAACTTTCAAGGGCTCATTGAAATTGATTGAAATTTGCTAATTAACAAATTTGCTAATTAGCAAATTATTTGTACCTTTGCCACTCAAAATAAAGCAAACAACCAATGAAAATAGACGAATCATTGAACGTACATAGCAGTCTACTCGAACTCATAGGCAATACTCCTCTGTTGGAATTGCACAAAATTACCAAAGGCCTTAAAGGTCGTTATTTTGCTAAACTCGAAGCTTTTAACGCAGGCCATTCGGCTAAAGATAGAGTCGCTAAATACATCGTTGAAGATGCTGAACGCAAAGGGCTACTCAAACCTGGTAGCACCATTGTGGAAACCAGTTCAGGCAATACGGGCTACAGCTTAGCGATGATTAGCGCGCTCCGTGGCTATCGTTGTATCATTGCCATTAGCGATAAATCTTCACACGACAAGGTGGAAATGCTCCAAGCTTTGGGTGCAGAAGTGCATTTGTGCCCTTCCAATGTCGCCCCCGATGACCCTCGCTCTTACTACGAAGTAGCCAAACGCATCCACAGCGAAATCCCCGATTCTGTTTACATCAATCAGTATTTTAATCCATTGAACCCCGAGGCACACTATCTTTCTACAGGTCGTGAGATTTGGGAACAAACCCAAGGTGAAATCACTCACGTAGTAGTGTGTAGCGGTACTGGCGGTACCATTTCGGGCATTGCGCGTTACCTCAAAGAACAAAATCCTAAAGTACAAGTACTTGGCGTAGATGCTTTTGGATCGGCTATCAAGAAATACCACGATACTCGTACCTTTGACCCTGCCGAAGTATATCCGTACAAAATAGAAGGTATGGGCAAAAATCTCATCCCTACGGCTACTGATTTTGACGTGATTGACGAATTCATCAAAGTAACCGACAAAGACGCAGCACTCACCGCTCGCGAAATGGCGCGTACTGAAGGCCTATTTATGGGCTATACCAGCGGGGCAGCAATGCAAGCGGTTAAACAGTATGCTGAGTTAGGCCGTTTTGATGAGAACAGCATCGTAATAGCGCTCCTCGCCGACCACGGTTCTCGCTATATGAACAAAATCTACAGCGATGACTGGATGAAAAAACAAGGTTTTATCAATTAACAAAATAAATAAAAAAGAAATAATGAAAGATTTATTTGAGCATATTTATGCAAATAAAGGAAGTATAGGGCGATGGTCTGACCACGCTGAGGGCTATTACGTATTCCCTAAATTGGAAGGTGAATTAGGCCCTCATATGAAATTCCAAGGCAAAGAAATCCTCAACTGGAGTATCAACGACTATTTGGGGCTTGCCAATCATCCCGAAGTACGCAAAGTAGATGCTGAGGCTGCTGCCGAATATGGTGCTGCCTACCCTATGGGGGCTCGTATGATGAGTGGTCATACCACTATGCACGAAGAACTCGAAAAGCGTTTGGCTAAATTCGTTCACAAAGAAGCAGCCTATTTGCTAAACTTCGGTTACCAAGGAATGGTGTCAATCATTGATGCTTTGGTTACTAAAAATGATGTGATTGTATACGACGTTGATTCTCACGCTTGTATCATCGATGGGGTGCGCTTGCACTTTGGCAAACGCTACACCTATCAGCACAACGATATGGAAAGCTTTGAGAAAAACTTAGAGCGCGCTGCTAAATTAGCTGAAACTACTGGCGGGGGTATCTTAGTAATCTCCGAAGGGGTTTTCGGGATGCGTGGCGAACAAGGTAAACTCAAAGAAATCGTAGCTCTTAAAAAGAAATATAATTTCCGCCTTTTGGTAGACGATGCTCACGGTTTCGGTACCTTAGGCCCTAACGGCGAAGGGACTGGCGTTCATCAAGGCGTACAAGATGAGATTGATGTGTATTTCTCAACTTTTGCCAAATCAATGGCGGGTATTGGGGCTTTCGTTGCAGCCAATGCTAAGGTAGTTGATTACCTCAAGTACAACCTCCGCTCTCAAATGTTCGCTAAATCTCTTCCAATGATTTACGTGAAAGGGGCTCTCAAACGTTTGGAAATGATGGAAACTATGCCTGAACTCCAACACAAGTTGTGGGATAATGTAAACCATTTGCAAAACGGACTTAAAGAACGTGGCTTCAACATTGGGAATACCAATACCTGCGTAACCCCTGTATTCTTGCACGGTAGCATCCCAGAAGCTATGGCAATGGTGAACGACTTGCGTGAAAATTACGGTATCTTCCTCTCTATAGTAGTGTATCCTGTGATCCCTAAAGGAATGATACTCTTGCGCATCATCCCTACAGCTTCTCACAGCAAAGAGGATATCAATCGCACTTTGGATGCTTTCTCTGCCATTCGCGAAAAACTCGAAACAGGTGTGTATCGCGCTATGAATGCTGAACTTTCCAAAGAAATGGGAGATATGTAGTTCATAAAATATAATATAAAAAACTTTGCCAAAGGTCGTAGCACGACACGCTATTTTTACTTTGGCAAAGTTTTTGTGTATGCCCGCTTGTTAATTGTTAATTATAAATTGTTAATTGTCATTCCTACATATAACGAAATTGAAAATATAGAAGCTATCATCAAGGCAGTATTTGCCCAAAACGATAGTTTTCATATTCTCATTGTAGACGACAATTCGCCTGATGGTACTGCCGATAAAGTGCGAGCCTTGCAAAATGAGTTCCCTAACCGGCTCTTTTTAGAGGTGCGCACCGAGAAAAAAGGCTTAGGTACTGCTTATATTCACGGTTTTCAATGGGCTTTAGCGCGCAATTATGAGTACATCTTTGAGATGGACGCCGATTTCTCTCACAACCCTACCGACCTCCTTCGCTTGTACGAAGCTTGTGAACAAGGTGCTGATGTAGCTATCGGTTCGCGCTACGTGAAAGGGGTAAATGTGGTGAATTGGCCTTTACAACGCATCTTGCTCTCCTATGGAGCTTCTATTTATGTGAGGGTGATTACAGGAATGAAAATTAAAGACCCTACCGCGGGCTTCGTGTGCTACCGCCGAAAAGTGTTAGAAAATATTGACCTTAACACCGTTAGATTTGTAGGCTATGCTTTCCAAATAGAAATGAAGTATCGTGCTTACTTGAAGAAGTTTAAAATTACTGAAGTACCTATTATTTTTACCGATAGAACTAAAGGAAAATCAAAAATGAATAAAAGCATCATTCGTGAGGGCATTTTTGGCGTGATCGGGATGAGATTTAAAAAGTAAATCAATATAGAGAATTATGAAATTTATAGAAAAAAGACTTAAAAGCTTACAGTATGTATTTCAAGGTTTGTTTTACTTGATAAGGAATGAACCTCCAGTAATGGTGCATATCCTCGTTTCTTTAGCGTGGATAATTTTGGGTTTTTGTTTTGGAATCACTACCAACGAATGGATTGTACAACTGTTGTGTATTGCTATAGTGCTATCGGTAGAAGGACTTAACACAGCGGTTGAAAAGCTATGCGATTTCATTCACCCCGATCATCACAAGAAAATTGGCATTATCAAGGACGTAGCTGCAGGCAGCGTAGGTTTTGCTGTAATTCCTGTCTCTATTATATTGGGGATTATCTACTATCCTTATGTAAAGCAACTCTTCTAAACTCATTATGAAAGATGTAGTTAAAGGCTATTTAGCTGCTTTTATTTCAGCGGTTACCTATGGTATGATTCCGCTGTTTATGATTCCTATCAAACAACAAGGTTTTTCAGTAGATGCAGCTCTTTTCTATCGTTTTATCACAGCGAGTCTCTTTATTGTAGGCTATCTTCTGTATAGAAAAGAAAGTTTGCGCATCGCTCCTCGCGAAGTCTTTCTCTTTGTCGTTTTAGGAATTTTATACGCCCTTTCAGCTGAATTTCTCTTTATAGCTTACGACTTGCTTCCCCAGGTATTGCTTCTACCATCTTCTTTATGTATCCCCTCATCGTAGCATTAGCATTGGGGATTTTCTTCAACGAACGCATTACTTTCCCTACTATTATAGCGCTTTTCATCGTACTGATAGGCGTTTTTCTGCTCAGTGTAAAGGATGTTACTAACTTTTCAATCAACTATATAGGGGCTAGTGTTTCACTACTGGGGGCACTTTCGTATGCGCTCTATATGCTCATTGTCAATAAGAGTAAAATAGCTGCTTCGGGTATCAAAGTATCTTTCTATTCTACACTTTTCTCCTCAATTTATTTTCTTACCAAAGTGTTTATTACAGGTAATGCGCTTCCTATCCCCGAAGTGAAAATGAGCCTCTTTTTAGTATCCTTTGGTATTGTAACTACCCTACTTTCTATCATCACGCTCATTTATGCCATTAGAATGATAGGTTCCACTCCCACCGCTATTATCGGGGTAATGGAACCTGTAGTAGCTGTTGCGATTAGTATTTGGGTATTTCAGCAAGAAAGTCTTACTACAAACCTCATCATAGGGGTCGTACTTATCATCATTGCTGTGATGATAGATATTTTAAAAAGAAAAAAGTAGAGTTACATTATAACCCTACTTTTATAATATTCCTATTTTACTTCTGTTCCATTCGCTATTTCTTCAGCGTCAGGATTGATAAAGGTGTATTTGCCTTCGCTGTTTTCTACCATTAGGATCATCCCGTGGCTTTCTACCCCGCGCAATTTGCGTGGTGCAAGGTTGGCTAATACGGTTACCTTTTTGCCTATAATCTCTTCAGGAGCAAAACTTTGGGCAATACCCGATACAATGGTGCGCTGGTCGATGCCGGTATCTACTTTTAAAATAAGGAGTTTATCGGCTTTAGGCATCTTTTCGGCTTCGAGAATGGTACCGATACGGATGTCCATTTTGGCAAAATCGTCGTAGCTGATGAGCTCTTTTTGTGGAGCTACCTCAATTTCGGCATTGGCTTTTGCTTCTTGTTGGTTAGCCAATTTGGTATTCTCCAAGCGCTGTAATTGTTTTTCAATAGCAGCATCTTCTATTTTTTCAAAGAGCAATTCGGCAGTACCGATGCGATGCTCTGTTTTGAGAAGCTTGGTAGCATTGGTCTTTACACTTTCCCAAGGGGTAGTACCCAATTGCAATATACGTTTGAGTTTTTCGGAAGTGAATGGCAAGAATGGTTCGCTGGTAACCGCCAAAGCCGCAGCGATTTGCAAAGCGATGTACATTACGGTCTTCACGCGCTCAGGGTCGGTTTTGATGAGTTTCCAAGGCTCTTCATCGGCTAAGTACTTGTTGCCTAAGCGAGCGATATTCATCAGCTCTTGTTGGGCTTCGCGAAAACGATAGCGCTCTAATGATTGTTCTATTTTTTTAGTAAGCTCTTTAATTTGTGCTAAGGTTTCGGTATCTACCTCGTTGAAAGCGTTTGCGGCAGGTACTTCGCCTTCGTAATACTTCTGTGTAAGCACTGCTACTCGATTGATAAAATTCCCGAAAATGGCAACCAACTCGTTGTTGTTGCGCGCTTGGAAGTCCTTCCACGTGAAATCGTTGTCCTTAGTTTCAGGGGCATTGGCGGTGAGCGTATAGCGCAACACATCCTGCTGATTAGGAAAATCCTGCAAGTACTCGTGCAACCACACTGCCCAGTTTTTGGAGGTAGAGAGCTTGTTGCCTTCTAAGTTGAGGAACTCATTAGCAGGCACATTCACGGGTAAAATGAAACTACCTTCGGCTTTGAGCATCGCAGGAAAGATGATGCAGTGGAACACGATATTGTCTTTCCCGATAAAGTGCACCAACTGTGTTTCAGGGTCTTGCCAATAAGGACGCCAGTCTTTACCTTCGCGCTCTGCCCATTCTTTGGTAGAGGATATATAACCGATAGGCGCATCAAACCACACGTATAGCACTTTACCTTCGGCGCCTTCTACGGGTACAGGAATCCCCCAATCGAGGTCGCGAGTTACCGCGCGAGGTTTGAGCTCATCGTCAAGCCAACTTTTTACTTGTCCGTATACATTGGGTTTCCAATCAGTTTTATGACCTTCTAAAATCCATTTTTCCAAAAACTCTTGATAGCGGTTGAGGGGTAAAAACCAGTGTTTGGTAGCCTTGAGGGTAGGTTTAGAGCCTGTAATTGACGATTTAGGGTCGATGAGGTCGGTTGCGTTGAGCGAACTACCACAGCGCTCGCACTGGTCGCCGTAAGCCTCAGGGTTACCACATTTAGGGCAAGTACCGATAACGAAACGGTCGGCGAGGAATTGATGAGCCTCTTCGTCGTAAAGTTGTTCAGATATTTCTTCGATAAAATCACCTTGCTCGTAGAGTTTTTTGAAGAAATCAGAAGCTGTTTGGTGATGAATAGGAGCCGAAGTACGCGAATAATTGTCGAATGAAATGCCAAAATCGGTGAATGATTGCTTGATAATAGCGTGGTATTTATCGATAATTGCTTGCGGGGTAGTGCCTTCTTTTTTGGCTTTGATAGAGATAGCCACTCCGTGTTCGTCGCTACCGCAGATAAAGGCTACATCGTTGTTTTTCAGGCGTTGGTAGCGAGCAAATATATCGGCAGGCACGTACACACCCGCCAAGTGGCCAATGTGAATAGGGCCATTGGTATAGGGCAGAGCCGCCGTAATGGTATAACGTTTAGACATTTGTTGAGTTTTGAATTATGTGTTTTTGGGCGACAAAAGTACGAAATAATTACGAATTACGAATTACGAATTACGAAAAAGAATATAAAAAGGGGGGTGTAATTGGTAAATTTTGAAGATTAGTGAAGAAAAGAGATTGATAATCAAGGCTTATTTTAAGTTAAGATGAACCTAAGACAAACTTATGATGAACAATGAATGGTTCTATATCGGCTCTACATCGGCTCTATATCGGTTCTATATCGGCTCTACATCGGCTCTACATCGAACAAAAGACAAAGGAAAGACGAACAATGAACGAACAAAAGATGAACAAAGGACGAAGGGAACCTCCCCCTAACCCCCTCCAAAGGGGGAACTGTAGCGACGCAAAGATAAACAAAAGACGGTGCGAGTCGCAGGGGCAGATGAACGAATGACGAACAAAAGACGAAGGATGAGTGGCTCATCAGCGAACAAAAGACGAAGGGATAACAGAGGAGAGGTAAAGAATAATGCTATTAATAATGGATATTAGGTGTCGATATGTGGTACAAAATTTAACTAGAAGAAATTAAAATGTTGTAAAGTAAACTTTGTACATTTAACTTGAGGACTAATATCTATGCTTGGTAATTCAGTTTTTTGTTGTATCTTTGCCCGAGAATAGAAAATATTATTATCGGTTATGATAGCTATATAGAAATTGTAGCTTCTAACTGTTTGAACAAATACATATAAAAACTAAAGAAATAACCTCACGGATTACCCTAAAAGACCAATGAAAAAACTGAAGTTTCCCACTCCTTACACCGTACTGATGCTGGTGATAGTGTTGGCTGTCAGCCTTACTTTTCTGTTGCCCTCGGGTTCTTACAGCACGCTACAATACGACAAATCGCAAGATACTTTTGTGGTTCACTCGGTTGATAGTACCTATATCCTGCCAGCAACTCAAGAACAGCTGAACGTTCTGGGCATTCACATTCAGTTGGCTAAATTTAAAGAGGAGAAAATCAAGAAGCCTATCTCTATTCCTAACACTTACGTGCGGACTGAGTCGCACCCACAAGGGGCTAAAGCAGTGCTTTTTGCACCTATACAAGGCATTTACGACACTGTGGATGTGATTCTCTTTGTATTGGTATTAGGAGGTTTTATAGGGGTGTTTAACAGTTCGGGAGCACTGAATATGGGGGTAGGCTATTTGGCACATCGGCTTAGAGGGCGCGAGGGGATTCTTATCATATTGCTCACTACTTTGTTAGCACTGGGAGGTACGTCGTTTGGCTTAGCCGAAGAAACTCTTGCTTTCTACCCGATGTTAGTGCCTATCTTCTTGGCAGCTGGTTATGACCTAATGGTGCCTTTGGCGGTGATTTATATAGGTTCTAATGTAGGCTCAATGGCATCGACTACCAATCCGTTTGCGGTGATTATCGCCTCAGATGCTGCGGGGGTCGATTGGACTTCGGGTTTAGGTATTAGGGTGATTGCCTTAGCGGTGTGTGTGCTCATTAGTATTGTTTACATTATACGCTATGCCGAAAAAGTGCGCAAACACCCCGAAAAATCGCTCGTGTATGGGGTAGCTCTCCCTGAAATATACGCGTCTAACACTCCAGAGAAAACTTCTTCGCTCAAGCTTTCTACCAAGATAGAACTCATAGTGTTTGCTCTTTCGTTTGTAGTGATGATCATAGGTGTTTCGCAATGGGAATGGTGGTTTCAAGAAATGACTGCTATCTTTCTCGTAGCGGCTATTGTGATGGCTATCTTGCAACGTAGCAGTGAACAGCAGTTTATTCATCAGTTTATGACAGGGGCACGTGATTTATTGAGCGTGGCTTTTATCATTGGGATAGCCAGAGGTGTCTCGTTTATACTGAACGACGGACAAATATCGGGTACTATTCTGCATTACGCTACTGACTTGGTACAGGGAATGTCGCCAATGGTCTTTTTGCCAATGCTGATGTTAGTATTTGCCGTGTTGAGCTTGTTCATCGCCTCGTCCTCAGGAATGGCTGTGCTCACGATGCCTATTATAGGTTCTTTAGCGTCGGTAGTAGGCGTAGAAGGGCACAGTGTGGTGAATGCTTATCTTTTTGGGATGGGTATTATGGGGCTCATCACTCCTACAGGGCTTATTTTGCCGTCGCTGGCAATGGTGAATATCAACTATAAGCAATGGTTGCAGTTCTGTATGCCGTTGGTACTTATCTTTGCTGTAGTACTCACTATTTTATTGTGGATTTAAAATATGGAACTTATGAATATCACTTTTATTATTATTCTTCTCACAACTATAGCGATAAGTTATTATGGATTCAATAATCTTACCTTTTTCAACCGCTACAAATTCAATGTAGGGGCGGTGCAAAAAGGCGATTATGTACGTTTGCTATCTTCAGGTTTCTTGCACGCCAACTGGGAACACCTCATCTTTAATATGATTTCACTCTACTTTTTTCAAGGAGTGATTATTGGCTCTATGGGTAACCTAATGTTTTTGTTCATCTACTTTGGTTCGATGCTATTGGGTAGTATCTTTAGTTTACGTATCTACCGCAGGCAGCCTTATTACTCGGCTATAGGCGCTTCGGGAGCTGTGTCGGGTATTATTTTTGCAGCGATAGCCTTGTACCCTACCGAGTTGAGCGTAAACTTCCTACCAGGGTGGCTTTTTGGAGCTTTATACTTTGGCTATTCGGTATTTATGATGTTTAATCCGCAGCAAGGTGACAACTTAGGTCACGCTGCTCATTTAGGGGGAGCCCTTTTTGGCTTGGCTGTAGTAGCAGTTTACCAACCTGAAGTAGTGATACGCCACGCGTTATATCTCGGAATAATGGCTTTGCCTTTAGGCTATATGGGCGTGCGCTTGCTGAAGAAATGAGGAAATTAGCATATTAGAAAATTTGGGAATTAGGAAATAATGAGGGTCTATTTGAAATGAAAAAATTGTGGCTATGAGAACTCTTGTACTACTGAGGCTACAACGCGTGTAGAGTTTGCAATGCAAGAAGGAGAATACAAGAAAATTACTTGTAAAAACTGCAATTATTCACACCAATATCAACCCAACGATTTCTACGCCAAAACCTCAAAAATACCACAACTAATAGCGTTGATTTCTTTTGTAATAGGAATAGGCTTGTGCATATATGGCTATGTTTCCTACTTTGATACTATGGGTTGGGGAGTATTGATGCTTATTCCTTCAGTAGTATATGTCTTTTTTATAAAAGAAGAAGCACGTCGTGTAAGTGGTTTTAACCGGATATCATTTCGTAGAAAATAAATAAAATAATTATTGTATGTGTCTTGATAAAAAGATATGAGTTCCTCACTGTTTTATATCCTTCTTATTATATGCTTTGTGCTGACTTATTACGCAGTGAAGCGTTTTCATCCTCAATCAGGAATATTTATTTATCTTATTGGGTTTGGAGTAGTATCAATGATTACTTTTGCAGCAGTCTTGCTCCCTATAGCTATTTTGGGATATGTTCAAGACTTATATAAAAGTGAAACTTACAATGCCAAAGTTGTAGATTTTGTATATGAAACAAGAGAGAAAACAAAAACTCACAAACACAGTAGCAGTAGCAGAACTATTACTGTAAAACTTCCTATTGTTCAATTTGTTGCAAATCAAGGAGACACAATTACAAAGAAAGCTGAACATTACAATACTTTATATTCTTACAAGGAGAAAGCAATGTATTGTAAAGTAGACTACAACCCCTCTACTGGGAATGTCTTTATAGTAGATAGAAGTGGTTTCTATAAAATGCTATCTGTAATGATTTTCTTTGCCGCATTTTTTGATTTTTTATTTGTGGGATTACTACTTTATGTATTAGGCAAAGATATGACGCGTTATAAGAGAATGTTAATCATTGTACTTTTCTTTATCAGTATCCCAATAGCAATACTCAGTTTTGCAATAGTCCTTTTAGTTACAGCTTATGAGGCAACCGATTTATCTCTACCCGCCCAAATAGCCTGCTATGTCTTTGGGACATTACTTTTGTTAGCTTTTACGGGCTATGTAAAATTACTCTCTAAAAATAAAAACAAAAAGAGTCATCACGACCGCCACCGTTCTCATCCTTCTTTTTTAGAATTTAGAAAATAATATAAAAATTGCTTTTCCAGGTTGTCACCGTTCGGGGAATGAGAGCTAATTAGCAAATTGAAAAATTAACAAATGTCTTATTTACAAGAAGTTATTACCGATGTTTTAGAGAACTATTCCGATCAGGCGGAGCGTCTCCTGTTTGTTACTACAGGGAAACGCCCTGCTCTCTTCCTCAAAAAGCACTTCGCCCAGCAGGTGAAGCACGCGACTATTGCCCCTGAGTTCATCGGCATTGCTGACCTTTTTACACGTATCTCGGGGGTGCAGTCTATCAGCAATTTGTCTTTGCTCTTCGAGTTTTACGACTGCTATAAAACCACTTGTAAAGACAGCCCTGATACTTTTGAGGAGTTCCTCAGCTGGGGGCAAACGGCTCTCAAAGACTTTAGTGAAATCGACCAGTATTTAGTAAAACCAGATAAGTTATTCCCTTATATCCACGCCCTCAAAGAAGCTGAGCACTGGTCGGGATTTGACAAAGAACTTACCGATATGCAAAAGAAACACTTGGAGTTCTGGAATACTCTGGGCGATTACTATTTTGCTCTTAACAAACGCCTCGACGAACTTGGCAAGGGCTATGGTGGTTTTATTGCTAAAAAAGCAGTAGAAAAACTCCCTGAATACATTCAAACACAGGCTGATACTATTCATATATTTGTAGGTTTCAATGCACTGTCAGAAGCTGAACAAAAGATTATTCAGTCGATATTAATGGATATAGGGGGTGAAATCTATTGGGACGGAGATACGTATTTCCTAAATAACTCTACCCACGATGCTGGCTTCTTTTTGCGCAAATATCTGAAAAATTGGCGTTATTATGAAACACATACGCCTAAGTTTATCCAAAGTAATTACGAAAAAGAAAAGGAACTTTACCTTACAGGGGTGCCTAAGAGTATCAATCAGGCACATAGTGTAGCTGAACTACTCAAAAATATCCCTACCAACGAATTGGAAAGTACAGCGCTCATCATCGCCGATGAGAACTTACTCATACCCGTTCTGCAAGCTGTACAAACCAAAACAAGCGTGAATATCACAATGGGCTACCCCTTGCAACAAACTCCACTGAACGACCTTTTTGTGGCTTATTTCCGGTTACAGCTTTCTAAGAGTAGTTTTTATCATAAGGATATACTGAACCTGCTCTCGCAACCTTTCTTGCACACCCTGCTTAGTGAAAATGTGGTAAGGGAGATTTCACAGTATATCAAGACACACAACCTCACTTATATCACCCATAAAAAGCTGTTTGAAGCGGTCGAGAAAATTGAGGATATCACGGATACTGACTGCAAAATGCTCAGATTGCTTTTCCCCGAAGGAAGCGGTAAATCGTTTGTTACTACACTTATTGATAATGCCATTGTGCTGATTTATCGACTGAAAGAACAACTTAACACCGAGAATAACACACATATCCTCATTCAAGAGTACGCTTATCGCTTTTACCAACTCTTTAACCAGCTCAAGCAGTTGCAAGAGCAGTACAGCTATATTGACACGGTGAAAACGCTTTATCATTTTTATTTGGACGTCTTGCAGAAGAGCGCACTTAACTTCCGTGGTGAACCTTTGGAAGGCTTGCAAGTGATGGGAGTGCTTGAAAGCCGAAGTTTGGATTTCAAACGCGTGATTATCACCTCGGTGAACGAAGGAGTGCTTCCCTTGGGCAAAAGTGATAATTCACTCATTCCTTACGATGTGAAATATGTGTTGGGATTACCAACTTTCAAAGAACGAGATGCGGTGTATAGCTACAACTTCTACCGTATTTTACAACGCGCTGAACAAATATATTTGTTCTATGATACCGAGATGAACGGCTTCAAAAACAAGGAAAAAAGTAGATTTATCCTTCAACTCTTAGCCGAGAAAATTCCTACTCATAAGGTAGTACACCAAATCAAAGCTCCTGAGGTATACCCCGCAGTACTTTCTCCACTCACTATTGCCAAAACCGAATCCGTTATTGAGTCTCTCAAAGCACTTGCCGAAAAAGGTATCTCGCCTTCTGCTTTAACTACCTATATCCGTAACCCTATGACCTTCTACCAGCAAAATGTACTGCACATATACGAAGAAAGAGAGGTCGAAGAAACAGTGGAAGCCCGTACTTTTGGGAATATTGTGCACGGTACTTTAGAAGATTTATACTGTCCGTTTTTAAATGAAGTACTCACCCAGGAGAACATCAAAAAGATGCAACCTTTGGTAGTCCCTACCATTGAACGTCGCTTTGAAGAAGAGTATAGAAGTACTGATTTTAGGACAGGTAAGAACTGGCTTATTTTTAATGTAATTGAAAAATACGTACGCAGTTTCTTAGCTTTGGAGCTCGCCGAGATAAAGAACGGCACTGAAATTATTCCTCTATATTTGGAAGAGAAGATAAAAGTGCCTTTCCAAACGCCTCACTTGCCTTTCCCTGTTAATTTCAAAGGAATTATCGACCGTGTGGATAGACGTAACGGAAAGCTACATATCATCGACTATAAAACAGGTATTGTAGAGCCCAACGATGTACGTATTAAGGATTGGGAGAGTCTTATTACCGACATTAAGTACGGCAAGGCTTTCCAGTTGCTCACTTATGCTTATATGTTCACCCAACATTTTAAGATTGACGAACCAATGAGAGTTGCCAATCTATCGTTCAAGCGCTTGCAAAAAGGGCTTTTGCCTTTTCATACTTATATCGACAAAGTGAGAGAAGAGGATGTTACCTCTCAAACCCTCGCCCTGTATACTCAGTATACCGAGCAATTACTACAAGAAATCTTTGATATCAACACTTCTTTCAGTGAAAAAGTGTAATATTTATTTTAGTAAAGCAATTAGCTTAGCATTCTTTGAGCTTTCTTTACGCCTTCTACAAAGATATCTATCTCCTCAATAGTATTATATACAGCAAAGCTGGCACGAACTGTACCTGGAATATGATAGAAATCCATAATAGGTTGAGCGCAGTGGTGTCCCGTGCGTACAGCAATGCCCATTTGGTCAAGAATAACCCCTACATCATAAGGGTGAATACCCCGCAGGTTAAATGATATAACAGCAGTGCGTTTACTCAAATCGTCATTGCCATAAAGAGTAATACCTTCTATGTTTTGCAACTTAGCAATCGCATATGCTAACAGCTTATGTTCGTGTGCTGCAATATGCTCTATCCCCAAGTGTTGTATATAATCTATTGTAGTTCCAAAAGCAATACCTCCACAGATGTTAGGAGTTCCCGCTTCAAACTTATAAGGAAGATCAGCATAAGTGCTCTCCTGAAAGTGCACTTCTTTTATCATTTCCCCCCCTCCTTGATAAGGCGGAAGTTGTAATAACAATTCCTCTTTGCCATATAGTGCTCCTATGCCCGTAGGACCATACATTTTATGGGCTGATACAGCATAGAAATCAACATCAAGAGCTTGCATATCGGGTTGCATATGTGGAGCTGCTTGAGCTCCATCTACTAATACCACTGCCCCTACGCGGTGCGCTTTTTCTATGATTTCTTCTATAGGGTGAATATTGCCTAACGCGTTTGATACGTGCTGTACGCAAACCACTTTCGTGCGTTTATTCAGCAGTTGGCTATACGCTTCCATATCCAAAATACCCTTTTCATTCATCGGTATTACCCTTAAAGTCGCACCACTCCTTTGGCAAGCCAACTGCCAAGGAACTATATTGCTGTGGTGCTCTGAAGCCGAAATAATCACCTCATCGCCTGCTTGCATTAGTGCACCATAACCGTTAGCCACTAAGTTAATACCGTGAGTAGTACCTGCAGTAAAAAGAATTTCAGAGCTTTTGCGGGCATTGAAGTAGTGTTGTAGCTTCTTTCTCGCTTCTTCGTAAGCATCGGTAGCTTCTTGGCTGAGAGTATGCACTCCTCGGTGAATATTAGCATTCTGATAACTGTAGTAATGCACAATAGCATCTACCACCTGAATAGGTGTTTGTGAAGTAGCTCCATTATCAAAATAGATAAGAGGATTGTTGTGAATAGTACGTGAGAGTATAGGGAAGTCGGCTCTTATTTCAAGAATACTTTTCATTGTTTGTTATTTTGGGTGCAAAGATACAATATTTTCATTGTATTACCACAAACCTAAAATCAAACGGATTAAAGTCTTTTACTAATTCAGAAATGAACGCTGACCCTTTTACCAAGTAAAAATCAGTGAAGTTAGAAAAACGCTCTTGTAAGGCTCCGTTCGGGAAGAGTTCACTTTGTAAAAACACAGTACGCTCCAATTCCTCAGCAAACTTCCTTTTCTGAGCTTTTAAAAGACGTTTTTCCAGTTTATCTAAGCCTTTCAGTTGTCGTACTTCTTGCGCTTTTACGGCACTCTCAAAAGTAACATCAGTGTGTTTAGCTAACTCGTATAAATGCTCAAACTGCTTGCGTAGTAATTCCTTTTCAGGAGTAAAATCTATAGGAAACTCGCTCAGTTGTCGTACTTTCTTATTCTTTAAGTCTTCCGGTTTTAGAAATAAATCTTCTACTGAAAGCTGTAGTTTTTGCAGTTTTTCGGCTTGTCTTTCTGAAATAAACATTGCCGAATTGCGTAACATCAGCATTGGGAAGGGTACTTTTTCCTTGTCAAAAAAGCCTTTTAATTCTAACCAATAGGCTATCTCACCCCCTCCACCAATATACGCCAAATTAGGTAATATCACCTCTTGATAAAGCGGTCGCAAGATAACATTCGGCGAAAAACGCTCGGGGTAGGAGTGGAGCTCCTCTAAAATAGCTTCCTCAGAAAAACGAATGTCTGTGTCGTGCACTTCAAAACCATCAGCAGTGCGCACCAAGCGATGACGCCCCTTTTCAGTAAGGTAGAACAGATTCACCTCACGCGGGTTCACTTGCACGGGGTAAGAGCTATTTACAGTTTGTAAAGCAGCAATACTTTTAGTTACTTCAGTATGCGCCACACTGTGCAGTAAATCATCGCTTATATAATGAATGAACTCCCTTTTCAAGGCTTTGTCGTTGCCGTCTATCACCACTACTCCATAGTCTTCAAAGAGCGCATTCACTAAGTAATGAGTAGCCGATGCCAAATCTTTGTGTTTTAAATAGCTATCGCGGAAGAGTGTGCGCAAATCATCGGCGTTTTTGCCCAAGCCTATAGCTCTATCAAAAGTTTGAAACACCGCTTCAAGCGTATCAGTACTGAAGTTACCCGTCGCTCCCGTTTGGTCACTATTCCAACAGAGAGTGCGATTGCTCAAGTGAAAGTGGTTGATTTCCTCAAAATCGTGGTCTTCTGTAGCCATCCAATATACAGGCACAAAATGATTATCTGGGTACTTTTCGGTAAGCTGTTTAGCAGTATTAATCACCGAAATTATCTTAAAAATGAAGTAAAGATGTCCTGTAAAAAGGCTCAACTGATGCCCTGTAGTAATGGTAAACGTATTACTTTTAGCTAAAAGTTCTATATTTTTCAGTACTTTTGGGGTAGTTTTTACCTCAGAGTATTGTTCTTTCAGGCTACTGACTAAAATATCTCGTTTCTCCTGACTAAAATTAGCCTCTTTCTCTTCTATCTGTGCCTTAAATTCCAATAATGTAGGAAATCTATGATAAAACGGGCGTAGTTTTTCTTCCTCACCTACGTAATCAGTAATGAGTTTAGAGAAAAAACGAATATTTTGGTAAGAAATATAAGCGGTAATCATACGCTTTTCAGTGTTTTTTTATTCGTCGTCTATAGAAGAATCGTCCGGTATATCCAAATTGCTTACACTTATATCATCTTCGTCATTGTTCATAAAGTCATCATCTTCGTCGAAGTTTTCCATAGTATCAGCCAATCGGGTACTTACTTTCACTAAATAAATAGTGTCATCAGTACGTACTTCCAAAGCATCAACAGTCTCATTTTTAGCGTTTTTAAAACGAATTACATCTGCATCTGTATACCCTTCAGGGTATTTCTCTACCAACATTGAGAGGATCTCATTAGTTAGTTTGTTGTAGTCTACTATTACGCGTTTCATATTAATATTACTTTTCACGGGGCGAAAGTAAGGCAAATTTTATAATTACAAAATAAAAAATACACTTTTTTTTATTTTGTTGTATCTTTGTCCCCCAATAATGCCCATTTTTTCTAAGAAAATTAAAGTATGAGTATGCAATTATTTTTTCACCCCAACCTCCATTCAAGTAATACAAATTGCTTTTTTGATAAGGAAGAAAGCCAACATATTGTAAAAGTATTGCGCAAAAAAGTAGGCGATATACTCCACATTACCAATGGCAAAGGACTCCTTTTTGAAGCTCAGTTAGATTTTGCTACACCCAAACAATGTGAAGTGTCTATACTGAAATCTACCCCTCAGCCTCCACGTCCTTATTACTTACATTTGGCAGTGGCACCTACCAAAATGAACGAACGTTATGAGTGGTTTTTAGAGAAAGCCACCGAAATAGGCGTTGATGAAATTACTCCTATTATCTGCGAACATTCTGAGCGTACTACTATCAAGGTAGAACGCTTTGAAAAGATACTCCTTTCAGCGATGAAACAATCGTTACAATGCTATTTGCCTAAACTGAACGCTCCTGTAGCCTCAGCTCAGTTCTTCAAAGCAATGCAAGCAGATAGTTCAGCTAAATATATAGCACATTGTCAAGAAAATGAAAAACGGTTGTTCTCTCACGCACTCTCACCTTTTCCTGAGCGTCTTACGGTGCTCATAGGTCCTGAAGGTGATTTCTCACCCGCAGAACTCAGCACCGCTTTGCAACAATCATTTATACCCATTTCATTAGGAAATACACGCTTGCGCACCGAAACAGCCGCTATTGTAGCCTGTCATACCGTTGCAATAAAAAACGAGCTAAGATAATATCACTTTCAACTTTTCTAATACTGAAAAGTAGCTACTTGTTTCCCAACAAGCACCCTGATAAAATCTTAGCTTCGTTTTAGGTTTATTCTACCTTCGTCTTTTGTTCGTCATTCCTTCGTTCTTTGTTCGTTGTCCTGTCCTAAAAAAGGTT
>NZ_BPUU01000022.1:0-73742 GCF_054772415.1 Capnocytophaga sp. HP1101
ACGAGTTGCTCTTTTTTTGTTTGAGAGTTTCTCAGAGCCTCTCCGAGATTTTCAGACATCACCTCCCATCCCCTATCATTTTAAAGAAATAACTTTATGAAAGCGAATTACTATGACTTAGAACTTACTAAAATACTCCGAAAACATATTAAAGATGAAGAACTTCAAATTGTAGACTCTGATTTTTACGTTGAATATGTCAATGTAACTTTTCCTTTTGTAGGTAGTAGAATTGATTTTAAAGCCCTTAATGAGTATAAAATGCTTGACTTTAAAAATGATGAAACAGATAAGATTTTGTCTTTTATAGATGATATACAAACAACTGTGTTAGTCCTTGATGAAAAAGTAATTTATTTAGGTGATAACTTAACAAATTTAACATATATATTTCCTTTTAAAGATTTAAATAAGGTTATTATAGCTATTTTGAACAATATACCTGAGCACCACTATTTCTTTAATAAAACAATGGAATGGGTGATCTGTGTCTCTTTTGGAAAATGTATTGAATTTGGGAGAATTTAAATTTTAAAAATAATATGAGAGCACTCATTCAAAAAGTAACCCACGCATCCGTGGATATTGATAAAGAAACGGTAGCCTCTATAGCCAAAGGTTTACTCGTATTAGTAGGCGTTGAAGACGCCGATACTAAGGAAGATATAGAATGGCTATCGGCTAAAATAGTGAATTTACGCGTTTTTGAGGACAAAAATAGTGTAATGAACCTCTCGGTAAAGGACATAGATGGACAGGTGCTCATCGTGTCGCAATTTACCTTACACGCCGCTACCAAAAAAGGCAACCGTCCCAGCTATATTAAGGCAGCGTGCCCCGAAGTAGCGATTCCTATCTATGAGGCATTTGTAAAACAAGTAGAAACTCTTCTTAACAAACCTGTGCCTACAGGTCAATTTGGTGCTATGATGCAAGTCTCCCTCTGCAATGACGGCCCTGTAACCATCTTCATTGACACTAAAAATAAGGAATAAAAAAAGAAAACCCCAGCAGCAATAATAGTTGTGAGGCTTCCTTGAGTGTTTTCACAACGGAATAATCCTTATTGTGAATTGCTTTCAAATTGTGCGACAAAGGTATGCACTATTTTTTAATTATCAAAAAAAAACTAAAAATATTTTCTTTGTTTTAGCATTTTTACTATCTTTGCTCAATCAAAATGACAAACCAATGAAACGCATACTTGGATTAGATTTAGGCTCAAACTCTGTGGGTTGGAGTCTTGTACAGCAAGATTTTGAAAACAAACTAGGAAAGATTATTGCTGCTGGGAGTAGAATTATTCCTATGGATTCAAAAATGTTAAGCAATTTTGAGGAAGGAACCACTGTTTCTCAAACGGCTGACCGAACTACTCATCGGGGAATGCGCCGTTTGAGAGAACGACATTTACTCCGACGTGAGCGACTTCATAGAGTACTTCACCTATTAGGCTTTTTGCCTACTCACTATGATAACCAAATAGATTTCACCAAGAGATATGGTAAGTTTATTGGAGAGGCTGAGCCTAAAATAGCTTATCACCAAGGTAAATTTCTCTTTACAAATAGTTTCAACGAGATGGTGGCTGATTTCAGAAAACACCAACCTCAGTTGTTCTTCCAAAAATCTAATGGTGAAGAATCTAAAATTCCTTATGATTGGACGATTTACTACCTTCGCAAAAAAGCTCTTTCTCAAAAAATTACTAAAGAAGAATTAGCTTGGATTCTCCTTAACTTCAATCAGAAAAGAGGCTACTACCAGCTGCGAGGTGAGGAAGAAATTGAAAATCCTAATAAAGAGATTGCTTTTTATTCCCTAAATATAGTAGATGTAGTGCCTGAGGCTCCTAACAAAAAAGGAGAAATTTGGTATGCTATTCATTTAGAAAATGGTTGGATATACCGCCGAACAAGTAAAATCCCATTAGACGATTGGAAAGGTAAAACACGTGACTTTATTGTCACTACCGACCTCAACGACGATGGCTCCGTGAAGTTAGATAAGGACGGTAAAGAAAAACGTTCTTTTAGAGCTCCTGATGAAAATGATTGGAATTTGCTCAAAAAGAAAACTGAACACGATATCGATTTTTCTAACAAAACTGTTGGAACCTACATCTACGACCACCTCTTGCAAAATCCCAACCAAAAGATAAAAGGCAAATTAGTCCGCACTATTGAAAGAAAATATTACAAGGATGAACTCAAAGCTATTTTAGCCAAACAAATTGCACTCCAACCTGAATTATTTACTGAAGACTTGTTAGCCGACTGTGTAAGAGAGCTATATCGCAACAACGAAACTCAGCAACAAACCTTATTCTCAAAAGATTTCGTACATCTATTGGTAGAAGATATTCTTTTTTACCAACGTCCGTTGCGTAGCCAAAAATCGACTATTGCCAACTGTACCTTAGAAAGTCGTTCATATATAGATAAAGAAACTAAGGAACGCAAACAGGCTCCTCTGAAAGTATGTGCTAAATCGAATCCTTATTATCAAGAGTTTAGGGTGCTTCAATGGTTACAAAATCTTAGCATTTACGAAATAGAAACCGACCGTGATGTAACTGCTCAGTTCATCGAAAATCCAAAAGACTATGAGGCTCTTTTTAACTTTTTGATGGAACAAAAAGAAATTGATAACGAGGGACTTTTACATTACTTTCTGTCTCAAAAATACCCTCAAACTAAAGAAAAAGCACTGAAAAGTGAACTTAAAAAATGGCTTGCTACCTATCGCTGGAATTATGTATATGACGTGGCGGATAACTCCTCCAAAAAGTACCCAATGAATGAAACTCGCTATGAACTTCAGCGGTGTTTAGAAAAAGTAACAAATCTTCCTGCTGATTTTCTTACTTTTGAGGTAACTTATCGCTTGTGGCATTTGCTCTATTCAGTAAAAGATAAAAATGAATACGAAAAGGCATTAAAGAAATTTGCTCAAGAATATCACTTGGACGAAGCATCTTTTGTAGAGAATTTTAAAAAAATAAAACCTTATCCTAATGAATATGGTAGTTTTTCTGAAAAAGCAATTAAAAAACTACTCCCTTTGATGCGATTTGGTAGCCATTGGAACTTTAACAACATCGACTCTCTTACACAAAAACGTATAGACGATCTCATCAATGGCGTAGCTAATGATGAAATACGTACCATTATTAGAGAGAAAGCAGAGAAATATCAGCTTAATACCGAAGCAAACTTTCAAGGGTTACCTCTTTGGTTAGCTCAGTATGTAGTCTATAATCGCCACGCCGAAGCTACTGATGTAGAAAAATGGACTTCAGTAAGCGATTTAGAAGCGTATTTAAAAGAATTTAAACAGCATTCTCTTCGCAATCCCATTGTTGAGCAAGTAGTTACTGAAACTTTACGCGTGGTAAGGGATATTTGGCAACAATACGGTGGCGGACAAGAAAATTTCTTTGACGAAATACACATAGAACTCGGTAGAGAACTCAAGAAAACAGCTCAACAAAGAGAAAAAGAGTCTAAACAAAATCAAGAGAACGAGAATACTAACTTGCGTATCAAAAAGTTGCTTGCTGAATTAAAAGAAGATGCAAGCATACAGAACGTGCGTCCACATTCCCTTATGCAACAGGATTTACTCAAAATCTATGAGGAAGGTGCCTTCAGCACTACTGATGAAATAGAGGAGGATATTCAAAAAATCCGCAAAAAAGCTGAGCCTTCAAAAACAGAATTACAACGCTATAAACTGTGGTTAGAACAAAAATATAGATCACCTTACACGGGTGAAGTAATCTCTCTTACAAGACTGTTTACCGATGATTACGAGATTGAACACATCATCCCTAAAAGTCGCTATTACGATGATAGTTTTTCTAATAAAGTGATATGCGAATCGGCAGTGAATAGACTTAAAGATAATCAGTTAGGGTTAGAGTTTATACAAAATCATCACGGTCAAAAAGTGCGTGTAGCGGGCAATAAAGAGGTAACTATTTTCACCGAAGAACAGTATAATGACTTTGTGAAAAAACGCTATGCTGGCAATTCACAAAAACAGAAAAAACTGCTCTTAGACGAAATCCCAGAGAAAATGATTGCACGCCAAATGAATGATACGCGCTATATTAGCAAGTATATTGCTGAAATTCTCTCTAAAATAGTGCGCTCTGATGAAAAAGATGAGGGCGTAAACTCTAAAAATGTAATACCTTGTACAGGTAAAATTACCACTGCTCTCAAACAAGATTGGGGACTTAATGATGTGTGGAATGAGCTTATTTTCCCTCGTTTTGAGCGAATGAATGAACTCACTCAAACACAATTGTTTACTTCATATAACGACAGGTACCAAAAGTATCTGCCCACAGTTCCAATGGAGTATAGCAAAGGTTTTCAAAAGAAACGCATAGACCATCGTCATCACGCTATGGATGCAATAGTGATTGCTTGTGCTTCCCGAGAGCATATCAACTATATGAACAACCAACACTCTTTGGATAAGAGTAAAGATAAAAAAGAAAAACAAGAGTATCGCGAAAAGTTACGTAGAAAGCTCTGTGATAAAAAGTATAACGACGGATCTGAGGAAAATTATGAATGGATTTTCAAGAAACCTTGGGCTACTTTCACTCAAGAAGCAAGAGAAGCTCTCGAACATATAGTGGTAAGCTTCAAACAAAACTTACGAGTGATTAATAAGGCTACCAATTATTATGAAAAATGGGTAGACAAGAATGGTAAGCTTGTGAAAGGCAAAGTCAAACAAGAGGGTACTAACTGGGCTATACGCAAACCTTTGCATAAAGAAACTGTTTCAGGTAAAATTGCTTTGAACAAAAAACTCGCTAAAGGGAAAGTACTTACTGCTACACGAAAAACAGTAGATGGCACTTTTACCGAAAAAGTCATTAATAGCATTACCGACACAGGGATTCAGAAAATACTACTTAACTATCTCAAACACAAAGGAAGTCCAGAAGTAGCATTTTCACCTGAAGGATTGGAAGAGCTCAACAAAAATATTGCCCAATACAATGATGGGAAAAAACATCAACCTATTTATAAAGTGCGTATTTTTGAAGAAGGAAGCAAATTTCCTCTTGGAGAAGTAGGTACTAAAGCTACCAAATATGTAGAAGCCGCCAAAGGAACTAATCTCTTTTTTGGAGTTTATCAAGGTAAAGAAAAACGCACTTATGCAACTATTCCTCTTAATGAAGTGATCGAACGCCAAAAACAAGGTCTTTCATCTGTACCTGAGCATAATGAGAAAGGCGAAAAACTACTTTTTCACTTATCACCTAATGATTTAGTATACGTGCCTATGGAAGGCGAAGCTGTAGAGCTAATAGATTTTAGCAATCTTAGTAAAGAACAAAAAGAAAGAGTCTATAAGGTAGTGAGTTTTACGAGAAATGAATGCCATTTTGTAAAATCTACTATAGCCTCTCTTATAAAAAGCTATGATGACAAATCTAAAATAGGTGAATTAGGTAGTATGAATAAATTAGAGGTTACTATTGATGGAAGAATAAGAATAAAAGAATTCTGTATTAAGCTAAAAGTAGACCGTTTAGGGAATGTCACAAGAGCATAACTCTTTTTAAAAAACATTTAAGCACTGTTTAAATATGTTGTACCGCTCTATTTACATTGGCAATCCAGCTTATTTGAAGCTAAAGGACAAGCAGCTTAAAATTGCCGATCCCGAGACTAAAGCTGAGAAAGGAAGTGTGCCTATTGAGGATTTAGGGCTACTAATGCTCGACCATTACCAAATCACACTTTCACATCAGTTGCTACAAGAACTGATGAAGAACAATGTAGTGCTTATTAGTTGTGATGAGAAACATCTACCTTTGGCAGCAATGCTTCCCTTTGCAGGTAATACCCAATATTCTGAACGCGTAAAAACACAATTAGAAGTGAGCGAACCTCTTAAAAAGCAACTTTGGAAGCAGACGATAGAATGCAAAATCCAAAATCAAGCTAAGGTGTTAGAGCGTTTGAGCAAGTATGCCGAACCAATGTATGAGTATCTAAAAGAAGTAAAATCAGGGGATACTACCAATATGGAAGGCATCGCAGCGCAACATTATTGGAAGTACCTTATTGATTGCGATTTTCTCAGAGATAGGTTTGGCGAATATCCCAATCAGTTCTTCAATTTTGGGTATGGAGTTTTGCTCAGTATTGTAGCTCGAGCCTTAGTTGATACAGGTTTGTTATTAGCGTTAGGCATTTTTCACCGCAATAAGTACAACCCTTATTGCTTGGCAAGTGATATAATGGAACCTTACCGACCCATTGTAGATTTATTGGTAATGGAATGGCTTACAGCACATCTTGAAGTAGAAGAGCTGAACAAGGAGAGCAAGGCGCATATTTTGCAAATGGCAACCCGCGATGTGCTAATAGAGAAGAATGTTCGTCCGCTGATAGTAGCTGTAAAGAGCACGGCTTCCTCATTGTACAAGTGTTATAGTGGAGAAAAACGACAAATATCTTATCCTGAGTTATGACAGTAGCCGATCGATACAACGCTTATAGAATTATGTGGGTATTAGTATTATATGATTTGCCAATGGAAACCAAAAAAATGCGTAAAGAAGCACAGGTTTTTCGTGATAAGCTGATAAAGGACGGTTTTACGCTTTTCCAGTTTTCGATGTACATAAGGCATTGCCCCAGTAGGGAAAATGCACAAGTACACATCAATCGCGTAAAGCAGAATCTGCCACAATATGGTACTATAGCAGTAATGTGTTTAACTGACAAACAGTTTGGGGACACAGAGTTCTTTTATTGCCAAAAAGAGGCGAAAGCTCCAGAAACTTATGTGCAGTTAGAACTTTTTTAAGAAGACAGGAAAGTAAAAACCTCCTCTTTATCCTTAGTTTATAAGGAAAAAGAGGAGGTTTTTTAATGCTATTTTTCAGGAAAATCGATTGATAATAAACTACTTAAAAGATTGAGGTTGTTATCAATCGCAAAACTACAAAATTTGAAAGCAATTCACAACGGAGGGTTTGCCATACATTAGCTTGTTTTTGTTGTTATCAATCGCAAAACTACAAAATTTGAAAGCAATTCACAACAAAAGTCTATCATCACAGTCCCTTCCATTCGTTGTTATCAATCGCAAAACTACAAAATTTGAAAGCAATTCACAACGTTCTAACTCCTCCACCTATCGTCGTTATAGTTGTTATCAATCGCAAAACTACAAAATTTGAAAGCAATTCACAACAGGGCTCAAGGGAGAAATTGACCCTTTGCAGTTGTTATCAATCGCAAAACTACAAAATTTGAAAGCAATTCACAACAGTATCTTGAAGATGAAGAACCTGACGGTGGTTGTTATCAATCGCAAAACTACAAAATTTGAAAGCAATTCACAACGGAGCGGCAACATCTTACAGAAATGTTTTAGTTGTTATCAATCGCAAAACTACAAAATTTGAAAGCAATTCACAACGCTCGTAAGGCTCGCTGTAGAGCGTGCGCAGTTGTTATCAATCGCAAAACTACAAAATTTGAAAGCAATTCACAACATGCTTTGAAGCATAACTCAAAAAATCAAAGTTGTTATTAATCGCAAAACTACAAAATTTGAAAGCAATTCACAACTGATACCTAAGTAAGTGTTAATCATCGCTTGTTGTTATCAGTCGCAAAACTACAAAATTTGAAAGCAATTCACAACAAAACAAGTGTTAAATCGATAAAATTAAAAGTTGTTATCAATCGCAAAACTACAAAATTTAAAAGCAATTCACAACGATGCGTGGGCAACTATCTATGTCCGCAAGGTTGTTATCAAGTCGCAAAACTACAAAATTTGAAAGCAATTCACTACAATATCGGGCGAATTGCCATTCGCCCCTACATTGTTGTTATCAGCGAAGCTATAAGATTTGAAAGGAGAGTCAATACTTAGAAAAGTAGATGACGTGAGGCGAAGAACTCAGAGAGAAGTTTGGACGGTTGAGACGATTGAGACGGTTCAGACGGTTGAGACGGTTGAGACGGGGAGAACAGTTTAGACAACTTAGGCGGGTTGGTTAATCAGAGTTTTTGGAGGGCTGGGAGTTTTTGGAGAATCTCGGAGAGGTTCGAAGAGGCTCGGAGGGTTTGGACAAGTAGGACGAGTAGGGTAGGTTAGGGGAGAGGAACTTTCGAAAGGAAACGAAGGGATTCGGAAAGAAGTTTTTAGGTAAAAGATAAAAGGTAAAAGGTAAAATGGGTATGCGGAGCTTATACAAAGCTTATAGGAAGCTTATACGAATCTTGGACGATTGTTATACAAAGGGTGTATAAGTAGTTGATTAATACCGTAATACAACAATGCCAATAATACTAAAAACAGGGTTTCGAGACGAAAGAAAGAGAAGGGGCAATAGACATTAGGCCATAGGCATTAGGGGGAGATGCGACGAGGGACGAGGAACGAATGGCGGAGGAGGAGAGACGGAAAAGCGACGGGAAAAGGTGGGATAACATCCCCCCTCTCACATACTCCGCTCTCGCGGACTTCCCTCAAGGGGGGAGATGCAATGGAGAAAGTGATAGAAATAAAGACAGTAGAGATTGATAATATCCCTCTATTCACTTACATCACAATTGCTGACTACCTCTAAAGGGGGGAATTAGTGACGGGAAAAGAGGGAGTAAGAATGTTTGAACCTCCCCCTAACCCCCTCCAAAGGGGGAATTAGTGACGGGAAAAGAGGGATAAACATCCCCCTAATACACATACTCAGCTGTGCCAGCTCGCTGACTACCTCGTGGAGGGGGAACTTCCTCTTTATTCAGTTACCCAGCTATTGCGGGCAACTTTCAAAGGTAGAGGAGTAGCGACGGGAAGGCAGTGCGAGCCACACTGGTAGCCGTAGCACGACAGGCGGGTAGGCAAAAAATGAACGAACAAAACTTCCCCCTATTCTCACATACTCTGCTCTCGCTGGCTATCTCTAAAGGGGGAATTGTAGTGGCACAAAAGATGAACGATGAACGAATGAATGGTGAAGGCAAAGTGAAGATAAAGTGAACATAGGGGGGTGTATAAAGGGGGTGATGTGGAGGCGGTTATTCTGCGGAGATAGCTTAGTTTTATTGAAAAATAGGTTTTTTATCTTAGGTATCTTGTGCATATTCCTATTTTTACTACTTTTGCAGTCGTAATTTAATTGTTTTTTCGAGATGAATAAGATGAAATGTTTGTTTTTAGTAGGCGTACTTTCGGTAATGAGTGTTTGTGCGCAAGATTTCAAAGTAAAGAAGGGTGAACTTCTATCAAATGGGACTCCTGTTGCTAAATTTGAGAAAAAGGACGGGAAATACCAGATGAGTGACCTTTCGAATAATTTGCTGTACAAGGTGGTGCTTACTGCTGAAACGGCGCAGGGGAATTTGGCGCCTCACCGATGGATAGAGTTTTCTAATGCTAATGGGGTGATTCGGGAAGTGGCAATTCCGGATAAATTGAAGTTTACTTTTTCTGGTGAAAAATATTTGCTTGACTGTGTGTTTAAATCGGGGACTGGAATGCTGACTGAAAAGGGTATTGACCCTGCGGTGGTAACGGCTTTTTTTGAGCAAACCGATCGCCCTTTCTCAGAGAAATGGGACGCTGTGTTTGAACAAGAGCGAAATACTATCCAAACGGAAGATAATTTGGCTACGGCTGATAAGATTTCGGTACAAGGAGATGCGATTCTTAAAAACGGCAAGAAAATAGGTGTTATTGTGCGCAAAGTGCAAAACGGAGATGGGGGTATTGTTATTACTGATTTTACAGTAGCAGATGTTAAAGGTCACGTAGTGGCTACGGCGCATCATCATTCGTATAATAATGAAGATTATTTTGTTATAAAAACCTACGACCAAAAAGAGTTCCCGGTATTTGTTCCGCTTACCAAAATAGCGGTGGCTGACAAAAGAATTGTGAATAGACTTTATGCGAATGGCTATCCGTTTGGCGATATGGCCGAGGCTTTTAATCAATACTTAGAAAATAAAAAGAACGCTATCGACCAGCAAAATAAAGAAATGGTGGAGGAAGCCAAAAAGCAAACGGTAAATATTTACGATGTTCCGGGTTATGTGATAGATGCTAAAGGGGATAAGAAAGAGGGGCTTATTACGCTTGAGTTCCAGTCGGTAGATGCGATACTTGGCAAAGAGAAGAATGTATCAGACCTCACTTCGTATGGGACGACGGTAAAACTCAAAAAAGAAGGTGAGAAAGACGCTTATTTTAAAGCTAAGGACGGAGTGAAATTCTGCATAGGCGAGCGTTGTTTTATAGGTTCGAAGAGTGCAGAAGACGGCTTTTTTGGTCACGGAGGCTCACAGTTAAACGCACTTTCGGGGGCTGCTCAGTTCTTTGAAATTCTGTATGATAACAGCGGTAATTACGTGTTGGCGCACAGTAAATATCCTGAGGATTACTATTTAAAGATTAAGGGAGCTGACAAAGCGGTATATTTGGGAGATAAGGCGACTTTTGGTTCGAAGAGTGTGGATAAAATACAGAAGATATTAGCTAAATATATCAATTGTACTTCGTTAGATGTTACTAAATACGACACTAAGACGAAAGAAGGAATGATACGGTTGGTAGATGATTACACCAAGAGTTGCAAGTAGAATGCTTTTGGTGGGAGAGAAGAATGTTTTGCAATATTTTTCGGTAGAAGTATTGCTGATAAGTAAAAAATTAGTATCTTTGCCGTTACAAATGATATTTTAGAATAACCAATAAATAAGATACCGATATGGAAATTCAAGGACGAATTATAAAGATTAATCCTACGCAAACGGTAGGGCAAAACGGCTTTCAGCGTCGTGATGTGGTGATTTCTACTGAAGAGCAATACCCTCAGTATATCCCTTTTGATTTTGTACAAGAGAAATGTGCGTTGTTAGACAACTTTCAGGTAGGGCAATTGGTGCGCATTAGTTTCAATATACGTGGTCGTGAGTGGGTAAATCCACAAGGAGAGACGAAGTATATTGTAAACTTACAAGGATGGCGTATTGAAAATGCCGAAGTGGCGCAAGGGGCGTATCCTCCACCACAAGGGCAATATCCACCACAGGGGCAAGCGGCTTATCCACCGCAAGGATATGCACAGCCACAGTATCAGCAAGCGCCTCCGCAATACCAGCAAGCGCCTCCACAATACCAACAGGCACCTCCTCAGTATCCACCGCAAGTCCCTCAGCAGGCTTTTGGAGCGCCAGATCCTGCACAAGGAGCATCAGCCCCTACTGAGGAAGACGATTTGCCATTCTAAAGGATGATATTTATAACAAACCATAAAACACCTTTTCCTTCCCCCGATACGGCTTCGGAGGAAGGAATTGTTGCTTTAGGAGGAAGCCTTACTGCTGAACGACTTATTGAGGCGTATTCAGAGGGTATTTTCCCGTGGTATAACGAAGGCGAGCCTGTTATTTGGTGGTGTCCTGACCCACGCTTTGTGCTTTTCCGAGAGAAACTACATATCGGGAAGCATATGCGTAAAATGTTACGCGAAGCGCCTTATCGCGTTACTTATAACTGTTGTTTTACTGAGGTGATGCGACAGTGTGCTACCATCACTCGCAAAGGGCAAGACGGCACGTGGATTCACCCGGAGCTGATAGAAGCTTATACAGACTTGCATAAAAGAGGGATAGGGCAGTCGGTAGAGGTGTGGGAAGGTGAGGAGCTGATAGGAGGTTTATATGGGCTAAAAATGGGTAAAATGTTTTGTGGAGAGAGTATGTTTAGCAAGCGACCTAATACCTCACAATACGGATTTATCACCTTCTTGCAAGCGCACCCTGATATTGCTTTGGTGGATTGCCAAATCTACAGTGAGTATTTAGAGCGGTTGGGAGCAGAAGAAATACCTCGCAAAGAGTTTTTAGCGCTTTTAGATAGATATATGAAGAATGAAATAATGAATTAAATTGTATGAATATGAAATCGGTTACATTATTACTATTTACGATGGCTCTTGTGAGCTGGGGTTGTTCAAAAAAGGAAGAAGTTAGCGAGAAACCTTGGAAATTAGTATGGGAAGATAATTTCGACAGGAATGATATTTTCTCGACAGGTGTGTGGACGAAAATGAATCGTTGGGGAGACGGAGGTTGTTGCAATACAATGAGCGATGACCCGAGCTTGTTTGAGATGAAGGACGGGAAGATGATACTCTTGGGGGTGACCAATAAGGATTTAAGCAAAGACCCTTCGCCTTACCTTACAGCAGGAGTTTGGACTAAAGAAAAAAAGTTTTTCCAAAAAGGAAAGATAGAAGTACGCTGCAAGTTAGAAGGCACGCAAGGAGCGTGGCCCGCTATATGGTTGGTTACCAAAGACACTAAATGGCCTGAAGAAGGAGGAGAGATAGACCTTGTGGAACGCTTAAACTACGACCCTTTTGTGTATCACACCGTGCATTCGCCGTTTACTAATAAGAAGAAGTTTGGACCAAGAAGCTCTACTTCTTTTCCTATCAACCCTGATGACTACAACACTTATGCGGTGGATTTTGAAGGAGATGTGATACGTTTTTACGTAAATGGCCTGCCTTCTTTTGTCTATTCACGTATGCCAGGAAAGGAAGGCGAAAAGCAATTTCCGTTTGATTTGCCTTTTTATTTGATTATCGATATGCAATTAGGAGGTGAATGGGTAGGCGAAGTAAAGCCGTTTGATAAACCGGTGAGAATGTATATTGATTGGGTGCGGTTTTATCAGAGGTAAATGAGGTATAAAAATGATTGTTTTAATTACTGGAGCGTCACATACAGGTAAGACTTTTTTAGCTCAAAAGCTATTGGAAAAATATAAATACCCATATCTATCGATAGATCACTTAAAAATGGGATTGATTCGCAGTGGTTATACTAAGCTTACCTTAGAAAATGATAAAGAACTTACAGATCATATGTGGCCTATTATTCGTGAAATGATTAAGACAGCCATAGAAAACAAACAAAATCTTATCATTGAAGGGGCATATATTCCTTTTGACTGGGAGAAAGATTTTACAAAAGAATATCTTGATGATATTAGATATTATTGCCTTGTAATGAGTGAAAACTATATTAAAACTCACTTTGATGATATAAAGAAATATGCAAATGTCATAGAAAAGCGTTTAGATGATAGTTGGTGTACAAAAGAAAGTGTTTTAGATGATAATGCACAGTTTTTAGCTCTTGCAAAGAAACACAACACTAATTTTATACTAATTGATGATAGATATAAGGTAAACATTGAGCTATGATGTTTATATTATAAATGATATTGTCAATTATCAATTGTGAGTTATATGAGATGGTATAAAGCAAGTACAGTAGTAAGGTTTTTTAGTTTAGGCATCAAGCAATACAGCTTTTTGATGGACAACGAAATGCTTATTGAGAACAATCTATTTATTAAAAAACGAGTGCCTATAAGCACTATCACTTCTATTGCTTATGATTATATAGTGGAGAGAGGTGCGATGCGCTATTTTTATTTTGTTAAGTGCAGAGAAGGTAAAGAAGTGCGTTTGCCTTTTATGACGTGTGAAGGCAAGACCTATCAGCAATTGTTCAAGGATATATTGCGCATCAACCCACATATTGTATTGGACGATAATATAAAAAATTTTCTTAATGAAACCATTCCCGATTTAAAATTGCATTTCAATTTTCGGCATATTCACAAAAACGACAAAGAGTTTGACAGGTGCTTTAGGCAAAACTACCCATCAATATTAGTGTTTTTTGTGCTCTCATTAATTCTCGCTTTTGGGGTATTTAGCTCGCTGACACTGTTGGGAATGGAATTTTTATTCTCTGAGGTGTTGCACAAAGAAGCTGGAGTGTTCCAAGGGATATTTTTAGTTCTCAGCATTGCTGCAATGCTGTGCGTGTATTACAATCTTATGTGTGCGCTCATTTCGCAATACATAGGTCACAAGTTTACATTTATCTCTCTTGCTGTAGCAGTGATTTCATTAATACTATTAATAATAGTCTGAGAGGAAAAGCTGTATATAGCTGAAATTTGTCTGTTTTCTACAATAAATAATATATAGAATCTTGTTAGGGTAGTGCAGAGGTGATAGAGGAAGTGGTGGTATTTCATTTGTTCATTTACAAATTATCACTACCTTTGCGCCCTCAAAAAAGGAGGTTTCTCCTTAATCACCTACATACTCATCGTATAAATGAATTATTAATATTATATTTATGACATTGAAAAACACAATCACTCTGGGTGCTATGGCACTTGCTACAGCATTCACTACAAGCGGTCTTTATGCTCAGCAAAAAAAGGGTAAAAGCCCTAAGAAAACAGTAACAGCTACTGTTAGTAAATACGGGAGTCCGTTGGACGTAAAGGCTAATGAGGGGGCTTTTAAAATTGTACCCTTGAAGTATGACTATAACGCTGTGGACAGCTATATTGATGCTGAAACGATGTACATTCATTTCTCGAAGCATTATGTAGGCTACCTCAACAACCTAAACAAGGCTGTGGAAGGGAAACCGCAAGCCAACCAAAGCATTGAAGAGGTGCTTCGCTCTTTGGATATGAGCAACGCTACTTTGCGCAATAATGCGGGGGGCTATTACAACCACAATATGTATTTTGAGATAATTTCGCCTAAAGGGGGTGGACAGCCACAGGGTGCCTTAGCTGAGGCTATTACTCGCGACTTTGGTAGCTTTGAGAACTTTAAGAAGGTGTTTGCTGATGCTGGGGCTAAACGCTTTGGCTCTGGTTGGGCTTGGTTAGTGGTGAAAGACGGAAAATTAGAAGTAGTAAGCACAGCCAACCAAGATAACCCTTTGATGCCTAACTTGGAGGTTTCGGGGACTCCTATTCTTGCAATGGACGTGTGGGAACACGCGTATTACTTAAAATACCAAAACAAACGCGGTGACTATATTACTAATTTCTTTAACGTAATAGACTGGAATAAAGTGGAAAAGCTTTATAGTCAAGCAATAGGGAAGTGAGAGAAATTGTTTATATAAAAGAGAGCCCTTAATCTTAAGGGCTCTCTTTTTTATGTAAGAAAAACGTTTAACTATTATGGGTTGGCTAAGGGATAGTTATTGTTCATCTCATTTTGAGGTATTTTTAAGGTGATTTGGGGACTATCATAAGAGAATGTTTCACCCGCTTTTTCATAGTGATTAGCTCCTCTGGTTACACTTCTATGATTGCGTTTAAGTGAGAGGTAAGATTTTCCTTCCCCCCATAACTCAATACGAGTATTGAGGTAGATATCGTCTAACAATTGTGTATTTGTTAAGGCATCTACATAGGCAACATCTGCTGTAGCAGTAGCCTCAGGATAACGTAAGGTTAATAGCCTCTTATAAATTGCTTTTGCTTCAGTATCTCGGTTTAATTTGGTTAAGGCTTCTGCTGCTAATAAGTAAAACTCATCTACACGCATAAAAATATTATCCGTAAGTACTTCTCTTTGCCCTGCTACTTTTCTTTCAGGGGCAAAAAACTTACCTGTGGGGCGATTTTGTTCATCAAATTGTTTTTTGCGAATATCATTAGGTCTTATTTGTGCCAATAGATTACTATCTATTCCTTTGATACTTCCTACTGCCATATAGCTGTAAGTGAACAAATCCATATGTCCCCACCAAGTTCTTAAGCTCACTCCATTTTCAGCAATGATATCAAAACCCCACATCCAACTTGTTATATTCAAGTCATTAAAGCCTCCTCCTTTTTTGGTAGTCTCATCGTAAACAGTTTGTTCACGAGTAGTAAGAGGGTAACCACTGTTATTTACAATATCTAAAGCTAAATCAGCCACTTTTTGAGTTTCTCCCATTGCCCCATATACGTAAGCCAACAAACCTTTAGCTACGTACTTATCTATCATACCTTTATTGTCACGCTCAAAACCTTCTAAGTTAGCAACCGCAAATTCTAAATCTTGTACCATTAGGGCATATATTTCAGATTGTTTAGCTTTTCCTTTAGCTACAACATCCGCTTCAGTATACAAAGGAATAGAATTAGTATTAGAATCAGGTTCATACTTAGTGGTAAAAAGTTGCATCAAATAAAAATAAGCATAGGCACGCATAGCTCGTTCTTGTGCTAAGATATATTTTTCTTCGTCTTTTTGAGGAGAAGAAAGTTGCGCTATACTCTTATTGGCTTCGTATATCATCCTGTAATAATAACGCCAAGGTTCATAATTTATAGTATAAGTATAGTCTGAACAAGCTTCTAAATTTGCCACATCTTGATACCAACCGTATTTAGGTTGAATCATTGCCATGTCGCCAGAAAGCATATCCATATAAATATCATAACTTTTTTGACCAAAATCATCGTGATTTGTAGTACCCCCTGTTCCTGGTTGATCCATCATCAAATACAGCCCATTGAGTCTTGTTTGAGCGGGAGCATCAGGTAGTGTTTCGGTAGGACTTGTATTTAAAAAGTCCTTTTGGCAGGCTGTAAACATAAGCCCTACCAAACATAATATACTGAGTGTTATATTCTTTTTCATAATAAACTAAATTTTAAAAAGTAGCTCTTACACCCAAGGTGAAAGTTGATAAAGGTGAGTATCGATAAGCACTAGAATTCCCTGTTTCGGAAGTAGTAGGATTCAGACCCTTACGAGCTGTTTTAATCCACAGATTATCGCCAGTAAGTGTAAAAGTCAATCCTTCAAAGCCTATTCCGTTACAAACTTCCTTAGGTAAATCATATCCTAAAGTAACATTATTGAGCACTAGATAATCAGACTTAGTAAGAAAGCGTGAAGAACGGCTATTAAAGTTGGTATCTGTACTATATCTACTAGATATTCTTGGTACATCAGTTATATCTCCTGGTTTCTGCCAATGGTTTTCAATATCTTTATGCCAATTATTAGTACCTATTTGATCGTTATGCATTAAACCAGCATAAGAACCATCGTAAGCATATCCTCCTATACTGTACAAGAGCTGAGTGCTAAGTGATAATCCTTTATAGCCCGCTCTAAGTGTAATAGCACCACGTATATCAGGTATCGCAGATTTGCCTACAAAATTTTGAGTAGCTTTTGAGTAATCTTCAGTAACACTTTCGTGTATAGTGTTATTAGGATATAATTCTTGATAATCGTACAATGAGGCAATTGATTCTTCAATTTCAGGATTATCACTAGTAGTATACTGTCCGTCACCATTTTTGTCATACCAATACATTTTCCACTGGCCAGCTCCTGTTTGAGAATTTACTCCTACCCATTCACGCATATAAAAATCATACAAAGAATGATTTTTAGCTCTTCCAAAACCAGCAACAGCTAGGTCTAATACTTTTTCTTTTTGTGTGGTTTTATCAAAAGGCATTTTAGAAAGTTTATTTTTGAGTATTTCACCGTTTACTCCTATATCTAAATGAAAATCTCCTTTATTGAAGAGATGTGCCATTACATTAAATTCAAAACCTTGATTGATAAGAAGCCCATCATTTACTTTGTAAATACCATTACCTGTAGATGGAGCCAAACGACTATCGAAAATAAGATCGGAAGTAGCTTTATGATAGTAATCTACTTGCACATCAATTGCCCTTGATTTAAGTAAGGTAAACTCAGTTCCTACTTGGAATATTTTTGACTTTTCCCAAGTAAGATTAGGATAGCCTACTTTATTAAATATAGCAGCAGGAAGTCCCATAAAACTACCTAAATCATATACGTCATAACCTGGATAATATCCTGTATTTAACTCACTTGCATTTTCACCAGAAACTACTGATTGATCGCCTACCGTACCATAACTTGCTTTGAGTTTAAGATAGGGTAACCATTCTTTTTCTTTTAAGAAGTTTTCTTTACTAACTACCCAACCTAAACCAGCAGACAAAAACGTACCCCATTTATCGTTTAAGAAACGTGAGGAACCGTCACGGCGAGCAGAGGTAGAAAGCAAATATTTACCATCATAATCATATAAAAATTGGCCGAAATAACTTTCTAAGCGATAATTGTAAATATAAGAATTTAATGCTGTCATTTTAGTAGCATTGTTCAACTCAGTCCCTTTTGGGTCTATTAAACCACTTTTAGAAGCCTCTAATGTTTTATAATCATATGATGTACTTTCGTGAGCTACAAAGGCCTGTACATTATGCTTATTAAACTGCTCTGTATAACGTAATAGTTGTAAGAAAGTATAGTTTAAGAAGTCTCTTCTTTCTTTATCTAATGAACCATAATTTGATTTAGCCGAACCATAATAAGGATTGGTATAATCATCATAATTATTATTGTAATATTGTCCTCCTAAACGAGTTTCAAAACTCAATCCTTTTACAATATCTGCTTTTAAGAAAAAATTTCCACTAAGCTCATTACGAGTTCTATTTCTTTTATCATAAGTAGCCTGCCCAATGGCATTGGTAAGAGCCCCAAATCCCCTTGCATTTTCGCTATCTCCAAAGTCAAACTGATACCCTCCGTAGTAGGGATCCGCTATTTTATTACCATTAGCATCACGTAAAAACAATGGATAAATAGAAGGTATATTATCGGTAAACCAAAAAATGCTATTAGTATTTTCTTCTTGTCCATTCGATTTGGTTTGTGTATGGGCATATCCTAAATTCATTTCACCTTTTAACCACGGTTTAGCTTGATAAGAAACGTTTAAACGTCCTGTATAACGTTCAAAGCCAGAGTTTACTATATAACCATCATCTTTTAGATAACCAATCCCGGCATAATATGTGGTCTTGCCACTACCCCCACTCATATTCACATTGTATTCAGAACGAATAGAAGTTTGAAAAGCGTAATCAGCCCAATCTTCAGGGGCGTAACGGCGAGTTACTCCTTCACGTATTTTGCCTGTGGAAGGGTCAATCAAGTTTGTACCTGTAACATTCCATATATTGTAATCAGGGCTAATACCTATTGTCCCAAAAAGATTTTTATTAGCATAATCTTCAGGACTCGCATATTGTGCTGCAAAACGGGTAGGGTTGCTTGCCTGTGTAAGAGCTCCTCTATAGAGCATTGCCTCCCAACCTAATTCTATATAGCGTTCAGGATTATTTATAGTCTCATAACGAGGTAGCAAGCGCATATTAAAGCCTATTTTCGATTCTATTTGAACGCGAGAATTATCGACTTTCCCTTTTTTAGTAGTGATGAGTACCACCCCATTAGCTCCACGTGAACCATACACCGAAGTGGAAGTAGCATCTTTTAGTACTACCATACTTTCAATATCGTCGGGATTAATAGAGGATAAATTTCCATCAAAGGGCACTCCATCTAATACATATAGAGGAGCACGGTTTCCGTTTACAGAGCCAAACCCACGAATACGAATAGTAGCATTCTCTCCTGGTTGTCCTGAAGTATTAATCACACGTACTCCTGCAGCTTCACCAGTTAAGGCTTGTGAAACATTGGAAACACTTTTTTTCTTTAAGGCTTCTTTGTCAATAGATGAAGCAGAACCTACATATTGGTCTCTCTTTACAGTCACATACCCTACTACTTCTACCTCATCAATCACTTGCGCTTCTTCTTGCATTACTACATCAATACGCCCTGAAGTGCCTACTCTGTGACTTTGGGTTTTCATCCCTAAGAATGAGAACTCTAAGGTCTTACCTGGAGCAACTCTGATGCTGTAACGACCGTTAAAGTCGGTCTGAACACCGTGTTGCTCTCCTTTCACTATTATGGCTACGCCCAACATTTCTGTTCCGTTGGCATCGCGTACCGTTCCTGTCACTTCTCGTTCCTGCGCCCACGAGAAGCCTTGCACTATCAACATTAAAAATAGTGCGAAAGATACTTTAGTTAATCTCATCTGCTAATATTATTTTATAAACTGATGCAAAGGTAGAAAAGATTTCTGTTAAGTTCCAAATTTATAACTAACTTTTTTATTGGTTGTCTTTAAGAAGTTTATATGCCTAATTCCTTGTAAAAAACACCCTTTTCTTTCTGTTTCTACAATAAAATTGGCGCTTCTTTGTCCAAAACGAAAACAAAAGATAGATATACGCTTCCTTTCGTAAAAAACACTCTCGCTAAAAAACGCTACTCTTGTTACAAAATAAGTAATGCAATGTTACAAATATCACACTAAAAAACATTATTTAAATCGTTTGGACGCTTTTTCTTCTAAGTAGACTACGTGCTATATCACATAGGTACATTACAAAGCTTTTGTATAGAGGCTGCTGTGGCGCATTCCCTCCCTTTGTGTCTTTCATCGCTTTTATGAGTACTACTATCCTGCGCCCCTCGAGAAAATAAGAAGCTTTTCGCAAATGGGAGAGCTATATAGGAAAGAGAACTCTTATTTGCTCATTTCGCACAGTTCTTCCACACTAATATTGAAAACCTCAGCGTATTGTTGTAGGGTTTTAGCCGAGAGTTTTTTGAATACAGAAGGTTTGGCGTGGCGCTTGATCACCCATTGCCAGCGGTGCATTGCATCGGCGAGCACAGCCCAATCCATACGGTTGAGCAGCATATAATACACTATAGGGCTCTTGCGCCCTGCGAGCACCTCGGCTTTTGCCTCGTCAATCTGCTCTTGCAGGTGGCTGAGGGAGGCTTCTAAGGCGATGTTCTTCACCTCCCAACCCGAACTGAGGTGGGTGGTGTAATTTCCTTGCTCATCGGTTACGTAATAGAGTTCTTTGATGTCGCGCAACGCGCCGGTTTCTTGGGGCACTTCGTTTTCTCTCATTCCGTTAAGTTTTTAATCACTAAATTCAATTCGGCTGTAGCCAAATGCACTTCGCCCGCAAAGGCATTGCAACGCATCGAGCAGAGGTGATAATCATCAGTATCAAAGCGCGATAGCAATTCGGCTTCACTGCGAACAATCTTTCCAACCTCGGGCAAATCAAATATTTCCAAGCGCTTGATCGCACTGATGTAGCCTATTACATAGTTGGACGAATCTTCGATGCCAAAGAGAAACTGCCCCACAATCGCCGAACAGGTTTGCGCCATATTCTCAATGAGACCTACTTCGGCAAACTTACCTTCTTCCACGAATATGCAAGTGGGCTTTATCACAAACTCAGTAACTACGTGCGTATTGCTAATGTCGGTGATGGTATCGACCATTTGCATCGGTGGACGGTGGGGGAGATATTTGTGAATGGAAATATTCATTTTTAGGGTTTAGGTGTTAGGTTTTAGGTATTAGGTGTTAGTAGGGGCAAGGACGGTTTTCATTTCGCCTTGAGCGATAAGGGTGTCGCCTGAGTAGGTTTGCATTTTCACCAGAGTAACATCCATAAACTCTTGTAGGATCGTGATATGGGTTTTGAGCATTTCGCCTACTTGGGGTAGGGCGTATATCTCGATGTTCTTAATAGCCCCTATATAGCCCATAGGCGCGGGCTTGCCGTTGAGGTAATAGTAATAGCCTTTGTGCAGGGCAATGCTCTGGGCGATATGCTCTACAAGTCCGCTTTCCAAGAATACACCTTGTTGCACAAAGAGGTTTTCGGGGGTGATGGTGAGTCCCGCCACGCCCGTAGTAGGGGTGTACTCCCAAAGCGCATCTACCATTACAATAGGTGCACGCTGCGGAATGAGGGAGAGAATGTTGTTATCTGTAATGGGTAAAGTCATAAGTTGTTGTGAATAGACTTTGTCAAAGTCTAAGGACTTTGACAAAGTGTGTGACTACACTACTTTTAGGAAAGCATACGAATACGAAAAACGCCCGCTTTCGGGTACGGAAAGCAAGATCGTATCGCCTGTTTTGAGTTTACCCGACTGCATTAGCGCATCGAGCATTAAATAAGGGGATGCCGACCCTACATTACCTACTTCGGTGAGGTTCATAAACCAACGCTCTAACGGAATGGTTATGCCTACCGCTTTGAGCGCTTCGTACAAGCGTTCCTTGAAATAACAAGACGAAATATGTGGCAAGAAATAGGTGATGGCATCAGGGGAGAGATTGTGTTTGGCTAATGCCGATTGCATACTCTCAGCGCCTTTTACTAAAATATTCTCATTGAGGAGCTTCACATCTTGTTTAATCGCAAAAATGGATTCGCTGAGCCACGCTTCAGGAGGGTATTCGCTCCAAGCTTTGATTTCACCATTAGGCAACTTATCACCACCGGCGTACATACAAGCTTCTAATTGATGAGCATACGAATAAGCGTCCATCCATTCTATTTGTAAAGCGCCTTCGCGGGGTTTGTTTTCTAACAAAAACGCTCCAGCCCCATCGGAGAGCATAAAGCGCAAGAAGTCTTTTTTAAAGGCAATCACGGGGTGTTCTTCCAATTCAGCCAAAAGTTGAAGCTCGTTTTCGTATTTATCGGAGCGCAACCACGCCGATACCCGTTCAGAACCCGTGCATACCGCATTGGCACTATTTCCCGATTTTACGGACAAATATCCAAACTTCAGCGCATTCATCCCTGAGTTGCACACCCCTGATGAAGAGTTTAACTCTACCGAATGTCCGCCCAAAACGCCGTGTACCATTGCTGCGTGTGAGGGGAGGAGCACATCGGGGGTAGAGGTGCCACAGGAGAGCACTTCCACGCTATCCCAAGGCAAAGAGCCGTTCAACAGCGTTTGCACCGCTAAGGCAGTGAGCTGAGCGTTATTATGAGTAAGGTTGCCCTGCTCATCAATGGCATAGTAACGCGTTTGGATACCGTTGTTGCGTAGCACGATACGGCGCGCTTTGGAAGCATTTTCGTTAATGAGTCCTAAGAAAGTCTCCATTTGCTCATTGCCAATGGGTTCATTAGGTAAATATTTGGAGGTTTTAGTGATATATACGTTCATATACAATTGATAATTAATAATTGACAATTTGTTATCAAAAACAACTACTACAACATTCCTAATCTCTCGGCTTGCTTCCTTACATACTCTGTCCTCTGCTCTTCGGTCAAAGAACTCATAAACTCTCTTGAACGCCTCGCCGCCAAGAAACCGTCCATTGTTTGTTGTAGCCATCCAATGCCGTACTTCTCGTAACTGTCGAGCAACATATCGACTGTCAGTACGTTGTTGTCGTGCGGTTCTATTTGTAGAATGTTATTTTCAGAGGTATCTTGTTGTTCCATCTTTATTATAAGTTATATTATTCTTGATGAAATACTGTTCTTCTATGTTCTTCTAAGTAAGGTGTGTTTTTTGGGTAAACCTTAAAAAGTCTGTCATTGGTACTAATTCCTAAAACTTTATACGCTTTTTCTTCTACTAAAGGAGAAATAATTATTTTACCATTATCTTCAAAAGAAATAAGTCCTTTATCAAATAATTTATCATAATTAGGCAATAGTAAGAGTCCATTATAAGGGTCTAACTTTTCTTTATTAGTAGATTTACTCCAAGGTTTTATATGTGATGCTATTAATAATTCAGTTATTTCACATTCAGAAACAGCACATTTCTCCCAAAGGGTTATTAATTTTTTTCTATAATTTCCTTGTCCTATTCTTGCAGATATTAATTGCTCTTTCTCTGTTTTAGAAATAAATTCATCTTTTTTAATTGCTTCTATATCATTAACTAAATCAGATTTCTCAGCAATGAACTTTCTGTACTTATTGAGAGCAGCTTTAAAATCAGAATAATCATTGTTGTTTTCATTCAGATATATGCTTCTCTTCGATTTATTCTTTTCAAGATGATTTATAATAGTATCATTATCAACTAAATCTTTACTGATACTAAATCCCTCTTTAGCTATAAAGCGTAACCAAGTAATATAATTTCTATAAGCTTTCAAACCTTCTTTCTTCATAAAGGCTTTAAACTCATTTTCAAATTCAATATATTCCATATTTTCTTTAATTGTTCATTCTGAATTTTTTCTTGTCGCTCTTTACTATCCAGTTTCTTCTAGTTTAATTTTGATTAGTGTTACTACCCAGCTCTAAAAAGTCTTCAAAATATTCATTAAAAGAATTAAACATAGGTGTTGGGGTATCAATTTCAAATGTGTCTTCCTCGTTACAGAAGACTTCTGCCCCAAAAACCTTAGAGTCTTTCAAACGGACAGTCTTAGAAACTTTATATAAAATTAGAAATTCATCTATTTCATAACGCAATACAATAAAGTCGTCAGAGAGATGTAATTCTTCTCTTAATTGCTTTGTAAGCTCTATAATAGGGTAAGAAAGTGATGTTTCCTTCTTATAAATACCATTGATATAAGCATCTGCATAAGTACACGAGCCACATTCTGATAAGAAATCTATATATGCCTCAGGGAGTAATATTCCTAATTCATCTTCTATATACTTAATCTCTTCACGATTAGCTCCTAAAGAATATTTAAATCTTCCCTTTTGTTTTAGTTTATTTAGATAATTCATAAAAAGATACTACAAATGTGAATCAGCTACGTAGGGGCGAATCGCCTCACATACTCAGTTGCGTCAGCTCGCTGACTTTGCCCTTACAACGCAATGCAAAAGCGATTTTACTACCTTTTCAACTTTGCCAAAGTTTGCAATGCTACCCTAATTCTCAATTATCAATTGTTCATTGTGAATTTTTTCTTGTCGCTCTCTACTTTCCAAAAGAACAATGGGTAGGTGAGCCAATACAGTAGCCACACAATGGGCATCAGTATAAAAATAGCGATGTAGAGATAGTATTTTAAGCATTTGAGCAAGAATTTGCGTCGCTTGCTGCCGTAAATGATTTTTGCCCAGATACCAAATATTCGGTTACCTTTCTTCTCTGCCGAAACGAGAAAGCGCTTGTAATGCACGCCACTGTGGGCTACAATTTCTTGTTGCAAACCTGTGTAATCACCTGTTTGTAGGTGGTTGGCAATAAGTTGTCCGTATACGCTCGCGCCTTGTATATCTTTGTCGGAAACGCCTGCTTTTGGGAAAAAGCCGAGATAACGCTTGTTCTTGTCGCCCGTAAAAAGCCACTCCACAATAGAGAGCACACTCACCAAGTTGTGGTGTCTATCAGTAAGAGCGATGTTGCCCACCAAATGCGCCCCGCAGTCAGCTAAGAGTTTTTTCACTTTCTGTTGTGCCATCACCCACATATTGCGTGTGCCTGAAATGGTGATGACAGGTTTGCCTTTGAGGAGCTTTTTGGCCTCGGGGTGTTGCAAAAACGAATTGAACGGAATAGAAGGCGACAGATACCATACTTGGTAGCCCAAAATCACCAAATCGTAATCGGTATGGGGGAGAGTAAAAGGTTGTAACGGTTGAGGAACTTGCAGATACGACTCTGGGAAAGCGTCAAAAAAGCTGTCACTCGTCCACGGAAAAGCAAAGGGCTTAGCCGTATCAATAGGCAAAAAATCAATAGTAACGTCCGTAAGTGGCGCTAATACACTATCAATAATCTCTTTGAGTTGCCCCGTTTGGGTGTAATATACTACGAGTATGCGTTTCATTGTTCGTCCCAAAAGTCAAAATAGTTAAACCATTGTAGCGGGTATTTTTGGAGCATCAACTCCATATTTTCGGTATAGGCATTCAGTAGCGACTGGGCATCGCGCGCTTTCACCTCTGCTACTCGCGCATAGAGGTGATAATGTAGCCTACTTTCCTTCATCACATACACAAATAACACCGGCACTTTCAACCGTGAAGCAATCAAAAACGGACCTGCTGGGAACGTAGCTTCAGCGCCCAAAAGCGTTCCTTTCAGTGAGCGTGTACCCTTAAAATACCGGTCTCCCGTAAAGCACACTATCTTGCTGTCTGCAATAGCCTCGTTGATTTTAAAAATATGCGACATATCCTCTTCCACATAAATAAACTGATTGGAAGGGTGGTTCTTCGAAATCGTCTCCAAATATTCCTTAATTACCGAGCGTTCCATATCGGTAGCTACGGTACTAATCTTCAAGTTGATGTCTATTTTCCTAAAAAAAGGTTCTGCAATTTCAAAGTTGCCTATGTGTGCCGAAATAAGTACCCCGCTCTGTTGTTCGTCTAATAGTTTATGCAAGCTTTCTGCCCCATCAAACTCATAAGTAAATTTCTCTTCCAAGCCCGCCAAGATAGCAATCTTATCGATAATCGTTTGTCCGAAAGTAAAGTAACTCAAGTATAAACTCACTACTGCTTTCACAGGAGCATAGCCCAAGCGATGACGGAAATAGTAATACATATAGCCATTAGAGCGCCACTCGCACAAAAAGTAGTAGAACGCTACAAACACAAGCAAAGTATAAGCCGCATAAATACCTAAGTGTTTCATAAGAAATACAAAGATACGGTAGCCCAGTACCGTACCTTTAGATTTCCCTTGCCATTTGGTCTTGCTGTCGTCGTTAGCGTGCATTCACTTTGTTTTCTAAGGTAGTATAAAAGTCGTTGAAGGTTACGATAGGTTTAAAATCAGCTTCCACCAATTTTACTCCAAATTCTTGTTCAATCAGCACCACTAAATCCACATAGTCAAGACTGTCTAAGCCCAACGATTCGCGGAAGTTCGCCTCAGGCACAATCACACTGCCATCTACCTCAAATTCCTCTACAAAAATACGGGTAGTGAGGTCTATAATTTCCTGTCTATTCATTCTTCTATATATTAGCTAATACTTTTAAGGGGCAAAGATACGAATATTTTGTCAATAAGCAATTTTCCTAACAAATATCATTCTGCAAAAAGCCTAAAACTAAATAGTTATAATTAAACAACCCTCTGAAAAGTCTCCTTTGCCTCACACACTTTGCCAAAGTTTCAATAGCCAGTCGTGCAACGACCTTTGGCAAAGTTGAAAAATTCTCCATTTTTCCCTCGTCATTCGTCATTTATTCGTCTTTCCGTCACTACACCCCCCCTTTGGAGGGGGGCTAGGGGGAGGTTCAAACATTCTTACTCCCTCTTTTCCCGTCACTAATTCCTCCTCCACGAGGGTAGTCAGCGAGCTGGCACAGCTGAGTATGTGTATTAGGGGGAGGTTTCTCTCTTTTTTCCGTCGCATTTCCCCCTAATGTCCATTGCTCTAATTTTCCACCTGCCCGTGTGCCTTACTATCTCCTTTCCGTCACTAATTCCCCCTTTGGAGGGGGCTAGGGGGAGGTTTTTGTCATATTTTCCCCTAATGCCTATGGCCTAATGCTTAACACCTCTTCCCCTTTCTTTCGCCTCGAAACCCTATTTTCAGCATTTTTAGTATTATTGTATTACAGTATTAATCAATTACTTATACACCCTTTGTGTAACAATCGTCCAAGATTCGTATAAGCATCCTATAAGCTTTGTATAAGCTAACCATACCTTTCTCACAGCTCATCTTTTATCTTTTACCTAAAAACTCTCTTCCGAAACGCTTTGTTTTTTTTCTACAGCACCAATATCCCATTTTCCATCACATATTCCCCCTCAGAGAGGGTTGTCCGCGATAGCGGAGTAAGTGAATTAGGGGGAGGTTATCTCCTTCAGACTCCTCAAAGTTTTTAAGACTTTCTCCAACAAGTCTGAAATGTCCGATTTGTCCTACTCGTCCGACCACCTCCAACCAATCTCTCCCTTACAGCCTGTCGTGCTACGACCTCGCACCCAATTTTAGATATTTCTTCCCCTTTTTATTCGTATTTCATAATTATTTCATATCTTTGCCCCATCTATTATATCCTAACATCTAATAATGTAAATCAAGGGTTTAAAAGATTGTCTCTGATTTACAACATCATAGTCGCTTTTGCGTCCCTAATTCCCCCTTTGGAGGTAGTCTGCGAGAGCAGAGTATGTGAATAGGGGGAGGTATTCCCCTTTGAAGGAAGTCCGCGAGAGCGGAGTATGTGAGAGGGGGATGTTTATAATCTTAGTTATTCAACCCTTGATTGGTATTAAAATTAAAGCATTATGAAAAAAACACTTTTTTCAGTGCTCTCCCTGATGGCGTTCAGCCCTCTGCTATGGGCACAAGAAACTGAAATGATTACCCACCCACAAAGCCAATATCAAAAGGCGGTGGAACTCTACAATCGCAAGCTCTATCAGCCTGCTCAGAACTTGTTCCGCAAAGAACAAACCTCCAATCCCGATAGAGCTATCCAAACCCAAAGTGAGTATTACGTAGCCACGATTGCCGCTATCCTTAATCAAGACGGAGCTGATGCCCTGGTGAATAACTTTATCGTCAATCACCCCGACTCTCCCTTGAGCTCTGAGGCTTATCTGCAAATGGCTAACATATATTATCAACAGGGTAACTACGAAGATGCTCTCGCTTGGTACGAGGCAATCGATGACCAAAGCATAAGCAGTAGCGATAAAGCCAAATACAACTTCCAAAAAGGCTTCTGCCTCTTCCAAACCGGCAAACAAGCCGAATCTAAACCCTATTTTGAGTCGGTGCAAAACACCAAAGAATACGGTGCTAATGCCAAGTATTACTTAGGATATATCGCCTATGATAAGGACGATTATTCAAAGGCTGAAAGCTACTTCCGTGAAGTACAACAAGAAGACGCTTCTCTCACCAAGAACGTATCGTATTTCCAAGCCAATATGTACTTCAAACAAGCCCTTTATCAAGAAGCTATTACCGAAGGACAAAAACAGCTTGCCACAACCAAGAATGCTCAAGAAGTATCTGAGCTCAATAAGATTATAGGCGAAAGCTACTTCAACCTCAAGAAATACAAAGAAGCTATCCCTTACTTGCAAAATTATAAAGGTAAAAAAGGACGCTTCTCCAATACCGATTATTACTATCTGGGATACGCTTATTACAAAAATAACGACTATAAAGCGGCTATCGAGCAGTTCAACAAAATCGTAGGAGGTAATGATAGTGTTGCTCAAAACGCGTATTATCATTTAGCTGAGTGCTATTTGAAAACCAACCAAAAACAAGAGGCACTTAACGCTTTTCGCAATGCCTCTCAAATGGACTTCGATAAGCAAATTAAAAAAGACGCTCACCTAAACTACGCACGCCTTAGTTATGAAATCGGGAACCCTTACGAGAGTGTGCCCAGCGTGTTGCAGGCTTACGCTTCAGCTTATCCTAACGACCATAAAGACGAAATACAATCGCTCTTAGTCGATTCGTATATTTCATCTGGTAACTATCAAGCCGCTATCAGTCTGTTAGAAAAATCAAATGATCCTAAGGACAAAGAAACCTATAAAAAGGTAGCCTTCTACCGCGGATTAGAACTTTTTAATGAATTGCAATACAACGAGGCTTTAAATTACCTCCAAAAAGCGATGGGTGGTAGTTCTGCACTTGCAGCTCGTGCTACCTATTGGGCAGGTGAAACAGCTTATCAGCTCAAGGATTATAAAAAAGCTGAATCTTATTTCACTCAGTTCCTCAATAGTTCAGTAGCTCCTAAAACCGAGGAGTATGCCAAAGGCTTCTACGGTTTAGCTTATGCTAACTTTAACCAAAAGAACTATGCAGGTGCTATCGCTAATTTTGAGAAGTACCTCAAACAGAGCCCTAAAAACAACGTTTGGAAGCACGACGCAATGCTCCGTCTCGCCGATTCTTACTTCGTAACAGGTAAATACTGGCCTGCAATGGAAGGCTATAATAAGCTCATCGAAGCCAAGACCTCCGACCAAGATTATGCTGCCTATCAAAAAGCTATTAGTTATGGGTTTGTAGACCGCCTCAATAGCAAGATTGAAGACTTAGAGCGTTTCGTTAAGAACTACAAAAGCTCTAATCTGCGCCCTAATGCTTTGTTTGAATTAGGAAATGCTTATGTATCTAAAGGAAATACCCAAAAAGGATTGCAATACTATCAGCAACTTGCCAAAGAGTATAAAGGTAATGTGCTGGTGCCCCGTGCAATGCTCCGCGAAGGTTTAGTGTATTATAATAGAAATGAAAACCAAAAAGCCCTAACCCTCTTCAAAGCCATTGCTAAAGACTATCCTAATACCAATGAAGCCTCACAAGCCGTTGCTTCTGCGAAACTCATTTATGTAGATATGGGCAACGTAAACGAATACGCTTCTTGGGCTAAGGGCTTAGGATATGTAGAGGTAACCGACCTTGAGCTCGAAGGTGCTACTTATGAAGCTGCCGAACGCCAGTATATGCAAAACAATACCAAAGAGGCTATCTCAGGTTTTGAAAGATACCTTAAAGAGTTCCCTAATGGTATGCGGCGCACCAATGCTGAGTTTTACTTGGCGCAAATGTATTTTGCTAACGGACAGAAGTCCAAAGCTCTTACGCATTATGAAAATGTAACCAAGAGCGGTTCTAATGAATACGGTGAGCAATCGCTTACGCGTGTGTGCCAAATCCTTCTTGAGGCAGGTAGCTATCTAAAAGCTAAACCTTATCTCGAAGACCTCGAACGCACCGCTACTATCGCACAGAACAAAACCTATGCACAAAGCAACCTAATGCGTGTGTGCTATAACGAAAAACTGTACGATAAAGCTATCGAGTATGCTAATAAGGTATTAGAAGAAAAATCTATCGATAACCGTATCAAAAACGACGCTTATATAGTGTTGGCTCGTGCTTATAGTCAGGCAGGCAATGAAACCCAAGCCCGCAAGTATTACCAAGAGGTACAGAAAACCGCTACCGGTAGTCTTGCTGCCGAAGCCTTGTATTACGATGCTTACTTTAAAAATAAAGACGGCAATTATAAAGCCTCTAATGACGTAGTGCAGAAGATTGCCAAAGACTATGGCGGACACAAAGAGTTTGCCGCTAAGAGCCTTATCGTAATGGCTAAGAACTTCTACGGACTCAAAGATGCTTATCAAGCCTCCTACGTCTTAGAAAGTGTAATAAAGAACTTTAAAGAGTTTCCTGAAATAGTAGCTGAAGCCAAGAAAGAACTCGCAGTAGTAAAAGCCGAAGCCGCTAAAAGTAATTCATCAGTAAAATAAAAAGTATGATGACCGTCACCAGTTCCCCCTCCGTGAGGGGGTAAGGGGGAGGTTTAAAACATAAAAGAAAGTTATGACTAAACAAGTTACCCATATTCTAACAATGCTTTTGTTCTCTGCCTCAACAATGGCAGTAGCCCAAAGCCGTAAGGACAGTCTCTCTACCAAAGTGGTAGATGTGGTAAAATCATATGCTCCTACGATTGCCGACGCCGAGAAGAAGCGTGAAGATGCAAACGTAAAAGATTCGCTTACCGTTAAGAAAAAGCAAATCAACTATACCATCTATTCAGTACCGGTAGCCTCTACTTTTGTTCCCGACAAAGGAAAAGCGGCTTCAGTAAAACCAAAGGTAATTCGCGAAGACTATTTAGATTCTTATATCGGTGGAGGCTTCGGTATGCTCAATACTTTTTATGCCGATGCCAATATCACCCTCCCTGTAACTGATAACAGTAACGCTTCTTTCTTACTGAATCACATCTCAGCTACTGATGATATGGACGAGGTATACACCGATACTAATTATGCACTCTCATCAGCCGAGTTGCGTTATGATTTTCAAAACCAAGATGTACTCTGGGGGCTCAATGCTGATATAGGTCGCCGTTTATACAATTGGTATGGTATTCGTCCCGCTTCTTATACAAGGCAAGATTTAATTAGCAAAGTAGACGATGTGCACCAAACCTATTTCGACTATGGCGTAGGGGGTTACCTCCAATGGTCTAACCCTTACTTCAAAGGTCTCGACTTCAGCGTGCGTGGGCTCTACGACCATTTCGATAGTAAAGAGCTAAACGTAAAAGCTCAACCCACCTTCGAAGTTCCTATTACCGATGACCAAAAATTCCGTGCCAATGTAATTCTCGATTATTACAATGGTAGCTTTACTCGTCAAAACAACTTGATAAATGAACTCAATAACCGTTGGATGCTCTTCGGGGTAAATCCTTCTTACCATTTGTCTATTGAGGATTTGAGCTTAAAATTAGGCGTTGCCTTGATGTATGTAGATGCAAACCAGTCCGAAGAAAGCAAGTTCAAGGCTTATCCCGATGTAGAGGCTTCTTATCCGCTAACTGCTGATGCCATATTGCACGCAGGTATACGCGGTATTATGCAACAAAACACAGTGGAGAAACTCACCAAACAGAACCCTTATCTTTCTCCTATGCAGGAAATAAAGCCTACCAATGTACAAGCTGATGCGTTTGTAGCCCTTAAAGGAAAAGTAACCTCCGATTTGCTTTATCGTGTACAAGGTAGCTATCGTCAGTATAAAGAAATGCCTCTGTTCACTACCAATTCCGAGACACCTACTATCGCTACCGAAATACTACCTTATCAATATAACAACTCTTTTAAGGTAGTGTATGACGAAGTAAACGATATGGAACTTTTGGCTTCTATCGGAGGGAATATAAAAGACGTTTTCTCTTTCACTTTTGAAGGAAGATATAACAATTATAACGCCCGTGTACAAAAAGACAAGACCGCTTGGAACTTGCCCAGCACACGCGTATCTCTTTTCACTGATTTTAGAATATTACCTAATCTATTTGCTGGCTTCGACTTCTTCTATGTAGGAAAGCGCTATGACCTCGATTATGTAACCGTTGCTAATCCTATTCCCGAGAAGCTCTCTTTAGAAGGTTATTTTGATATCAACTTCCACGTCGATTACACTTTCAACAAACATTGGCAAGTGTTCTTAAAAGCCAACAACCTCACCAGTGAGCACTATAAAAAATGGCTGTATTATCCTTCACAAGGCGTACAAGCCTTTGCAGGAATACGTTATCTGTTTAGCCTAAGTAATAAGTAACAATATATACTAACAAAAAACAGCGGTATGAATAAGCATTCATACCGCTGTTTTTTATATCCTCAATTTTATGTTTTCTATACTTTATCTCCCTTATTATTTCCTTATTCACTTACCATCGACCTCTTATAATTCCTCCATTTCTCAATACACTGTTGCATATCCTCAGGAAGTTCACTATCAAAGCTGAGGTACTTGTGAGTAACAGGGTGTTCAAACCCTAAAGTTTTAGCGTGTAAGGCTTGGCGAGGTAATACCGCAAAACAGTTCTCCACAAACTGCTTGTATTTGGCAAAAGTTGTTCCTTTCAGAATCTTGTCGCCTCCATAACGTTCATCGTTGAAAAGAGTATGCCCTATGTGTTTTAAATGTACCCTTATCTGATGAGTACGCCCTGTTTCTAACTTGCAAGAGATGAGTGTTACATAGCCAAAGCGTTCTAACACCTTGTAATGGGTCACCGCTTCCTTGCCGTGAGAACCATCAGGGAAAACGTCCATTTGTAGGCGGTCTTTTAAGTGCCGCCCAATATGCCCACGCACCGTTCCTTCATCTTCTTCTATATTACCCCAAACTAACGCTATATATTCGCGCTGAGTAGTTTTATTAAAAAACTGTTGGGTGAGGTGTAACATCGCCTCTTCGGTTTTAGCCACTACCAAAAGTCCACTGGTGTCCTTATCAATCCGATGTACTAACCCAGGACGATTACTGCTGTTGTTAGGCAAGTTCTCAAAATGATATACCAATGCATTGATGAGCGTCCCACTGTAATTGCCGTGACCAGGGTGTACTACCATACCCGCAGGCTTATTCACTACCAGCAGACTGTTATCTTCATACACTATGTTTAGAGGAATGTTTTCAGGTACTAACAAATCCTCGTGAGGAGGGTGAGGAAAAAGTACCTTCACTTCGTCGTTAGCTTTCACACGGTAATTAGACTTCACAGGCTCACCATTCACAAAAATATTCCCCTGTTTGGCTGCTTGTTGCACCTTGTTGCGGGTGGCGTTCTCTACAAAGTTCATCAAGAACTTATCCACGCGCAAAGGTTCTTGCCCCTTGCCCGCCGTAAAGGAGTAATGCTCGTAAAGAGAAGGAGCTCCCTCTTCGTCTGGTTCTAAATCATCTAATTCTTCTATCTCGTCTATATCACGCATTACCTTACATTTCCGCCACAAACTTTACCAAAGCTTCTAATAGCGTCTCGTGCTACGACCTTTACCAAAGTTTAAATTTATAATAGCCCTATGTACTAACATCTTTCTGTCTTTTACCTTTCAATTAATTGCTCGTGTGGCTTGCACCGCGTGCATTGCTCGCACCGCCTGTGTGACTCACACCGCCCGTGCGGCTCGCACTAATCCCCCATCAGTTCTTCAATAGGTATTTCAGTGGGGATAGTATCCCGAGCTTCTAAACCATTGCCACATACAAGGTCTATACGTGAGGTTTTTATAAGTTTATCACCAGGTTGTACCGGCTTTCCGTCGTGTTGCATTTCCAATACCATATCCTTCCCTATATCATTCACATAAGTAACCCTACCAATAGCAAGCCCTACCGATTGCAAAGTCGCCACAGCGTTCCGGCGCGTTACTTGTATTACCTTAGGCACCGTTACTTTATGATAGCCCGACGGATTAATATTAAGATATATCTTGCGGTTCTTCTTTACTCTCTCGGTAGCCTCAGGCGTCTGACTGATTACCGATAACGGCGGATATTTAGGGTCGTATTCTGTCGAATCCAGTACCTCATAGCGCAACTGTTGTTTGTCTAATATCACCCCCACTTCAGTAAGCGTTTTCTTGCTCAAATTAGGTACAGTAATATACTCTCCGTGCCCTGTATAGATGCGCAAGAGTTGTAATACGCACCAAACTAATATAATGCATACCCCTATGGCAAATGCAAATTGCCAAGCAAGTTTCTTTCCTGAGTTTTTAAAGAATTCTTTAATCTTTTCCATACTTTGTAAGTATTGTTATGGTGCAAAGGTACAAATATTTTTGAAAAGAACAATACAAATGTAGAATAAGCGTATGTAAGTCTTCCTCATAGTCAATCCTTCTATTAAAGAAATCATTAGAAAAGATATAACTATGATTAATATATCTCTATAAGAAGAAAAATATTGCTGTATATGTACTCAGCCTCATCTATTGCGCTTCCAGCCACACCCTTTCTCCTTTCTCTATGGGCGTGTCATTGTAAAAGTACACTTTTCCTTCTCCCGAAGTAGCTTCTATGAGGTATTGTATACCTTGAAAATAAGAGTGTTGTACGGTAGCTTCCCAGTCAGAGGTTGAAGTAATAATAATCTGCTGAGGCTTGAAGAGTTTTCCGTTATGCCAACACACTTCTCCAAAAAGTGAGGCAGTGTAATAATCCGTATTTTGAAAATAAACCGAAAGCGTATTGCTGAAAAACAATACCTTCCCGTTGCGCATTATAAGGGTTTTATCAGAGTGTGAAAGCGCGTCCTTCCCGTCGTGTGTAGCCACAATACAGCTAATATTCTGTGCTTTCAAATACGCAAAGAGGGTGCGCTGTAGCTCACTCTTCCTAAAGTTGTCCACCTGACTAAATGGCTCGTCAAGCAATAACAATTGAGGCTCTTGTGCCAATGCCATTGCCAACGCCACGCGCTGTTTTTCTCCTCCGCTGAGGTTTAAGGCTTTTAGGGGCGCAAAACGCTCCATTCCCACCAAGGTGAGTAGCTCCATTACGCGCTCTTTTTTGTATGCTAAATCAAGGTTCGAAATAAACTTTCCCACGTTCTCAGCTACAGTGTGATAAGGGCCTAATCCAAAGTCCTGTGCGAGGTATTTCATCGCCTTAAACCCTGGTACTAACTGTCGTGAAGGTCCCCATACACGTTCATCGTTGAAGTATATTTCACCTCCTTGCACATCAATAAGTCCGTAAATAGCTTTTAGCAAGGTACTTTTCCCACAACCACTTTCCCCCATCAGCGCAAGGTGTTCGCCTTGTGCCAGTTCAAAAGAAATGTCTTGCAGTATAGGCTCTTGCCCTTCATAGGCAAAGAATATATTTTTAAGGTTTAGCATTATTTTTCAGTTATCAGTATCTAATAAAGCATAATGTCCATATGCCCCGTCCGTATGTCCCCGTTTGTATGCCTGTCCGTATGTTTGCCTGTGTACGATGAGCGTCACACATTCCCCCTTTGAAGGGGGTTAGGGGGATGTTTCTCTCAAGAAAGTTTTTTCCGTCACACATTCCCCCTCCCTGAGGGGGCTAAGGGGGAGGTTTCTGCACATTTTCTCATTCTCACATTCTCACATTATCTCATTCTCTAATTAACCTGCCCGTGCGGCTCGCACCTCGCACTCAGAGCGCACTCTTAAACTGTTCCAAGAAACGCATATCGTTCTCATAGAACATACGTATATCCCCTATTTGGTACAAAAGCATCGCAATGCGCTCCACCCCCATACCAAAAGCGAAGCCACTGTATTTTTCACTGTCAATGCCACAGTTCTTAAGCACGTTAGGGTCAGTCATACCACAGCCCATAATCTCGAGCCAACCAGTACCCTTAGTAATGCGGTAATCCACCTCGTTGTTCAATCCCCAGTAGATATCCACCTCAGCACTCGGCTCCGTAAACGGGAAGTACGACGGACGCAAACGTATGCGCGATTTGCCAAACATCTGCTTAGTAAAGTACAACAAGGTTTGTTTTAGGTCAGCAAACGATACATTTTTGTCGATATATAAGCCCTCTACTTGGTGAAACAAACAGTGCGAACGTGCCGAAATAGCCTCGTTGCGGAATACTCTACCCGGTGAAATCGTCCGTATAGGCGGCTGATGAGCTTCCATATAGCGTATTTGTACCGAGCTGGTGTGGGTGCGCAACAAGATATCAGGATTTGTTTGTATGAAAAACGTGTCTTGCATATCCCTGGCTGGGTGATATTCAGGAAGGTTAAGAGCAGTAAAGTTGTGCCAATCGTCTTCCATTTCAGGTCCGTCCGATACGTCAAAACCTATATTAGCAAAGATACCTACAATCTCATTCTTTACTAATGAAATAGGGTGACGTGCCCCAATAGGGGTAGGAGTCGCAGGACGACTAAGGTCACCGTATACACCCTTGCTTTCTGTGCGTTCTTCTAAGCGGTCACGCCATTCTTGCACTTTAGCTTCCGCTTTTTGTTTCAGCTCGTTCACCACCTGCCCAAAAGTCTTTTTATCCTCGTTAGGCACTTCTTTAAAAGCAGCAAAAAAGTCGTTAAGTACCCCTTTTTTACCGAGATACTGAATCCGGAATTGTTCCAGTTCTTCTTTAGTCTTTGCACTAAAATCCTCTATCTTAGCGATGTGCTCTTTTATTTTATCAATAATCATACAGTAATACGATTTTTATTTAGTTTTTCCCAAAGCGCAAAAGTATAAATAATTTTTCATTTAGCAAGCTTATTAATATAAAACAAGACTTAAAAAATAATAGCATAGGTGCTATAGTCAGTTATGATAACCCTCACACATTCCCTCTCCCTGAGGGTAGTCAGCGAGCTGGCACAGCTGAGTATGTGCGCTGCGATAGCAGAGTATGTGAATAGGGGGAAGGCTTTTCTCACTTTTCCGTCACTACAGTTCCCCCTCCCTGAGGGGGTTAGGGGGAGGTTTTCTCGTCCCTCGTCCTTCGTCCCCCATCGCATCTCCCCCTTTGAAGGAAGTCCGCGAGAGCGGAGTATGTGAATAGGGGGATGTTTATCCCTCTTTTTCCGTCGCTACAGTTCCCCCTTTGGAGGTTGTCCGCAATTGCGTAATAAGTGAATAGGAGGATGTTATCAACCTCTACTGCCTTTATTTCTTGCATCCTCTCCGTCGCATCTCCCCCTTTGAAGGGGGTAGGGGGGATGTTTATCCCTCTTTTCCCGTCACTACAGTTCCCCCTCCCTGAGGGGGCTAGGGGGAGGTTTTCTTCGTCATTCGCCTCTCGTAATTCGTCCTTCGTAATTTGTCCCTCGTCCTTCGTCCCTCGTCGCATCTCCCCTATTGCCTATGGCCTAATGCCTATCACCTCTTCTCTTTCTTTCGCCTCGAAACCCTGTTTTTGGCATTTTTAGTATTATTGTATTACATTATTAATCAATTAATTATACACCTTTTGTATAACAATCGTCCAAGATTCGTATAAGCATCCTATAAGCTTTGTATAAGCTAACCATACCCATTTTACCTTTTACCTTTTATCTTTTACCTAAAAAATGCCTTCTGAAAACTTTCGCTTTCTTCCGACCCCCCCCTACCTTATCATTTCGCTTATTCAATCTAACCAAAAAAAACCTGAAAAATCCCATATCAAAACTTAGCCTAACCGTCCAACCGCCGGCCACTCTACGAGAAAGTGAATTATTTTCGTTTCTAACTAACACCTAAAATTTGCTCATTTGCTAATTACTTCGTAACTTTGCACTCAAAAGTAAAACACCCTATTAAAAGTATATGTTTTTTGTAATGTTATAGTTGAGCTTTCGTACTTTCGCTACAAGAAAATATCTGTTGCGACACATACGCAATTGCCACAAACACTACTACTAATAAATTTAAAGATGTTATACTAAACCCAGACGGAACCTCTTTTAGGAACCTTTACTTTTAAATTACTTTAATCTTAAAATATACAAAATGAAAAAAAATTATCATTTATTGTCCGTGGGAGTCATAGCTCTTGTACTTACAAATTGTAGTAAAGATAATGACACAGTTACAGTTCAAGATGCTGACATTAATTTCTCTTTTGATTATACCAAAAAAGACAGCAGGTTGAGATTAGGGCAAGCTCAATTTACCTCAGAAGAAATCGCAGAAGCCGAAAAAGCTTTTGCTACTACTTTGGCAAACGCACAAGGAGCTCGCAACAAAACTGTTGCAGCAGCAACTTTTTTAGTGAGTATGAAGTATGCCATTCCGTATGCTCATCGGTATTATATGAGTGATGGAATTTATGATTATGTAGGAAGATACACTAAAAAAGGACTTTTCTTAAATGAAATTAAAGATGCTAATGGCACTCATAAGCCTTGGGGAAAATTAGTCCCAACACATCCAAAGTTCGATCGTTCCCAAGTAAAAGGGTTAGGAGATAATTACGAAAACGGATTGAACTGCTCATCTTTTGTAACTTGGGCTCTTTATAATGGTGGCGCAGTAGAAGGAATAGATGTCAATACACTAAATAAATATATTGCAGCCAACTATCCAGAGTTCCCCAATGCCTATACAGTAACCTTGAAACAAGGAATTGACAATATACGAGTAGGTGATTTGATTGGCTTTAATAAGGCTCATATCGCAATGGTTATTGGCGTGAAAGGTAACCACATTATATATGCCAGTGCAGAAGGAGGCTCTGTACATCCAGGAGAAGGCCTTCGATATCGTTATTTTGATAAACAAACTACAAATTTAGACACATTCACATACAAGTATATTGTAAAAATGGAAAAAGTCTATAATGACTGAATAAAATCATAAAGCTAAATAATAAACACTTAGCTTTTGTAAGTGTTATAAAAAAGATATCTAAATTACTATACAAAATGAAAAAAATTTATCATTTATTGTCCGTAGGAGTCATAGCTCTTGTACTTACAAATTGTAGTAAAGATAATGACACAGTAACAGTTCAAGATGCTGACATTAATTTTTCTTTTGATTATAACAAAAAAGACAGCCGGTTGAGATTAGGGCAAGCTCAATTTACCTCAGAAGAAATCGCAGAAGCCGAAAAAACTTTTGCTACTACTTTGGCAAACACACAAGGAGCTCGCAACAAAACTGTTGCAGCAGCAGCTTTTTTAGTAAGTATGAAATACGCTATTCCGTATGCCTATGAATGGAAAACTTCAGAAATGAAACAAAAATACATCGCAAGATTTACCAAAAAAGGACTTTTCCTAAGACCTTTTGAAGAGGGAGGAGCAACTCATAAACCTTGGGGAACTTTAGTAGAAACACATCCCCGTTACCCTCGTCATACAGTAAAGAATTTAGGCGATACTTTTGAAAACGGACTCAATTGTTCTTCATTTGTAGGTTGGGCTCTTTATAATGGAGAAGCAGTAACAGATGTAAATTTATTAGAAAAAACTTATGCAAAGAATTATGCAGTTTTTCCTAATACTTACAAAGTTAGCTTAAAGGAAGGAATTGATAATATCCGAGTAGGAGATTTGATAGGTTTTGATGAAGTACATATAGCCATAGTTATTGGTATCAAAAACGATATTATTATCTATGCAAGTGCAGAAGGAGGTTCTGTACATCCCGGAGGAGGAGTCCGTAGAATTTCCTTTAATAAAAAGAAAATTAACTTTGATACATTTATGTATAAGTACATCGTAAAAATGGAACGAGTTTATAATGACTAAATCTTGTTATATTTAACTATTTAATAATTTCCAGAAAAAAGTTTCCTCCTGTGCCGGTAGCAAAGTTTTACTAGCACTTTGATAGTTCTTTTTTCTGATTCGTCCCACATTTCTGATTCGTCCCACAGGTATGACACCTGAACTCTAACACCTAATGAAAAAAACATTACTCATAACATTCCTATTAGCCTTCACGGCTTTTTCTTTTGCGCAGAAAACCCCTGCCGTAAAAGATACTATTGCCAAAGATACTACCAAAACCAAAACCGCTGAAAAACCCGAAAAGACCCCCGAAGAAAAACGGGCAGAAGCGTATGACAAACTCCTCAAGAAAAAAGGCTTGGAACGCAACGGACTCTTTACGGTGCGAAAAATTGAAGACAAATGGTACTTTGAAGTGCCCGATAGTCTGCTGAATCGCTATTTCTTGTGCGTAACACGCCTAAAAGCAGCCCCTCAGAACTTCGGACTCTATGCGGGCGAAAAGGTGAATGAGCAAACGGTGTATTTCGAGCAACGCGACGAGAAAACCCTTTTGTTGCGCTCTTTTTTGAACTTGCAAGAAGCAAACGATGAAAGCAATATCGCAGTGGCAGTCGCCAATTCCAGCGCCAACCCTGTGGTAGCCTCATTCACCGTCATTGGTCGCAACCCTAAGAACAAAAACCAACTCATTGATATCACCGATTTCTTCAAGGGAGATAACACCATCACTTCACTACCGGCAAAAATGAAAACCGATAAGAAGATAGGCGGGGTTGCTAATGATCGCTCGTTTGTAGAAGATATCCGCCCTTATCTTATCAATGTCGAGGTGAACAGTCTCAAAACCTATAACGCTTCCCCCAGCACCATTCCGTCCGCTAATCGCACAGGGGCAGTAAGCTTAGAGCTGAACGTCTCTATGGTATTGCTCCCCAAAGAACCGATGCAGAAGCGTTTGTTCGACCCTCGTGTGGGGTATTTCGCCAGTAAATTCATCAAGTTCAACGATAAGCAACAGCGCACTGAAACCGAGTACTACATTCACCGCTTCCGCTTAGAACCCCGCAAAGAGGACGTGAAAAAGTACCTCAGCGGTCAGTTGGTGCGCCCCAAAAAGCAAATCGTTTTTTATATTGACCCTGCCACGCCTAAGCAATGGCAAAAGTACCTCATCTTAGGTGTAAACGATTGGAATGTAGCTTTTGAACAAGCGGGATTCAAGGACGCTATCGTCGCTAAACCTTGGCCTAACGACCCCTCAATGAGCCTCGAAGATGCGCGTTTCAACGTCATTCGTTACCTCCCTTCCGAAATAAGTAATGCTTATGGACCTAATATCGCCGACCCTCGCAGTGGGGAAATCATCGAAAGCCACATCGGGTGGTATCACAGTGTGATGAAGCTCCTCCAGCAATGGTATATGATTCAAGTAGCTGCCGTGGATAAGCGCGCCCGCTCTATGGAGCTCAGCGAAGAGTTGATGGGCGACCTCATCCGCTTTGTCTCCTCACACGAAGTGGGGCACACTCTGGGCTTGCGCCACAATATGGGTGCCAGCAGTCAGACGCCTGTTGAGAAACTCCGCGATAAAAAATGGGTAGAAGCCAACGGTCACACCGTATCGATTATGGATTACGCCCGCTTCAACTATGTAGCACAGCCTGAGGACAATATCGGCATCAAGGGGCTCTATCCGCGCATTGGTATCTATGATAAATGGGCGATTGAATGGGGTTATCGCTATTATGGCAATAAGTATAAAGACGAATATGCCGAACAAAACGCTTTGGCTAATTTGGTGACCCAAAGACTCAAAGCTGAACCCCGCTTGTGGTTCGGAGGTGAAGGTCGTGGGGAAGACCCGCGCGCACAAACCGAAGATCTATCGGATAATGTGATGAAAGCCAATACGTATGCGCTGAAGAATCTTCGCTATATCGTGCAACACCTCCCCGAGTGGACAAAACAAGACAACGATAAATACGAACATCTCAACGAAATGCAAACCGCTGCCTATCAGCAGTATTTCCGCTATTTGCGACACGTGTTGAAGTACATTGGCAACCGCTATGTAGGCATTGTAGGCGATAAAGAAGTGTATAAAGAAGTCCCCAAAGAAAGGGTAAAAGAAGCCATTGCGTACATTGACCGAGAGCTCTTTGAAGCCCCTTTGTGGTTGTACCCACAAGCTATTGTAGAGAAAACCGGCGCTACCCCCGATAAGAACATCCTCAGTATGCAAAGCCTCACCCTCAGTATATTGTTAGGCGATGCTATCCTATATACACTCTACAACCAGTCGTTGAGCTCCTCAAATCCTTATCCGCTGAACGAGTATTTAGCCGATGTGTTTAAAGCCGTGTGGAAACCCCTCAACAGCACCGATGAGCGCCAAAACACCTACCGCCGTGGGGCAGAACGCTTGTACCTCTCACAACTCGATAAGCTCATCAACGAGCCCGAGAGCAAAGACGGGAAAGCTACTGTAGGTGCTTCCATTCAAAAAGTATCGGATGTGCGCCTTTTTGCCTTGCAACATTTGAACACTATTGAGGCATTTGCCAAAGATGCCCTTGCCAAAGAATCCTCATCATCCATCAACCATCTTCACTACCAAGAGATTTTAAAGGAAATTGAACGTATTAGGAATCCTAAGAAATAGAATAAAGAACTTCTAAAAAAGTCACTTTTGCGTCACACACTTTGTCAAAGTCCCAAGACTTTGACAAAGTCTATTGCTCTATTTTTGTTTAATTTTCTTATTAAATTTTGCTTAATTTCTGTGGCTTGCCACACTTCTTTTTTAATTTAATTTCTTGAAGAGAAATGCAACAACATCACGAACCCAAACCCGATTTTTTATTCGTCCTCATAATGGGCATCCTCTCGATGCTCACCCCCTTGGCGATAGATATGTATCTACCCGCCTTCTTGAACATTGCCAATGATTTACACGTATCTCAGGAGAGCATCCAAACCACTTTGGCGCTTTTTACCTTTGGCTTTGCCTTCGGACAGCTCTTCTGGGGGCCCCTCTCCGACAGCTACGGTCGTAAATCGATTATCCTCATCGGGATACTCATTTCGGCAGTCATTTCCTTGGGGATTACCCAAGTGCAACACATTGAGCACTTTTACCTTTTGCGTTTTGTACAAGGGTTTTTCGGCGCCTCACCTGCAGTGGTAACCGGTGCCCTCTTGCGCGACCTTTTTGCCAAGAACGAGTTTGCCCGCCAAATGTCGATGATTATGATCGTTACAATGATTGCACCCCTCATCGCACCCGTACTCGGGGGTCACCTCACCGACTGGTTTCATTGGCACGTGATCTTCTACGTACTCGCCGGCTTAGGACTCTGTTGTGCGCTTTTGGTATGCTTCAAAATTCCCGAAACTTTACCCGCCCCCAAGCGTGTTCCGCTCAAAATAGGCAGTGTGCTCCGCACCTACAAGCGATTGCTGAGCAGCAAGTTGGTCGTGGGGTATATTTTGTGTAATTCGCTGTCGTATTCAGGAATGTTTTGCTTTCTCACCTCAGGCTCTATAGTGTATACCAAACTCTTTGGGGTAGCCCCTCAGCATTTTGGGTATTTCTTCCTTTTGAATGTGATTGTAATGATGACCGCCACCTCGCTCAATGGCAAGTTTGTGACGAAGATAGGTGTTGAGAAGTCGTTGCGAATGGGGCTTACCATTCAGTTGATTGCAGGCGCGTGGCTCGTGGTCTGCGGTATTTTTCATTTAGGATTATGGGCAACGGTAGCAGGAGTAGCGATGTTTGTAGGCTTAGTATCCGTAGTGTCCAGCAGTGCCAATGCCGCCATTTTGGATATGTACCCCGAAGTTGCGGGTACAGCCAATTCCCTCACAGGAATGTTGCGTTTTGGCATTGGTTCAGTGATAGGCGCTGTGCTTTCCCTCTTCACTATCAATACTGAAAGGCCTATGGTCTTCGCAATGGCAATTTGTATAGCCGTGGGAGCGCTAAGTTATGTGTTGTTAGTTAAAAACCGTATATCACAAACTTTGTCAAAGTCCTAAGACTTTTGACAAAGTATATTGTATTTACTCACTCCACAAGGTATCTTTTAAATACGCATTAAGCACTATTAAATCTCCTTCTTTAGCTATTTTTTTCTTGTGTAGGGTCTATTTGCCTTTTTAGAGAGTTACAACCACTAAAAAATATTAGTAGACTACTTACAAAAATAACTAAGATTTCCTTTCACGTTCATATGTTATAACTTTTAAAGAGGCTATAACATCATTATAACCTCTTTAATTTACCTGCAATACTTTATTGAGTGTATTAACTAAAACACAGTAATTCCTTCTTTCATATAGGCTTTTATAACTAAAGAATCATTATACTGTGGTTTGATTCTTATATTTCTCAGTGTCTTATAATTAAGAGTATTGATCATAATATCATATTTTTGATTATTAGAAACATAAAAACTTACCATTTCAGTTTTTTTATAAGTAAAACGTAACCCATTGATTCTTATATGAAAAGCATAAGGAATAACTTCTTCATCTTTATAAGGAATTACTACTTTAAAAGTAAGCACACTCGCCGCTTTTGTCTTATATCTTTCAATGATATAATCGTCTCCCTCTTTAGCTATTTTTTCTTGATAGGGGTCTATTTGATAAGAGGCACACCCCATTAGAGTTGATAGAAAAAGGAACAATATACTAATTTCAATTCTTAAAGCGTTCATTGTTGATGATTTGTTGGATTTTATCTTTTTCTTTTTGAGGTAATGCTTTGTACTCTGGAGTATCTTGCAAACCTGCCCACGATAATAAAACGGTAATATTCTTGACTTTGTCTATTAAGGTCGTATAAAGCTAATGATTCTGCCATTGCTAATTTATGCTGTGTTATGAGATGACATAGCTATAAGCTATTGTCATAAATTGTCTATTCTTACCTTTTTTTGAAGCGTATTTTTTTGTGAGCCATTTCCCCCTCATTTACAACCTCTACTTTTACAATAATAGAATCGCCTAACTGAGGTGTAATGTTTGATATCTCTATAGTTTGAGAAGTGCGAGAACCTACACTAAAATTATATTTTCTATCACTGAAAACTCTAAAAGTAACAATCGGTTTATCAAAAAAAAGCATTCCGTTGTATTCTATATAAAAGGGAGTATCAGGTTCTTTCCCTAAATCATCAACTATTTGAAAAGTAATTTGTGTTGCTACTTGTTTACTTTTATACTTTTCAATGGTGTAGTCTTCACCCAAAACAGCTTTTCTCCCTTTACCGTCAAGTACCTTTATATGGGGTTGGGAATGGTAACAGCTTATGAGCGTAAGTAATGCAAAAAAGAGAAGAGTTTTTTTTATTGGTAAGATTTTCATATCAGGTATTTAAAAATCTCCCCACTTGTAAGTGGGGAGTAAGATTATTTAATACAGAATAACATTTTCTTCCTCAAACAAACGAGCTTTTACAACAATAGAATCACTTTGACGAGGCTTTATACTGTTGATATAAATTGTTTTATAGCCAAGTGTAGCGATGCTTGCCTTATATACATTGCCACTTTCTACACTTAAAGCTAATGTGTTTTTATCGTTTGGAAAGTCGAAAGAAATGCCATTTACTGAAAGGTAAAAGTATTTAGCTGGAATTTCAAACCCTTTTGTCGTTACATCAAAGGTAAGATAGGCACCCCCTGTCTGTCTTTTTCTCATTTTATACTTCTCAATGATATAATCCTCACCTTCATTAGCTATCTTTTCCGTGTTAGAGTCTATTTTTGAAGTACGGCAACTCATTAAGAAAAGTATCAAGAGAAAAATTATTTTATGGTTTATTTTTAGTACGCTCATATTTCCAAATTTTTTCAATTTGCTCTCTTTCCTTTCTAGGTAGGGCTTTATACTCATCTGTTTCTTGTAATCCTCCCCACGCCATTTGTTTGTAATAGTCCATTGTATGTTGTCCACGGTCATATCGTGCTAACGACTCTGCCATTGCGTCTATAAGTTCAGTCATTAGTTTATGTTGTGTTATGTTAGTATCTTTTTTCTTAATATTTTGATACAATAATAATAGCCTTTGACCCATATCATTATATTGGTGTTCAATTTTCATTCTATCTAATTGCATCAGCATATAGGCGTGTAAAGTCTCGTGTATAATTGTTTGAGCAACGGCAAGGTCAGATCCTTCTCTTAGTAGACTTTCATCTAAGGTAATATCATAATTGGTAATTCCTGGTATTTTAGTGGTATAACCATTAGTAAATTGACCAGAATCATAATCAGATTGCGAGGTGAGTTGTCCTACTCTAAAAGTAATATGATAAGCAGTAGAAGGTCTAAACAAGTTCAATATAAAAGGTGTAAGATGACTGTCATTCTTACTTACATACGGGATAGGCATTCCTTGACTATTAAAAGAACTTAAATTCTTTATAATGTCTTTCATACGGTCAGGAACATCCCAATTATATCTTATATATTCTTCAGGAATAGGAATATTTCCACCGCCTCCCTCATTCTTTCCTCTCCAGGGAGGGATACCTGTAGCACCCTCAGTAACCAAAGGATCTGATAATATTTCTAATATTTTAAATGTTTCAATCGGAGTAAAATTATTTATATAATAATACTCTTGTCTTCTCTCTCCTTTAAGTTCTACTTCTTCTAAAGGCACGATTTCTAATGTAAAAAGTGTACAGGTATCACATAAATTAGGGTAGAAAACATTTCCTGCTACAGGAATCTTTTTAAAACGACGAATCATCTGTTCCATATTCGTTGTATCATAAATCGCTCCTTTACAAATTACACATTTTTTATATTTATCCCTAAGAATTATATCAACAATTAACTCGTTTATTTTATCATCATAGAAGCCATATTCGAATTCTTCCCAAGAATAACCAAAACGAGCCGTATGAGAATGCTGATGTTCTTTTTGTGTTGCCTCTTTTTCTGGAGGGGCTATTTTAGGCAACTCAATAGCAATCCTTCCGTTCACACCCTCTCCTGTCTTGGTAATCACAAACACGCTGTTTAGCTTGGGGTATTTGCTAAAGGTAATCTTTACAGAGGCATACGGCTGTTGTTCCTCGTTAAGCCCTTGTTGCGTAAAGCTCTCCCACTGCGGGGTAAACGCCTCTTTAAACTGGTTATCGCCCCCTGCTTAGGTGTTTACCAGTGCTTGCGCTTCCTCTAAGGAAACTTCATTTTCTTGAAACGGTGCGTCTTCTTTTTGGCAACCAGCCAGCAAGAAAGCACTACTGAAAAATACGATTAATTTTTTCATTGAGTTTGTTTTTATTGTTACTAATACTGCAAAGGAAAGGAAACAATCTCAAACAGGCAAATTATAAACGTTAAATCTTTGTTAAAAATATAAGAATATCTTGTTTTTCGCCCGTCGTGCTACGACTAACTGCCCGTGCGGCTCGCACCGTGCTACGACCTCGCACCGTGCTACGACCTCGCACCGTGCTACGACACCTTCGGCAAGGTTTCAACTCCCCATTACATACTTTGCCAAAGTTCCAAACTTTGGCAAAGTTGACGTAACTAACAGCTCGTCGTGCTACGACCTTTGGCAAAGTTGATACAATTATGCATTTTGCTACAACTTTAACATTTTTTATTCAATAATCCAAAAGCACCTTTTCTCCTATTGATATTCAGTATAATAACCTCTTATCTTCGCCTTAGCTTCGGTTTACCTTCGCCTTAGGTTCGTCTTAGCTTCGGTTAAAGTAGGTAAGAGTTAAAAGATAAGAAGTAAAAAAATATGTTGTATATCAGTGTTTTGTATTTTTAAGAGATTTAAAAGATATAGCAATACTATTTTGAAGAAAAATTAGCTATTTAATAAACATTAACATTTAAACAACAAAAATCCCTTTCTCTGTGAGAAAGGGATTTTTTATTATTTATTATCCTGCATCGCAAACACCGATTTCAGTAGTGGAGTCGTGCGTGCCGAGATGTTCGTGCGTATTTCCTTCTCCTTATCGCCCACCTTCACAAACAAACCGTTGATAGCCTGCTGAGTAACGTATTTAGTAAGGTTCGGTTCAATAGGCTTTACCAGCGGTATTTGGTTATACTTATTGATGATGTTCTCCCATACTTTATCAGCGCCCACTTCGCTAAGCGAGGCTTGCACTTTAGGCGCAAAAGCATTCTCCAACGAACTGTAAGTGCTGTTCTTTAGATAAGTAGTCGCTGCGGTATTGTCTCCTTTTAAGATGTTCATCGCATCGGTAAAGGTCATATTTCGTATTGCCGATAAAAAGATAGGTTTCGCCTGACTTACAGCGTTTTCAGCGGCTTCGTTTAGCACTTTTAACCCTTGGTCGGCTAAAGAGCCTAACCCAATAGAACGCAAGGTTTTATCGACCTTCTGAAGTTCTTCAGGCAAGAGAATCCGTACCGCTTGGTCTTTAAAGTATCCGCCGTCTTTGCTCAGTAAATCCACCCCGCTACTCACACCCATTTCAAGGGCTTGTTTTAGTCCGCTTGCTACGTTAAAACCGCTACCGCCTTGGGTAGTGTTGCCCATAGCCTGTTGCAATTCATCACAACTATTCAGTGTAAAAGAGCCCAATGTTAAGAGCCCTAAAAGCATTACTTTTTTCATATATTTGTTTTATTAATTTTCGACTGTGTTTTTCTTATTTCATCTGTATAGGCAGCGTAAATCGTAGCATAAATATAAGGAAACGAGAAGATAAGCCCTATACCGCAAACCAAAACTCCTAACGAAGCCAGAATACTGCCAATGAGCAAACTGAGGAAAACAATACCAAAGTTATTCATAATGCGCACACAGCTACTTTCTATAGCTTTAAAAAGCGGTTGATTTTCAAAAACAATAATCGGTATTGTAAATGTTAGTAGCATAGAAATGAAGATGTTAATCACTAAGTTCAGTACAGGAACCCCTACGAGAATTGCCAAATATGAAATTACTGAATTGAGTAAGCTTGCTAAAATAGCATAGGCTAATAAACGCCCCGTGTAAGGCGAAGCGTAATGAACAAAAAGATTGTTAGCTGAAGCAGCTTCTCCTCGGTCTAAATTTCTGAAGTTCTCATAAAACCCTGCTGATAGCGGTGTTATTATACAAACGATGAGTACAGCAAGCACCGTCATTTTCATTTGTACAGCGGGGGTTGTCATCAAATTCTCATAGTAGTGGGGGTATCTCATAATCTCGAGAAAATCACCCATTCCTTTTCCTAAAATTACGGGTAAGAAAAGAACATAAAGCACACTTATCACCACAATAGCCAGAAAAGTGCCCATTATATGATGTGACAAAGTATTGGTGTACAATTTACTTGCGCGATTTAAAATATTAGATAATGACATAATTATAATAGATTTTAAAACAGTATATTCTCTTTCATCTTTTACCCCTTACCTTCTACCTGTTGAGAGGTATATACTAAAGATACCTGCAAAAAGCAGAGGGAAGGTAATCACAATGCCTATACCAAAAGAAAATAATCCGGCAAACACAAAAACACAACCCAAGAAAGTAACGATAAGGGCAGTGAAAGGAGCGAGCATTATTCTTCGGTAGCTCTCACCCATAGCCTTAAAAAGAGGTTTGCTCTCGAAAATAATAATCGGGATAGTGAGCACAAATACTAACGAGATGATAGTGGTAAAGGCAAGTCCTAATGAGTTCATTCCTATGGTAGAAAAACCTACTAATAGGAGTGTTTTAAGGCACATCTGCAGAATAACGTGGCTTAAAATAGCACTTGTTTCAGGAGCGTGATAATAAGCGAATAAGTTGCCTAAAGTAGTGCGTTCACCCCGAATTACCGCCACATAATTTCTGTAAAAACCTGCTGTAAGAGGGGTAATGATACCGTCTATAAGCAAAGAGAAGAACCAAAATTTAATAACAAAACTTCGGCTACTGGCTAAAACGATAAGTTTCTCGGGGTCATCTTGCAAAGCAACAATATTCTCTAAGGGCATTCCGAAGATAGTAGTAATAAGTGAGGCGTATACTATAAACACTACAGCAAATAGAATAAGAGAGCCCAAAAGATGTAGCCCAAAGGTGCTTTGATAGAGTTTAAAAGTATCGCGTAATATATTAGAAAAATTCATAGTAACAGTTTAAAAAGATTGGGTGAGCACAAAATTCCTACGAATGAGTTCTTCGTCCATTCCCGCAGCAAAGTGTTCCTTATGGTATTTGAGGAGGTAAATATACCTCACATAACGCCTCACCTTACTATAGAACAGAGCAGTAGGGTCTACTTCTCCTGTGATATAAAGGGGTACTCGTTCAGTATCAATATCTAATTGTTCAATAGAGAAGAGAATGTAATACAAGAAGTCTTCAATAGTTTCATAGTTAAACCTGTTGAAGTAATACAGTTTTTTACCTCTAAACACCACGAAGTAAAAAGAGCCCACTTCAGCATAGATATACATCACCTCGAAGGCGTGTGAAGAGTAATGTTTGAGGAACATACGTAGTAGTGAGGTAGCAAAGTGTTGGTAGTCGAACCTGCCGTAGTAAGATAGTAGTGCATTGTTCACTACCGTATTAGGCAAATAAGCATTCACCGTTTCAATTGATATGATTCTATCAATTTCTACGGTATAGGGTTCCGCCTCGGATACATCTATACTGTATTTGAGGTATTCCAGCATTTCGTTTTTACCGCCGTAAAGAGGTTGTGGGATAAAAGCAAATGAAGGGGTGTTGTGTAAAACCCTTATGGTATCGAAGTCTTGGCGGAGGTCGTCTTCACTTTGTATCACAAAATAGATTTGCCTATCAATATCTTCTTTGTTTTTATAGTTGAAGTTGATAGGGAAATTATAGATAGCCTCTACACACAGGAGTACAGGGTTGAACACACAAAAAGAAAGTCCATCCAAGTTTATTTGAATGGACAATTCCTTAAAGTACGTTTTCAACTGATTATTGCTTTGCAATTTTTGCGTCATAAGAAGTTGGCCAGTTACCGTTTACAGTAAGCTCTTCGAGTGAACCTACTTTAATATTAGGACCTCTTACATCTTCTACTGATGTTTTTAGAGTTTCTTTTTCTACTAAGTCTTCATCAAGACCTTGTAGTACCACTTTTTTAGGTACAGAAACTTCGAACACAGAAGACTTCACATTGTTTTTGTCGGTAATTTCTCCTGTTTTCATTACAAACTGACCAGGAATTTTACCGTTGATAGCAGGCAAATCGCGCAAATGCTCATAGCGAGTATCGTTTTTAAACAATGAATCTTTTACTGATACGTGCCCCAAAGTATCAATAACTACACCTTGGCGCATTACCGTAATTTTAAAAGTCTCATCGAAAGCATTCCAGCTTGTGTCGCGTTGTGAAGTAATAGTAAATTGTGCGGTTTCAATGAACTTAGTAAGCTCATCGAAATTATCGGCATATTTGCCGTTGAGCCTCAAATAAGCATCTTGCGCTGCACGGATGTCTTTTAGTTTCTTAATTACCTCGGTGTAGCGTTCTTCTTTTATTTTGTTGAACTCAATAGGTCCTGTAACAGACCTGTAAATTAGGTAGCAAAATACTAAACCTAATGCCCAAAATGCAATAGTTACAATTCTTTTCATCGTTTTAATTCTATAAATTAATAATAACTTTCTTGACTGGTATTGCGCAAAACTACAATCTTTTTTTGAAACAAAAAAATTATTTTAACTTTTTTTTATAATTTTGCTCTCTGAACTGTTTTTAATATGACTGAAAAAGCCTTTTTTAACGCTCTTATTAGTGCTTTTAAACACAAGCCTACTCCTTCGCAAGATATTGCTTTACAAAAGATTACGGAGTATCTATTCTCAGTGGATGCTTCTGATAAACTTTTTTTACTAAAAGGTTTTGCAGGAACTGGAAAAACTTCTATCACTAACTGTCTTATTCGCACTTTGTCGCTCATAAATCACCAAGCGGTGTTATTAGCACCCACGGGTAGGGCGGCTAAAGTGATGACTTATTTCACCCAAAGGCAGGCTTTCACTATTCACAAATATATTTATTACTCTAAAGCTGATGGTACTGATGTATCCTTCAAACTGCGTGCCAATAAACTCCAAAACACTTTATTTATAGTAGATGAGGCTTCGATGATTGCTGATAACGATTATCAGCTATTTGAGCGCCCTTCATTATTAAATGACCTAATGCGCTTTGTGTATTCGGGGAAGGATTGCAAGCTATTACTTATAGGTGATACTGCACAGTTGCCCCCAGTAAATACTCTTGAAAGCCCTGCGCTAAATATCCCTTATTTAGAATATCAATTTCAAAAAGAAGTGCTTACGGTTACGCTTACTGAGGTGGTGCGCCAACGACGGAAGTCGGGGATATTGCGCAATGCTACCCGTTTGCGCAAGCATATTTTTTCTTCAGATGTTGAAAAGCCTTTTGTTTTTAAGATAAACAATCACCCTGATGTGATACGGCTTACTGACGGGGCTGAAATACAAGACGCCATCGGTGAGGCGTACGACGATTATGGTTCAGAAGAAACTACGGTGATAGTGCGCTCTAACAAGCGTGCGGTGGCTTGGAATAACCAGATACGCAGGGTGATTTTAGATGTTGAAGACGAGATTGCTGCGGGCGACTTGCTAATGGTGGTTAAGAATAATTATTTTTGGTGTAAGGATAATTCGCAGGTGAGCTTTATTGCCAATGGTGATACCATAGAGGTATTACAGCTTTATGATTTTACGGAAGCTTATGGTTTCCGCTTTGCAGAAGTATGTGTCCAGCTGATTGATTACCCCGAAGTACCTGCATTTGATACGGTTATATTATTAGACACTTTGAATAGTGAAGCTCCTGCGTTATCACCGGCTGAAAGCAACCAGTTGTATGAGGAAGTACTTGCTGATTACGCTGATGAGCCTACGGCTTATAAAAGATATCAGAAGGTGAAAGAAAATGTTTATTTTAATGCTTTGCAGGTGAAGTTTTCGTATGCGATTACCTGTCATAAGAGTCAAGGTGGGCAATGGGACGCTGTGTTTGTGGAGAAGCCTTACTTACCCGATGACGCCATAGATGAAGGTTACTTGCGGTGGCTTTATACGGCTATCACGCGTGCTAAGGAAAAGGTGTATTTAGTGGGCTTTAAAGATGAGGATTTTAGTTGAGGGTTGTATGAGATAGGAATTTTGTAAAGGTAAGAAAAGGAAAGTATAAGAAATTTGAAAAAGTGTTTTTTGTCTGTAAAATATCTTGTTGGTAACTATGCTTAGCTTATACAAAGCTTATAGGAAGCTTATACGAATCTTGGACGATTGTTATACAAAGGGTATATAAGTAATTAATTAATACTGTAATACAATAATGCCAAAAATGCTGAAAACAGGGTTTTGAGGCGAAAGAAAAGAAAGGGGCAATAGGGCTTAGGCCATAGGCAATAGGGAGAGATGCGACGGAAACCTCCCCCTTTTCACATACTCTGCTCTCGCAGACTTCCTCCAAAGGGGGAATTGTAGCGATGCAAAGACGAACAAAAGATAGTACGAGCCACACGGGCAGATGAATAATGAACGAACAAAAGCCGAAGGAATGATGGAGAAAAAGAGGAGGTTACCTCCGCTTAGTCCTCTGGTAGAAGGGGAGTGTAGTGACGGAAAGTGATGAAACCTCTCCCTCTATTCACATACTCTGCTCTCGCAGACTTCCTCGTAGAGGGGGAGTGTAGTGACGGGAATTAGTTTTTTACTTAGCCTTTTCAAAAGGAGCAAGGGCTAATGCCTGAGCTAATGAAAGGCAAGTGCTGAACATCAGTCCGCCCCAGAAGCCGTGAACGACGAAGCCCCCTACTAATTTACTTGCAAGGAGCACAATCACGGTGTTGATGATGAACAGAAAGAGTCCGAAGGTTATAAAGGTAATAGGGAAGGCAATGAACTCTAATATAGGGCGTACAATGCCATTGAGCAGTGAGAGCACAAAGGCTACGATGAGGGCTGTGAAGAAGCTCTCGATATGAGCACCTACATTTAGGTAGCCCAATACAAAAACAAGGGCTGCTGAGATGAATAAGCTTATAAGGTATCGCATAGGAAATGTATGGTTTTAGTGTAAAATTCAGTGGGATTTTGGGCGTGCAACCAGTGACCGGCATTGCTCACTGTATCGATGATAGCGTGTGGGAAGTGAGTGCGAATAAGGGTTTCGTCTTCGGGCATCACATATTCGGAGTACTCTCCTTTTAGGAAGAGTGTTTTACCTTCGTACACGTTACTATCGGGGAGTTCGGCACCTATCTCGCTTTCATTTTCAATTAAAGCAGGGAGATTCAGGCGCAAGCCTAAACGTTCTTTAGTTTCCCAATAAAGGTTTTTCAGTAGGAATTGTCGCACTCCCATATCGCTCACATAGGCTGACAGGGCTTTATCGGCTTCGGTGCGTGAATGTATCGCATCGAAATTTAAGGACGCTAAGCCTTTCAAACAAGCTTCGTGGTGCTCAGGAAAGAATTTAGGCGACATATCGGCTACGATGAGCGATAGCACTCTATCGGGGTACTCAGTAGCGAAAAGCATTGCTGTTTTGCCTCCCATAGAATGCCCCATCAGATGAAAAGCGCTCAACCCGTGAGCACTGGCGTAGGCAAGCAAATCTTGTGCCATTAGTGGATAGCTGAAATCGGGGCTATGAAAGCTACGACCGTGATTGCGTTGGTCTACCAAATGCACTTGAAAGCCGGCGTCGGCATATTTGAGCCCCAGTGTGCGCCAGTTATCGGACATTCCGAGGAAGCCGTGCAGGATAATGAAGGGAGTGCCTTCGCCTATAATTTGAGAGTATAACATAGTTGTTTAGTGTGTTAGTAAGATAAATTATACATAAATCTTTAAAAGTTATTAGGGACTTTCCACTCTTGGATAGTCCCTTTTTCAAGGGCTTTTTGCACTAATGATTTTGCTACTGCGGGATACCAAGAGCCAGCCTCAGGGTCGCCATTGGCACAAGAGCCATCGGATAGACCAGGGTGTTTAATCCACAGATAAGCGTCGGCGTGCTGAGCATTGGTTTGAGTAGTAGGGCGCACTCCTAAAGCCGCATTGAAATTGTTACAGCTGTAATAATAAGCTTTATTAGTTTGTTTAGGGCTATCAATACCATTGCGGGAGGTATCTATCACGTAGTATTTTGTACCTAAGCCCTTTTTCTGGAGTGTTTGCACAAACTCTTCGCCCCATTTTTCAGCCCGAGGAGTACCTCTATGGTCGGCGACATTGGTAACAAAGCCGCGCATATACTGAATGCCACCATCAATTACGGCTTGGGCAGCTTCTTCTTGTTTTAGTTCTGTTCCGCCGATATGCAAATACAGCAAGGCATTAGGGTTATTGTTAGCAAAGGTTTTGCCTACATAAGTGAGGAGTTAGGCGCGTTCTTTATACTTAGCATCGTTATATTTCCAGCCTTTCTTTAAGCAGAAGTTGTGGGCATCGGGTTCAACGATTACTATTATAGGGGTCTTGCCAATAATAGCACTGGTGCGATTTATCCACGCTTTATAAGAAGCAGCAGTTTGATGACCACCAGATGAATACGAGCCACAATCTCTGTAAGGAATGCCATAGAGTGTAATGATAGGAGTCTTTTGTTGCGCCTTTGCGCCTTCGACAAGGCGTTTTAAGGTGCTGTTGTCGTACTCTTTTACACCTTCAAACCACTCGGCGGTGGGAGTGGCAGCTATTTGATAGAAAAGTTTCTTTAGGTAAGGGTCTGTTTCTTGTTTAGTCATTTCATAAGCCTTAGTTTCAGTAAAGAGATAGAAAGGCTTGGTATAGGCTAATAAAGAAGCGTCACCTTTTGTGGGTTCTTCCTTTTTAGGGTCATCGTTTGGCGGAGTATCCTCAGAGTTATTGTTTTTGTTGCAAGAGATGATTGCGAAGGACACCAAGATGATGAGACAAGTGTATGTAAGGAAAATAAGTTTTTTCATTGGATATTATTGTGTTTAACTATATATCTTATATATTGGAAACCTCCCCCTGATACACATACTCAGCTGTGCCAACTCGCTGACTACCCTCTCTGAGGGGGAGTGCAGTGATGCAAAAGTGATTTTTTAGGTTACTCAATGCTAACTCTCACTTTCATCTTATACTTGAAAACGAATATAGGTAATGGGTTTGTTTTGCTCCAAATAGAATTGCTCATAAAAGGTTTTAATCTCGGTTACTTCTTCAGGAACGCCATCGCTGTTATAGATATTGTGATTGGCATAGAGTACCTTATGCCCTGCACCGTGTAATAAGCCTAAAGTATAACCGTGCATAAACTCACTATCGGTTTTGAGATGGATATACCCTTCAGGAGCGAGAATGCGCTGATAGCGGGTGAGAAAATCGGCGTTGGTAAGGCGATGCTTAGTGCGCTTGTATTTGATTTGCGGATCGGGGAAGGTAATCCATATTTCACTTACTTCACCAGGGGCAAAGCAGTATTCGATGAGCTCTATTTGAGTGCGCAAAAAGGCTACATTTTCAATATTTTCATCGATAGCGGTTTTAGCCCCTCGCCAAAAGCGAGCGCCTTTGATATCAATGCCTATGAAATTCTTCTGCGGGTGACGTTTGGCTAAACCTACTGAGTATTCGCCTTTACCACAGCCCAACTCTAAGACGATAGGGTGATTATTCTTAAAAAAGCGTTCGTTCCAATGACCTTTATAGGCGAAATTACCAGCGAGGAGCTCTTCACGAGAGGGCTGGATTACATTGGCGAAGGTTTTATTTTCTTCAAAGCGTTTGAGTTTGTTTTTGCTTCCCATTGAATTAATGAATAAAGGTAAAAGCGAGAGTTAAGATTATTTTAACCTCCCCCTAACCCCCTCCAAAGGGGGAATATGAGATGGTCATCATCCCCTCAGAGAGGGGGAATATAAGACTGCTATCATACCTACTAACCCTCTCAGAGATGGAAATATGAGGTGGTGTATATATTAGGCGATTACGCGTATGGTATTTTTCACCTGTTCGGCTATTTGACGCGCTTTATTTAGATTGGTGTTTACAATAGTTACGTGTCCCATCTTCCTAAACGGGCGTGTTTCTTTTTTGCCATAGATATGGGGGGTTACGCCTTCCATTGCCATTATCTGTTCGATATTTTCATAGACGACTTTTCCTTGATAGCCCTCAGCCCCTACCAGATTTACCATTACACCAGCGACCTTATTTTCGGTATTTCCTAAGGGCAGGTTTAAGATAGCACGCAGGTGTTGTTCAAACTGATTGGTATAAGCAGCCTCAATGCTATAATGTCCTGAGTTATGAGGGCGAGGGGCGACTTCATTTACCAAAATCTCATCGGTTTGTGTTTGAAAGAGTTCAACGGCTAAAAGCCCTACTACTTCAAAGGCTTGGGCTACTTGCACTGCAACGGTACGCGCTTTTTGAGCGACAGTTTCATCAATGCGGGCAGGACAAAGCACGTATTCCACTTGGTTGGCTTCGGGGTGAAACTCCATTTCTACTACGGGGTAGGTGCGTATTTCGTCATTGACATTACGAGCGACGATTACGGCTAATTCTTTTTTAAAAGGTACTAAGGCTTCGGCAATGCATTCAGTATTGGGCAAAGAACCAAGGTCGGTGAGCTGGCGGACGATTTTCACGCCATTACCGTCGTAGCCAAAGCGCGCTGACTTCCATACGAAAGGCAGAGAGAGTTGTTGCTCATTGATTGCCTTTTTAAGACTTTGGGTATTTTGAAAGACTTGAAAAGGAGCGGTGGGGATACCGCAAGTGGTATAAAACTGCTTTTGAATAGCTTTATTTTGGATATTTTTGATGGTTTGAGGGCTAGGATATACTTTTACGCCTTCGGTTTGTAGTTTCTCTAAGGCTTCTACATTTACGTTTTCGATTTCAATGGTGAGTACATCTACGTTTTTGCCGAAGTTATACACGGTATTGAAATCGGTAAGGTTGCCTTGCACAAAGGTATTGCAGGCAATGCGACAAGGAGCATCGGGGGAGGGATCGAGCACCTTAGTGGTGATATCGAATTTACGGGTTTCGGTAAGGAGCATTTTGCCTAACTGACCTCCGCCAAGGATTCCGAGTGTAAAATCGGAAGAAAAATAATGGGGCATACGACTTTTAATGATTAGTGGTTAGTGATTAATGGTTAATGGGGAGGCAAAGGTACGAAAATAATTTTTAATAGCAATGTAAATAATGCCAATAATACCAATAATACCAATAATGCCAATAATACCGAGTTATAATCAAAAATAAAATAGATTGCGACTCAATAGGCTCATTTTTTTAAGGGCGAATTGCAATTCGTCCCTACACATACCGCAAAAGAGAATCAGTGTTTTTTTGGAGGATTTCGAAACTTATCAGAAGCAAATTGAAATAAAGATGAAATAAAAAGAAATTGCGGTAAAGATGGACTTAGCTTATACAAAGCTTATAGGAAGCTTATACGAATGTTGGACGATTGTTATACAAATGCTATATAGATTGTTTATTTTCAGTGGGTTGCAAATTGTTAAAAATGTATAAAACATTTTGTTGTTTTTATACTTAGCAGTTATTTTATTATCTTTGCGCCAAAAGTTGTTATTTTTGTTATGAGAACCTCAGAATTAACTATTGATGAGTGGTATATGCGCAGGTGCATTCAGTTGGCTTATAATGGTTTAGGGAGCACCTATCCGAACCCTATGGTGGGTAGTGTTATCGTGCACGAAGGGCGTATCATAGGGGAGGGGTGGCACCAGAAAGCAGGGGAGGCACACGCTGAGGTACGGGCGATTAGCCAAGTGAAAGACAAGAGTCTGCTGCCCGAAAGTACTATTTATGTGAGTTTAGAGCCCTGTTGCCACTTTGGGAAGACGCCTCCGTGTGCCGATCTTATCATTGCTCACAAGATTGGTCGAGTGGTGATTGGTACGACTGACCCTTTTGCGAAAGTGCACGGCAAAGGGATTGAAAAACTGCGCAATGCGGGCTGTGAGGTGATAGTGGGTGTGTGTGAAGCTGAGTGTAGGGAACTGAACAAGCGTTTTTTTACTTTTCACGAAAAACATCGCCCTTATATTATCCTGAAATGGGCTGAGACTCGTGATGGGTTTATCGCTCCCCTGCATAAAGAAGAGGTTGCTCCACAGTGGATTACAGATGTTTATGCACGGCAAACAGTGCACCAAATGCGCACTGAAGAGCAGGGCATTGTGGTGGGAGTAGGGACGGTATTGGCGGATAATCCTTCGTTGGACAGCCGGAGCTGGTATGGGCGTAACCCTGTGCGGATAATAATTGACCCGCAGTTACGAAGTCCGAGAGATTTTGCGGTATGGAACGACCGTACGACTACTTTGTTTTTTACTGAAGAGACGGCTGTTCCGGAAATGATACACACTAATTTTTTTACGATAGATTTTAAGCATAAGCCCTTACAGCAAATTTGTGATAAGCTGTACGAACTAAACGTGCAAAGTGTGATTGTGGAAGGAGGGGCTTATACGCTTCAGCAGTTTATCGATGAGGGCTTATGGGACGAGACGGTTGTATTTACGGGCGACATTTGCTTTGGAGAAGGGGTGAAGGCACCTGTGATTAGGTAAAAGGTGCGAGCCGCACAGGCAGTTAAAAATGCTAATCAAGAGTTGAATTAACTATTTGATTATAAACATCCCCCCTGCCCCCCTCAAGGGGGGAGATGTGATGCAAAAGCAACAATATACTGTTAATCAATGATAATTATTTTTCAACTCTTGATTCATACTAAAAGTTAAAAAATGGGATAGGTATTAGTGGGTTTACTGAAATATGATGAGAAATGGTTGGGGTTATGTTGAATAAATGTTAAAGGAGGAAAGTTTTAAGAAGGAAAAGAGCTTTATGGCAAGATTTTTGATAGTAGAATTAGTGTAAATATGAGGTAAACAAGTGAGCCTTGTAGTGTTTTTAGCTTATAGGGCTGTAAACACGATGAAAAGCCTTCGGCTTAGAAAGCCCCTACACAGATTTCAGAGAGTACGGGCATTATTATATACAGGAAATCTTCTAAAAATTTATATGCAATGAAAAGAGTTATTTTATTACTTTCAGCAGTCGGTTTATTCACAGCTTGTGATAAGAACAATGACTGGACACCTTCAGATCCTATCTATTTTGCAGATAAGATAGTGGAGACGACTTTGCCTCAGGCAGGCACACAAACACAAACTACAGAGTATCTTTTTGAATATCAGCAAAACGCATTGGGGTTGGTACGCAAAAGTACTAAAAAAGTAACTGATGGCAACTCGAGAATTCAAGAGGAAGTGTATGAGACTTCGTATGACGGTACTTTTCCTACTAAAACGGTTTATACCTTAGGAGGAGTAAAAAAATGGGAAACAGTATACAATAGTTATTCCAGAGACAGAGGGCGCTTACTTAGGAAAACGACCACTGAGGTAGGTAAAGAGAATTTGCCAACGGTAGACGAGTATGAATACAATGGTGGCAGGTTAAAGAAACATACTAAAGCTGAAAAGCTATCGGCGAATGAGACGAGGTATACCGTAGTAGAATATGATCAAGAAGCTCTTAATGAGATAAAAACAGTGACAAGCGTATACACTGAAACGAGTGGGGTGAAGAGTACCGCTACTACTACCGCTACAGATACTTATGTGTTGAACTACAACGAAACGGTAAGAGAACACTCTCACACGGTGGGCGGTAAGACTACCATAACAACCTATGGGTATGATGGTAGAACAAACCCTTGGTATTTACATCTTTCATACAGAGCTACACACCCTGAAGTGTTCTTAGATGAGCAATATGCGAGAAATAACATTACCAGAAAAACGGTGAAAGATTCTAATGCAACAGGGCGCAGTTATGAGGAAGAGATTGCTTATAGTTATTTTAAGACCGAATACCCTCTTAAAGCGACCGTAAAGGAAAATGGTAGAGAAGTAAAAACAATAGAATTCACATATTAGTTGGAGACTTTTACATTGTATTTGTGTTTGAATTTTCTTTCAGAAAAAGCTCCTCATTGAGGAGCTTTTTTCTTTTTAAAATAACTACTTTTTAATTTCAGCAACTAAGCGAGCCGCGTGGTCTTTAGCTTTTTGCTGTATAGCAGTGAGCGCTTCGGGAGGCATTACCCCTGGGATATACATCATTCCGTAAGAAATCACAGGTTCGCCAAATACCATATTGCAGTTGTTGGCAGTTTGGCGATGAGTATTGAGGAAATCAGTAAAAGGATAATTTTGAGCACTTCCGTACTGGTAAGCTTCTTCAGGAGAACCCGTAGTGAACGAAAGCACGAGCTTTTTGCCTTTGAGGGCGGTATCGGGCGTGCCGTAAGCAAAGCCAAAAGTGAAGACGTCGTCTAACCATTTTTTAAGTAGGGCAGGCAAGGCGTACCAATGTACGGGGAATTGCCACACGATTACGTCGGCTTTGGCAAGTTTAGCTTGTTCAGCTTCTACGTTGAACTGATAGTTAGGATAGAGCGCTTGTAGCTCGCTGATTTCGGCTTCGGGAAGCAAACGTTTTACTTCTTCTAAGATAGCCTTGTTGGCGTTGGACGACTCCATAGAGGGGTGTCCGTTGATGATAAGTACATTCATAATATGTATTTTTTAAGTTACTGGGTACAAAGATAAGAGATAATTAGCAAATGTGCAAATTTGAGAATTAGTAAATTGTAGATTTAAGGAAATGTTATTACTCTTAAAATCCGAACTTACCGTTGTTGTTTTTCCAAGTTTCTTTGGTAGCGATAGGCTCGATAGTATCCCAGTGTTCTACAATTTTACCGTTCTCTACGCGGAAAAGGTCGTAGAAAGAAGAGTGTACACCGCCTATTTTTCCTTCGCTCACAGTGAGTACAAAGTTACCTTCACCCAACACTTTGTGAATAGTATCGTACTTCATAGTGATACCTTGTTTAGCCATAGCTTCCAACGCAGCACCTAATCCTGAAAGGTTGTCAGGGATTTGTGGGTTGTGTTGCAAATAGAGGTCGCCATTGAAATAGCCCGCCAATTTCTTCATACGTCCGTTCACGAGGATATCGTCTACGAAGTTGCGCACGAGAGCTTTATTAGCTTCAGTTTTGTCAAGGTCTTTGATTTCGGTAGTACCGTCGGTCATAGTGCGACCGCTGGGGTTAGGTTTCGCTGGTTTGTCTTGGAGGTTATCCCAATGCTCTACGATCTTACCATTCTCAAAGCGGAAGATATCAAAGCCTATCTTATCGCCAAAGAAGTTGTAGTCGGTGTGAGCGAATACATAGTCGCCGTCTTGGAACACACGCACGGTATTTACGTGCGCTGAACCTTCAGGGAGAGCTTGCAAAGCCGCGCCAAAGCCTGCTAAACCATCGGCAATAGCGAGGTTGTGCTGTTTGTAGTTATCGGCATTGATGTAGCCTACGGGCTCTTGAGCGCCAGTTTCGATAGATTTAAGTAATTCAGTTACTTGTTGTTTAGGATCTTTTTGTGCCATTGTTTGTTCTGTTTGTTCTTGATTGTTGTTAGCATTTTGATTGTTGTTGCAAGACACGAGTAACGCGCTTAGCATTACAGTGTTGATGATGATTTTTCTCATTATATTAGTTATTTATTAAGTTACAAGTTTGTAAACATCCCCCCGTCCCCCCTCAAGGGGGGAGATGTGACGCAAAGGAGACAAAGTGCTGTATATCAGTGATAATTATTATTCATATTACATCTTATTTTCGGGTGCAAAGATACGGCGGGTTTCAGGGATAAAACATTGAACAAGTTCAAGATCTTAGGTTTTAGTTTTTAGGCCTCAGTCCACAGGCATTAGGGAGTAACGCTTCTATGGACTGTGGTCTATCCCTTATGCCCTATCTTCTACCCCCTAACAATCGGGTTGATACTTTCAAATTCTTCAATGCTGATGGGTTCGGTACAGCGGATGAGGTAGATATAAGTTTCGTAGCGGAAAATCTTTAGGGTAGTGTGCTCATAGCAAAAGATGTTGTACGAAAAGTCGTACAAATCGTATTTGTATTCTGAAAACCCATCGCGTTGGGTGAGTTGGTATACCAATTGAAACAAGTAATACACCGTTTCTTGTGAGGCACCAAAGGACGCTTGTTCATAGATAAAGGTGCGACCCCCTTGTTTGAATTTGTACAAAGTATGGTCTTTGCCAAAGGGAATCCAGTGTTCTTCGCGTTTGCGGAAGAGCACACTCAAGAAGATGATGCTGAGGATAAGTATAATGATTGCCATTTTTTAGGGTTTAGGGGTTAGCCCTCAGGAGTAATGCTTCTATGGCCTATCTGCTATCTCCTGATTTCGGGTGCAAAGGTACGGCAGGAAGAAGGTGATTTGCATTGAACAAGTTCAAGTTTTTTACTTATCTTTTACTTGCATTATTCACTAATTATTGTTACTTTTGCCGAAAAAAATAATATGAAAGCACTATTCTTCAGTTTATTATTCACAGCTACAGCCCTACAAGCTCAAGTAGCCGAGCTTACCCTACTTGACGCTATCACTCAACAGCCTATCCCTAATGCCGAAGTGTATTACGCCCACACGCTTAACGGCACCATTACCAACGGCGAGGGCAAGGCAAGGATTACCGTAGAGAACGATACCCTTACCCTCAGTTATATAGGTTATGCTACTAAGAAGATTTTTACCGATAGAACTTTTGCAGGAGCAACCATATTCCTCGACCCTCAAGAAATACAGCTTGAGGAGGTAGTGTTGTACAATTTTGATTTGAAGAAAAAAGTGAAATATGTTTTAGATAACTACTTTAAGCTGTATGACACTAAGGCTAAGATATTGGAGGCTACATATAGAGAGAAAACGCTTAAAGATGGCCATCTTATTCGCTTGTATCAAATACAGTTAGATTGGTGGACTAAGAATTATGTTTATCATTTTAAAGAGCCTTTAAGCAAATTCTCACATATACAGCTCAAAAATACTGATTATGCTAAAATAATGAGCAGTGAGGAAGATGTATCCAATGAACTCAGCTTAGGACAAAAGACACTTATAATGTACTTGCATTTGAATCCTTACCTTGTATTTTTGTACAATGCTAAAAGTATTAATATTAAAAAAGTAGAAAAGGACAAAGAACATACTATTGTAACTTTTGATGCTGATATCTCAAACTTAGGATTAACTCTCATTAATTCTGTTATTTATTTCGATAATAGTACTAATGCTATTAAGAAAATTATTTTCAGCCAAACACCCTCTACCAACACAGGAATATCAAGAAAGGCAAAGGTTCCTTACAAATCAACTACAGAACAGGCTACTTGGGAAATTACTTTTACCCCCTATAAAAATAAATTGCTCTTAAGTTCTTTTTCTGTAGGAGCAAAAGCGACTGCTGAAGTTCGAGGTAAAGTACATACCTATCAAATAGAACAAAGATATTTGCGAACAAGCATACAAAATAAACACATCAAAAAAGAAGATAGAATAGACATAGAAAACCCTTTCTTTGACTACGTTACCCCTCACAAACAAGGTGAAGCCAAATTTTTACTTACCAAAGAAGAACAAGACTTTATAAAACAATAAGCCTATGAAAGCAATTGTATACTTAGCATTTATTTGTAGCCCGTGGGTAGTAGCACAAAATACTATCTCGAAATACCTTGTAGATAAAGACACTAAAGACCCTCTGCGCGCTGCTACTATCCACAATATCAGCGACTATACGGTTACCAATGACGACGGGCACTTTGTTTTCTATTCTACCAATGATAGTATCACTATCAAAATGTTAGGTTACGAAACCTTAAAAACGACTTTTAAAGCACTTTCTCATATAAAAAAAGATACATTGTACCTCACCTCCAAATCTATTCAGCTCGAAGAAGTAACTGTTTCCAACAAAAATATTCTTCAAGAAGCGTATAACCACGCCACTGTCAATTACCCAATGGAACCTTTTGTAGAAGACTTCTTTCTGCGTTGTGTGCTCAAACGTAATGGTGAACTCGTAAAAATAGAAGATTTTAGCGGTCGGATTAAACGCGATAAACTATTAGGAGAGAAGAAGAATTTTGACTTTCAATTGCTCAATATGCGGAAGTTTGGCATTGAGAAAAAGGGAATGCGCGCCGATGATTTTGATTTACCCTCTTTAAATAAATTGTTCCAGTGGTGGAGCAATATTTTATTCCTAAATCCAAGCGAATATAGCTTCTCTCGTCCTAAAGTTGTAGATGAAATGCATCAGCAAGTAGATTATGTGCCTAAAAATGAAAACGACTACAAAAGATGTATTGGTCATTTTATTGTAAAAAACAATGATTACGTTATCAAAGAACGTTTCCACAAAAATAACCCTAAAGTAATTGCTCAAATACCTTTTACTCACAAGCTTTTTATAAAGTACAGAACGATTGATTATCTCTATAAGGAAAAATGTGAGAAGAACGCTAAAAACGGTAAATACTTTATAGCCAATGCTATATTTACTGGAAAAGTAGAGGGGTATGTTGGTGAAGAAAGAATCGTGTACGACGTGAGTTTTGAGTTGATTGTTACCCACCCTTTTTCAGATATGAGCACTTTTAAAGCCAATGTAAACGGAAAAAAAGAGCTGTTTAAATTAGAGGTGCCTTATAACAAAACCTTTTGGGAGACTCAAAACCAGCTCCCACTTACTAATGAAATGTGCGACTTTATCAATAAAGCTCACAACCAAAAAGAATACCGTGTGATATCTAATTTTTAACTGTTAAAACACTAAAGTTTCAATAAGCAAAAAGTACTTTTCAATATCTCATTTTACTCAAAAAATTAACAATATAGAGCAGGAGGAGCTATAGTGCAGAAATTGTAACTTATTGATTTATAATATTAGCATAGTTAAAGTTTTGTTAAAATTGCAATTACCTATTGACACGTTTTTTTTATACATTTGCCGCGTAAAAAGGAAATGACCGATGCCTTGCCCAAAGAAGGTTTGATTTCCAGTATTAAAATATAAATAGTTTAAGGAAACAAATGTAACTAAATTGCAAGCCCTTGAGCTTGACGAAAAAGCCTTAGTAAATGCGTTTGAAGTTGAGGAACTTGAAAAACGCTATGAAATGGGATGGTTTAAAAGTGGTGGTACAGACCTTGAAATTTCGACAGACTTTAATGGAAACGTAACTGTCAAAGGAGGAGTTCACGGTAACTGGTAACTTTTAAATTCACTTGAACATAGGGCGATTAGTTATCTAATCGCCCTTATTAAACATAGTATTAGAATGAAACAATTACTTTTTGTCTTATTATTCATACCCTTTGCCATATATTCCCAAGTAGCCGAGCTTACTCTACTTGATGCCTCTACAAAACAGCCTATCAGCAATGCTGAGGTGTATTACGTCCACTCCCTCAATGGCACCATTACCAATGGCGAGGGTAAAGCAAGAATTTCTGTAGAAAACGATACCCTTACCTTAAGCCATATAGCCTATGCTACTAAGAAAGTCTTTACTGATAAAACTTTTGCAGGAGCAACCATATTCCTCAACCCTCAAGAAATACAACTTGAGGAGGTAGTGTTGTACAATTTTGATTTGAAGAAGAAAGTGAAGTATGTTTTAGACAATTATTTTAAACTATATGATACTAAAGCTAAAATATTAGAATGCACTTACCGAGAAAAATTTGTAAGGAACGATACCCTTACACGCCTTTATCAAGTGCAGTTAAATTGGTGGAGTAAGAGTTATCGTTACGCTTCTTTCAATCAACCTTTAGATAAACTGTTACAAATTCAACTTAAGAATATTGACTATTCTAAAATGTTAAGCGAAGATGAAGTTGTTGCTCGCTCTGTTCACTTAGAAAGAACTCCGATGTTTATGTATCTTTTCATAAATACTTACTTATCACTGATAGATCAGTTTGGTGAAAACATTGATATTAAAAAAATAGAGAAAAGTGGACAAGTTACCAAAGTAACTTTTAATGCCGATATCATTATCAATAAAAAGCTAAATCTAAAACTTGAAAACTCGGTATTGGTGTTTGATAATACTACCAATGCTGTGAGAAAAGTCATTTTTAACGACATACATCAAGGTGTAAAGGATAAAGTTTCTGAGAAAACTAAAACTCCTTATAAGTCTATTACAGATAATTATCGTTTGGAACTCACTTTAAATGATTACAAAGGGAAACTGCTATTTAGCTCTTATTCTGTAAGTCTTATAGGAGCTATAGAATACAAAGAGAAAAGAGATAAACTCTTCTTGGAGAACAGCTTCTTACGTACAGGAGTACAAGATAAACACATTAAAAAAGAAGATAGGATAGATATTCAAAAGTCCTTTCACGAATATGTTACCCCTCACAAACAAGGTGAAGCTAAGTTTTTGCTTACCAAAGAAGAACAAGAATTTATAAACCAATAGCCTTATGCCCACCACCGAGAAATCTCCAGAATTTTACAAGCATTACCCTGCTTTGTTTCAAGCTTATTTTCCTACAGTAAGTGCTGAAACCTTGCGTTTACTCTGCAAAGCGGGCTATACCTATTACAATGCGGTGCTCTGTTTAGATGTCTTGGTTGATGAGGGAGAGACAAAAACCTTAGTGGAAATGCTCAGTCTGCAAGAGGAAACGATCAAAATCTTGACAAGTATTTATGGGTATGAGTCGCCGTTTTGGGCATTATGGCAACAGCGCAAAGCGGAGTATTTCAAAGCTATACAAACTGAAAAACGCTTACTTACCACTGCTGAGGTGTCATTTGAACAATACAGCTCTTTGGCAGACGACAAAGCAGCTTTTGGCAAGATCGCTATAGATAGTCTTTGGCTACAGAGCCACAGCCAAGACAAGGCAATATATGAAAAGTTATTGCTTTCTCATCGCTATTTTTCTGTAGGTTTTCAGCTTTATGACGATGTCAAGGATTTTGCGCGTGATATACGCAGAGGGCAGTTCAATTGGGCGGTGCATCAGTTGCAAAAAGTAATCAATTTTGCAGAAGTACAGCACGATACCCGTACGCTTCACAAATATTTGTTTGTAAAAGGGGTGGGGCAAGACCTTTTGAGAGAAGCTATGGTGCAATTTGAAAAAGCAAAAGCCGTAGTGGCTGAACTGAATGTCAATAGCAAATGGTTACAAACGATTGAAGAAATGCTTACTACCATTCAGGGCTATTTGGAAACTACTGAAGGCTATTTGGCGGTGCTCAAAACTACCCTTGCCCTTAAAAAGGAGCAAAATACCACTCCTTTCTTTGATTTTTCGTCAGTAAAAGAGGAGGCTGTCTACAAAGGTTTGGCTTTTATTGAGTGTGATTTTCGTCAGCATTATGCTGAACTCAAGCATACAATGTACTTAGGCAATGCCGAGGGCTTTACCAATACACAGCAAGTGCACACTTCTGATACTTTCCAGCGGGCTCTGTTAGACGATGCTTTGTTTACCATTGCTCAAAAATACCACTTGCCTATAGCTAACTTTTTTGAAGAGGAATACCGCTATTTTATGGGGCGTATCAATCCTGAAGTGGGGGCTTGGCAGTACTTTCCTACCGTGCAAGAAATCGCTCCTGATATTGATGATTTAGCACAGGTAATGCAGTTCTTTATTCATACGGGCAAAAAAGACGAAATCGCCAAACACTGCCAAAAAGCGATTGACACAGCTATCAACTGCAGAACTAATGCCAATGGGGGTATTGAAACGTGGATACTTCCCAAACACAACTTAACCCCTTTACAGCAAAAACAACAACTCTTTAATGAAAGTAAATGGGGCACAGGTCCCGATGTAGAGGTCGTAGCCAACTTTCTATATGCGCTACATTGCTACAGGTCTGAAGCTTATTTACCTACTATAGAACGCGGTATTGCTTACTTACTCTCTCAGCAAAAAGCAGAAGGCTATTGGGAAAGCCGTTGGTATTACGGCAATTATTACGGTACGTACGTATGTGTGCGCTTGTTGCAGTGCTTTGGCGAGCGATATACAAATGAAATACAGCGTGCTGTTACCTATATCAAAAACAATCTGCCTACTGAACCTCTTTCAATGGCTTTAGCTTTGCTTACTTTAAAAACAGTAGAGCTCCATACTGATGAAGCTACTATAACCTTGCAAAATCAACTACTCACTACTCAAAACACTTTAGGAGGTTGGGAAGCGATAAATTTTATCAAACCTAAAGTGTACGAACCTTATAAAAGTGAAACTCTTACGACTGCCTACGCACTTAAAGCCCTCTGCTTATAATGCAAAACAAAATCCCACATATCAACCCCTCTATTACTTTTAATCAGCTCAACGATAATGAGTATATTCTCTGTAATGCTCAGCACAAGCATTATTTAAAAATCGACAAAGATACTTATCACTTGCTTTTGCTTATCGATAATGAGCGTAGTTTGGAGCAAATATGTGAGTTACACAACCAGCAGTCTCAAAAAGGACTTACTGTAAACGCTTTGCATTTTCTTCTTTATGACAAACTTGCAAAATACGGACTCTTAGTAGGTGAAGAGGAGCACCTAAAACCTTATCAAAAACCGTCTTATCTCAAGTTGAGTTTTATTATTTTCAGCAAAAACTTCATTGCCAAAATTACTCCTTCACTGCATTTCCTTTTTCGCAAGAAAGTAGCGTTACCTCTCTTGTTGCTTTGTGCGGTAGTAATAGGGGTAGAACTATATGGATTGTTAGACGGCTATAAAAGTTTTAAAGTGCAAGAGAGCGTTGTTTTCTTTTTGGTTGTAATGGCAGTGAGCGTTACTTTTCACGAATTGGGGCACGCTACCGCTGCTAGTCATTTTGGGGCAGAACACGGAGGAATTGGTGGTGGTTTTTATCTGTTTACCCCAGTCTATTTTGCCGATGTAACCGATGTATGGCGACTCAAAAAATGGCAACGAGTGGTAGTGAATTGTGCGGGTATGTACTTTGAAATTATCTTTTGTACTTTACTTTCATTAGTAGGCTTGCTATTAGGACAAACAACACTAACTCTTATTGCTATCATTGTTTGCTTGCACACTTTCTTCAACTTAAATCCTTTTCTCAGGAGTGATGGCTATTGGATATTATCCGATATAGCCAACAAACCGAACCTCTTGCAACACTCTTTCCGCAAAATAAGTGAGGTTTTCAAAATGCTCAAGGGTCAAAAAGTACAGTGGACGAAAATAGACTTCTTCTTGTTTGTTTACGGTTTAGTGAGCTATAGTTTTATAGTGCTGTTTGTGTACTATGTGCTGTTTAAGAACCCTAACTCTATATTGCATTTCCCACAGAATTTGTATCACTTCCTCAAAAGTCTATGGGATAAGGACGCTACCATTAGTTTAGCATCTTTCGGTGAACTCATTGTTCCAATGTTGTTTTTCTATCTCTTGTTCAGCTTCTTAAAAGGAATGTTGAGAAAAAAAGATTAGGGTTTAAGAACAACCCTTCTATACCTTAATGCCCGATAATCTTCCTCCGAATCTTACTTACAAATTCGTGAGTAACACCAAGGTACGACGCTATTTGCACATTGGTAAGTCGGCGAGCGATGTGAGGGTATTGAGTAAGAAAGTCAGTGTAGCGCTGTTCAGCGGTTTTGCTGAGGTTGTCAATCATACGGCGCTGGAGAGCAATATGCGTCTTGAGGGTCATCAGGCGGAAGAGCCGTTCAGTAATAGGGATATGTTCAAAAGCATAACGCTTATCCTCAGGAGTGATGATAAGCAATTCGCTGTTCTCCAAGGCTTGAATGTAGAGTTGAGAGGGCGTTTGGTGCATAAAACTATCAAAATCAGTCACCCACCAATCTTCCACCCCGAAAAAAAGCGTTTGTTCATCGCCATTGCGGTCAATGTGATAAGTGCGCAAGAGTCCACTCACAATAAAAGCTTCAAACTTACAAGTCTCGCCTTTTTGCAAGAGAAATTCCTTCTTTTTGAGGCGCTTTTCACTGAAAAGCGCACAAAGCTGTGCTATCTGTTCAGTTTCTCCAAAAATATATTTAGCAAAGTGCTTTTCTAAAGGCAAAAACGTCATAGCTAAGAGGTAAAAATGGCTATCGAATAGTCAAAAATTTGTGAGGCAAAGATAAGAATAATTTTTTAATTAGCAGATTAGACAATTTGCAAATGAAAAAAACTTTGAATTTTTCTCTGTAAAAACAGTTTTTTAACATATTTTCTTCAGTATTTTACAACCTTTTTTAGCCCACTGATATTCAGTTTTCTGCCATCTTTCCTTCGCCTTAGCTTCGGTTTAGGTTCGCCTTAGGTTCGTCTTACCTTCGGTCAAAGTAGCTGATAAGTTAAACATAGAAAGTAAGTCAAATTATTGATTATTATATATTTATATTTTTTGACTAAATTGAAGATAGTGAGGTATTATAATTGAATAAAAAGCAGTGGTTTAACAAAATTTGGCTATTTTTAGTCAATAACTCAATTGTGCAAATTTAGCAACTAAGTAAATATGGGTCGCACTTTTAAGGTAGCTTGCTACCCGTATGCTTTAATTTGTGTTCAGTTTTTTGAAAGATTTTTGTTCAATTTCTATAGCGTAGACGTATGTCTCCTCACTTTTAATTTTATGCGTTTAATCAGCGTAGTAATTTACTGAATTTGTCAATTCGCTAATTATTTACTACTTTTGCAAAAAATTACGCTGTAACTTATCATATGAAACATAGATTACCTATACTGCTCACAATATTTATAGCCCTGTTGCTTTGGCAGTGTGCCCGTCGTGGCTCACCTACAGGCGGACCCAAAGATACTACCGCTCCTGTACTGTTACAGTCAGTGCCAAGATCAGGAGCAATGAAGTTCCACGGCAAGAAAATACGCTTGCAGTTCGATGAATTTGTGATTACCAAAGATGTTCGCAAACAGCTTATTATCTCCCCCCCAATGAAAACCTTTCCTACTATTTCGCCCACCTCAGCTTCAAAATGGTTGGAAATAAACATAATCGATACCCTAAAACCCAATACTACCTACGTGCTCAACTTCGGCAATAGCATTCAAGATTACAACGAAGGCAATCCTCTTGCCGACTTTAAATACGTGTTTTCAACCGGCGATGCGCTTGATTCGCTCTGGTATGAAGGCGACATTGCCGATGCCATTGCCCCCAAGCCAGATAACTTCGTAACCGTAATGCTCTATCCTTATAACGAGCAGTACAACGATTCTTTGGTGTATAAAACCCAACCCACCTATGTGACCAATACGCTTGATAGCCTCGATAGCTTCGTGCTTGAATACCTCAAAGAAGGTAAATACAAGCTCATAGCGCTCAAAGAGAAGAGCGCTAACTATCTTTTTAATCCCAAAGACGATAAAATAGCCTTTATGGAAGAACCCATTACCGTCGCCGATTTGAAAGGTAATCCGCAAGGGTTCTACCCAAAACTGCGCTTGTTTAAAGAAGTGCCCCCCTATAAAGCACATCGTCCCGCTCAGTCGGCAGGCAATCGCATACAGTTTGGCTTCGAAGGCAAAACCGATAGTGTGAATATCAAGCCCATTTCACCTGTAACCAATGATTTTAAGTATATCGTCTCCAAAGACCCTAAGAAAGATACACTCAACTTTTGGTATACCCCTAAGCAGAAGGACTCCTTGGTGTTTACCGTTGCCAAACAGCAAAAAATCGATACCTTTAAAGTCCGTTTAAAGGAAATGAAGAACGACAGTTTGCAGATAGAAAACCTTTTCTCAGGTGATTTACCGATGTATAAAGACTTTGGTTTCAGGAGTAATATCCCTATAGTAAAGACCGATAGCACCAAGATAAAAGTATTCACAGGAAAAGATTCTACGGCAGTGGCAGTACCTTTTAAAACGCAGTTAGCCCCTAATCGTTTAGAATATTATGTGTTATTCGATAAAAAGAACGACGAAGCCTATCGTATAGAAGCTCTCCCCAATGCCCTCACCGACTTTTTTGGTCATACCAACGATACACTGAAGGTGAATCTCCATACCAAAAAACTCGAAGAAGTAGCCATCTTTAGGTTGCACCTCAACACTGATGAAAAGACCCTGCAATACCCCATTATCTTACAGCTTACCAATGAGAAAGCCACTGAGGTAGCACGAGAACTTTACATTGAAAAACCACAAGAGCAATATGTGTTTGAGAATGTAACCCCCAGCAAGTTCCGCTTACGGCTCATAGAAGATAAGAATGCTAACCAAGAGTGGGATACAGGTAATTTCTTAGAGCAACGCCAGCCCGAGCGAGTCTGGTATTTCCCACAAGAGATAGAGCTCCGCGCCAATTGGGAAGTAGAAGAAACGTGGCGAATTGATAATTAGTACTTGTTAGTTAGATAAAAATTATTATCTTTGCCCGAAAATAATACGCACAGAATTATGACAACTGAACTCATACAATTATACGATACCGTAAGTGAAAAAATAGGTAAAGAAGGAGCTACAGCTTTAGCTAATTATCTTTCTAAATTTACCGATGAACATGTAAAGGCAAATATTGATAACTTAGTAACTAAAACAGAATTTCATAAAGAAATAGCTGGAATAAGAATGGATATAGCCGATGTGCGTAACCACATCGGGCAAGCGACTTCAGAAACTAAGGCTGTACGTTCAGAACTTAAGCAAGATATCGCCGAGTTACGCTCAGAACTCAAGCAAGACATTG
>NZ_BPUU01000022.1:73800-108570 GCF_054772415.1 Capnocytophaga sp. HP1101
CCGAGTTACGTTCAGAACTCAAACAAGATATTACAGAGTTGCATACTGAGATAGCAGAGCTACGCTCTGAATACAAACAAGATATTGCAGAGCTACGCACTGAGATTGTAACACTAAGAGCAGATTTACAAAATGAAATGAAAGAAGGCTTTGCTAAGATGAATCGTATTTTTATACAATGGCTCATAGGGTTCTTTACTTCATTAGTAATCCTGATATTAACACTTTACTTTAGTAGATAATAATCCTAAAACATATAAAAAAGCCTCATTGCACAGCAATGAGGCTTTTTTATAGAGATTTAGTAAGAGAATACAAGAGCTATACTTTAATATTCCTGTAGTTTAACTATCTAATAATAAATTGCTTTATACAAACTAAGTGTATTTTTTATAAAAAAACTATTCAAAAAATTTGCAGTTTACAAAAATAGCAGTACCTTTGCACCGCAAAAAAGCAAGATGATTGGTCTATGGTGTAATGGTAACACAGCAGATTTTGGTTCTGTTATTCTAGGTTCGAGTCCTAGTAGACCAACAAAAAGCTTCCTCATAGGAAGCTTTTTTTGTTTTATAAGAAAGGCGAAAATAATCGCACAATTCGCTCTATCATCTGCTTGAACTTGCTACGACCCTCCCAGTCTTCTAATCGCAATAAACTTGCATCTTTTAAATCCTCATAGAAGATTCTCCGTAAATCACCTGCCACTGTTTCGTTATACACAAGAGCATTCACCTCAAAGTTTAGGTCGAAACTGCGCGCATCAAGGTTTGCTGTCCCTACCGACGCTACTTCACTGTCAATAACAAAAGTCTTGGCGTGAACAAAACCTTTCTCATAACGATAGATTTCCACTCCTGCCCTAAGCAACTCCTCAAAAAACGACTCGCTAGCGGTATGCACAAATACTGAATCACCTTCCTTAGGTACAAGCAATTTCACTTCTACTCCGCTTAGTGCTGTAATGATAAGTGACTCTTGTAACGATGTATCAGGGATATAATAAGGTGTAGTAATTAGTATTTCACGCTTGGCAGCGTAGATAAGCTGCACCGTTGCGTAGAGTATATTCGGCAGGTCAGAATCAGCCCCGCTGGAGACAATTTGCGTAAAATAGTCGGTAGGGTAAGGTTGTATACCTATCGGAAAATAAGGCGCATCAATGGCTACGTTTTCATCACTGCAAAAATTCCAATCTTGTAAAAATACCGCCTGCAATACGTGAGCCGAATAGCCTCTCACTTTTAGGTGAGTGTCTCGCCAGTAAAGCGTGTTAGGCTCGTTGTTGTTGTACTTATCACTGATGTTAATACCTCCCACAAAAGCCGTATAGCCGTCTATCACCACTATTTTTCGGTGGTTGCGGTAGTTCATACGGTTGGCGAGTTTCACAAAGTTGATTTTGTAAAAAGGGAAAGCAGCAACACCATTTTCACGCAACTCACGCGCAATGTTCTTCCGTATACCCTGACTGCCAAAGTCGTCGTAAATAAAGCGCACTTCCACTCCTTCGTGTACTTTCTCAATAAGAATATCTTTAATAGCATTACCTATGTGGTCATTCTCGTAAATGTAATATTCTATGTGTATATGATGCTTTGCCGAACGCAATGCACTGAGCAGTTCAGGAAAGAGGTTTTCTCCATTACATATTACTTTTATCTCCTCATTAGGAATAATTGAAAGGCGATCTTCTATGTTCGAGAGGAAACGCAAACTCTTTTCATAAGGAGCGGTAGTGCTGGTGTCAAGTGATTTTAAATGAGCTTGTATACGTGGATAAATCTGCTCCAAACGATGACGGAAAGCTTGGTCTACACTTAGTTTCTTGTGGTATATTTTATGTCTACGGTAGTTGATGCCAAACGAGAAGTAGAAAATAGCTCCCAGTATAGGTACAAAGATGACTAGTAGTAGGTATGCTAAAGCTTTACTCACAGAACGAGTGTCCCACACGATGCGTAAACACACCGCAATAATAAACAAAACATAAAGTATTTCGTAAAGTAGGAGAAATTTCATTTACTACTATTATTCAGAAGTTCTGCAACATCATACACTTTAATTTGTGTCTCTTTTTCTTTGGTTTTTACGCCATCGGTCATCATAGTGTGGCAAAATGGGCAGGCGGTAGCGATGATATCGGGTTTGGTTTCAAGAGCTTGCTCGGTGCGCAGTACGTTGATTTCTTTGTCACCTTTTTCCGATTCTTTGAACATCTGAGCGCCTCCTGCCCCACAGCACAAGGCTCGTGCCTTGCAACTTTTCATCTCTACCAAATCAGCATCGAGCTTTTGCAACAAATCACGCGGGGCGTTGTACACCTTGTTGGCGCGCCCCAAATAACAAGGGTCGTGAAAGACGATGCGCTTGCCTTTGAAAGCACCGTCCTGAATGGTAAGCCTACCTTCTTGTACGAGCTGTTTGAGCAGTTCAGTATGATGAAGCACTTCGTAATGTCCGCCCAAAGCAGGATATTCGTTTTTAAGGGTATTGAAGCAATGTGGACAAGCGGTTACGATTTTCGTCACTTCGTAGCCGTTGAGCACTTCGATATTCATCATTGCTTGCATCTGGAAGAGAAACTCGTTACCTGCACGTTTGGCAGGGTCGCCGGTACAACTTTCTTCGGTGCCCAACACGGCAAAGCGCACGCCTGCTTGTTGCAAGAGGTGTGCAAAGGCTCTGACGATGCGTTTCGCACGGTCGTCGAAACTACCTGCGCAGCCCACCCACAAGAGTACTTCAGGGCGCTCACCACGAGCCGCGAGTTCTGCCATTGTGGGGATGGATATTATGGAATCCATTTCTTTTCGAAGTTGGGTTTGCGTTTTTCGAGGAAAGCATCGCGACCTTCTTTAGCTTCATCGGTCATATACGCCAAGCGGGTGGCTTCACCAGCGAATACCTGTTGCCCTACCATACCATCATCGGTGAGGTTCATTGCGAATTTCAACATCTTGATAGAAGTAGGCGATTTAGCCATTATCTCTTGTGCCCATTCAAAAGCCGTTTGTTCGAGCTCATCGTGAGGCACAACAGCGTTTACCATTCCCATATCAAAAGCCTCTTGAGCTGAGTAATTACGACCTAAGAAGAAGATTTCGCGCGCCTTTTTCTGTCCCACCATCTTAGCCAAATACGCCGACCCGTATCCAGCGTCGAAACTGGTAACATCGGCATCGGTTTGTTTGAAAATAGCGTGTTCTTTGCTGGCGAGGGTAAGGTCGCACACTACGTGAAGGGAATGTCCTCCACCCACTGCCCAACCAGGCACGACCGCAATCACCACTTTAGGCATAAAGCGGATGAGGCGTTGCACCTCCAAGATATTCAGGCGGTGGTAACCGTCGTCGCCCACATAGCCTTGGTGACCGCGCGCTTTCTGGTCGCCACCACTACAAAAGCTCCACACGCCATCTTTAGGCGAAGGGCCTTCGGCTGAGAGCAGTACTGCCCCGATATGCACATCTTCATACGCATCTTTGAAGGCATCAAGCAGTTCGGCAGTAGTTTTGGGGCGGAAAGCGTTGCGCACTTCAGGGCGATTGAATGCTATGCGCGCCACGCCATCACATTTTTTATACGTAATATCTTCGTATTCTTTTACGGTTATCCAGTTCATAGGTGTTAGGTGTTAGGGGGCAAAGTTACAAAATAATTGACAATTGACAATTGTCAATTGATAAAAAAGCTGCTAAGCGTGGGTGCTTAGCAGCTTTTCTTTATTGTCTATGTAACCAAGGAAATCGGTTTTTCTTAATTTTATTTTTGTGTAATGAATCTTAAAAAATGGCTTTCAAATATTTCATTTGTTCCCGAAATTTCGTTGTAGGTGAATACACTAATAACAGATAGGGCTATAATTCCTATAAAAAATAGAGCTTTTCTTTCTGAAAATATAGCGCAATACACCAAATATACAACAGCAGGTACAAAAAGCAAATAAGGAAGTACTACCCTTACATCGCTAAGAAACAAAGTAGCTACCATTAAAACTAACAGAAAAGGAGCGTGCATAAGTAATAACCCCTTGCGAACTTCTTCTCTACTTTTTGTTCTGAACAAAAAGTAAGAAACTATTGCAGATAGTATCAGAAATACAAGTAGCATATAAGGATGGTATCCATCAAGGATAGTTCCTGCTAAAATGTAAAGCGATACAACTATTAAATTGTTTATAAGTACTTGTTTCATATTATAAGTTGTTTAAGATTAGGGTGCGAACTTATATAATAAACACCAAATAAACAAATAATTAACAAAAGTTTAACTCTTTAACAGAACAAGAAACCAAAAATAATCACTGTTTTTTCTATAAATCTGTTTCAGAATATGATAATCTCCTATTTCTTATTTCCTTTATTGTAATCGGCTAAGAATTGTGCTAAACCGCTGTCGGTAAGGGGGTGTTTTAACAATCCTAAGATTGCGCTGAGGGGTGCAGTGATGACATCGGCACCTATTTTGGCACATTCAAGGATGTGCATCGTATGTCGCACAGAAGCCGCAAGTATTTGGGTCTCGAAATTGTAGTTGTCGTAAATAAGGCGTATTTCTTCAATAAGGGCAAGACCATCGGCTGAGATGTCGTCAAGTCTGCCTATGAAAGGCGATACATAAGTAGCTCCTGCTTTGGCTGCTAAGAGTGCTTGCCCAGCCGAGAATACAAGAGTGCAGTTGGTGCGGATACCTTTGTCGGTAAAGTATTTAATTGCCTTGATACCGTCCTTAATCATCGGTACTTTTACCACGATTTGTGGATGGAGGGCGGCGAGTTCTTCGCCTTCGCGCACAATACCTTGAAAGTCGGTAGCGATTACTTCGGCTGATACGTCACCATCTACAATGGTGCAGATGTCGGTGTAATGTTTGAGGATGGCTTCTTTACCTGTGATGCCTTCTTTAGCCATCAGTGAGGGGTTAGTGGTTACCCCGTCAAGCACGCCCAAGTCTTGGGCTTCTTGAATTTGCGATAGGTTCGCTGTATCGATAAAAAATTTCATAATTGATAATGTTTCATCAGCATTTTCTCGTAGCGTTTGCTCGGCAAGAGTCGTTTGAGGACGATGGAGAACTTCTGCAAGAAACTGCCTTGTTTATAATGTACTTTAGGGTGTTTGGTCTCTATGACTTTAAGTATTTTTTCTGCCATTTCTTTAGGGTCGCCACCACTATCTACGTGCTGGTTCATCAGCTGGAGTTGCTTTTGGTACACTTTGGCATAAGGAGAATCGTCATTCACTGGGGCGTGATAACGGCGTGAAGCAATATCGGTGGCGTAATCGCCTGGCGAAATGGAGCATACCTCAATACCAAACTGTTTCACTTCCATACGCAGGGCTTCGGTCATTAAGAGGAGTGCGCCTTTGCTGGCGGAATAAGCACCGCGAAAAGGCAAGCCCATATAGCCGGCAATGGAAGCAATGTTGATAATCTTGCCACTACCTTGAGTGCGCATTGCTGGTAGCACTTGCTGGATGACTTCTATAGCGCCGTATAGATTGGTAGCGAATACATTGTGCAACTCTTCGGCAGGTAGCTCTTCCACAGCTCCTGTGATACCCACCCCCGCGTTGTTGATAAGTATGTCGATACGACCTACTTCGCTGAGCATTTGCTGCACAGCCACTTGTATGCTATCGGTTTGACGCACGTCCATTGGGAGGAGGCGAAAGGGTAGGTTCTTACCTTCCACGTTACGGGCAGTGCCGTACACAAGGAATCCTTTTTGAGCGAGCAATAAGGCAGTTTCTTTGCCTATACCTGAGGTAGCGCCAGTGATGAGAACTGTTGGTTTCATAGCTTAGTGAGATTAGTAGTTACTTCATCGTGGATATATTGTCTGCCTTCACAGAACTGTGCTAAATCCTCCTCTATAAACCATTTTACCTCTACTGTAGAAGTTTTAGGGTATAGCAAATGTACGTTGGCACCTGCATCGAGGGTAAAACATAGCGGTATATTTGTTTCTTTACGGTATTGCCATACGCGCTGAATCACTTCTAAAGTGTTGGGGCGCATCAAGATAAAGTAGGGAATACTGGTTTGCATCATTGCGTGCAAGGTAAGAGCTTCGCTTTCTACTACTTCTATAAAACGCTCTACGTCACCGGAAGCAAAACAGCTAACAAGATGATTGATCTTCTCATTAGCTTGGGCAAAACGTGCCTCGGCAAAGGGATGACCGTGCATTAGGTTATGACCTACAGTGCTACTCACCTGTTTTTGCCCTCTGTCTATCAGTAAAATGGTATCTTGATAATTTTGGAAAACTTCTTGAACGGGTAGGGGGTAGGGAATACCATACTCGTCGGAACTATTGGGGATTGCAGGGTGTTCCCCCCATACTACAATACTACCTTGTACACTACGGCAAGCACTACCTGAACCTAAGCGCGCCAAAAACGATGCTTTCTGCCAAAACTCGTCTTCAGAATCAGAAGCAAAGCCTAATTCTTTGGCAATTTGCATCAAGCATACCGAAAGCGCTGCCATTGCACTCGCTGATGACGCTATCCCACTGCTGTGAGGGAAAGAATTATGAGAGTTGATGGTGAAATGATAATCTTTCAGAAAAGGCAAAAAGGGAAGAATGCGCTCAAAGAAAGTGTTGATTTTAGGGTGAAAAGAAGGTTTAGATTTTCCTTCAAAGCTAAAATCAAACGAAAAAGGTTCACCTAAAGCCATAGAAGTATCACTTCTGCGTTCGTATTCAATAGACGTTTCGGTATAACAATGTGATAGCGTAAAGCTGATGGAGGGGTTTGCAGGCAGTTGCTCCCCTTTCTTGCCCCAGTACTTCACAAGGGCTATGTTACTTGGCGCTTTGAATGAAATCATATTACCTCACCGCTCGGTTCATTACCAAGTCGATATATAAATTTACCTTATCTTTGAGTTCTTTGCGGTTTACGATGAAATCCAAGAAGCCGTGTTCGAGCAAGAACTCTGCGGTTTGGAAGTCTTCTGGGAGGTCTTGACCAGTGGTATCTTTCACTACACGGGGTCCTGCGAAGCCTATAAGCGCTCCAGGTTCAGCGATATTGATGTCGCCAAGCATTGCAAAGGAAGCGCTAATGCCCCCCGTAGTTGGGTCGGTACAAAGAGAGATGTAGGGCAAACGAGCTTCTTCTAACTGAGCGAGTTTGATAGAAGTTTTAGCCATTTGCATTAGCGATAAAGCGGCTTCCATCATTCGTGCCCCGCCCGATTTTGAAATCATCAAAAAAGGGAGTTTGTTTTTAATAGCATAGTCGATAGCACGACAAATCTTTTCGCCTACTACGCTACCCATAGAGCCTCCAATAAAGGCGAAATCCATACAACCTATTACGATAGGTTTGCCTTTGGAGTTGCCTACAGCGGTGCGCACGGCATCTTTGAGATTCGTTTTTTGAGTTGCCTCTTCCAAGCGTTGGGTATAAGCCTTTGTATCTACGAAATTCAGAGGGTCTTTAGACGTCATATTGGCATCGAGTTCTTCAAATTCGTTGTTGTCAAACAATATCTGAAAATACTCTTTGCTGCCTATGCGCACGTGATATCCGTCATCGGGACTCACATAGAAGTTGGTAGCCAACTCGTCCTGTTCCACGATGTTACCACTGGGTGATTTAAACCATAATCCCTTGGGGATATCTTTCTTTTCCTCGGTTGAGGTTTGTATTCCTTTTGCTGTTCTTTTAAACCAAGACATAATTAATTAGTTTTAGTAAAGTGCAAAAGTACGAAGATTTTTTGAAATGACAAAAAAGCTTAATTAATGGTTAATGATGAATGGTTAATGGTTAGTGATGAAAGATGGATTTAGGAGGGAGGTATACAAAATTTATAGGCAACTTATGGGATAAATAAACATTAAATAAGTTATGAATGGATTTATATCGGCTCTACATCGGCTCTACAGCGAAGGAAAGACGGAGGAAAGATGGAGGAAACCTCCCCCTATTCACATACTCTGCTCTCGCAGACTACCTCCCAAGGGGGAACTGTAGCAACGCAAAGACGGTGCGAGCCGCACGGGCGTATGATGAGAAGATGAAGAATGGACGAAGGAAAGACGAACAATGGACGAAGGAAAGACGAACAATGAACGAGGGGAAAGTGAAGATGAACTGAAGTTAAAGCGAAGGTAAGGTAAAGAATAATTGGTGTATTGAAATTTGTTTTGTAATTTTGCACCGTTTTTTACAAAAGCATAATGACGACCCATCACCAACAACATTTTCTTAAACGCCTTTTGATATGGCGTGTTAAGCATATTTCGGATAGGCGTTTTATCCTTATTCTCAGCGGGATAATAGGCATTGCTACGGGCTTGGCTGCCTTGGCAATGCGCTCGTTTACGCACTTTATTCAGTGGGTATTAGATGGCAAATTGGCACAGACGATTACTTATGGTTTTTACTTTATCCTTCCGATGTTGGGTTTTGCTATTGTTTATTTAGTGAAAAAATACGTGATACGGCACGATGTGAACCACGGTATTCCATCAATTTTGTATGCGGTATCGCACCAAAAGGGGATAATGAAGCGCTTTCAGGCGTATGGGAGTATCCTTACGGCGCCTATTACCATTGGTTTTGGGGGCTCGGTAGGACTGGAGGGACCTATGGTAGTAACGGGGGCAGGTATTAGCTCTAATATCTGTAGGTTTTTTCATATTAATCAATCGAACCGGATGTTGCTTTTGGCGTGTGCGTGTGCGGCGGCTTTGGCAGCCATTTTTAAAGTGCCTATTGCGGCAATATTGTTTGCTATTGAGGTTTTTGGCTTAGATTTGACGCTTTCGTCGCTCATACCGCTGTTTATCGCATCACTTTGTGGGTTGTTTACATCTTATTTCTTCTTTGGCAGTGAGGTGCTTATCCCGATGACCATTACGCGTGCTTTTTCGTTGCAAGGGATTCCGTTTTATATACTTTTAGGCGTGGTAGGGGGACTAATGTCGGCTTACTTTACCTACGTATATGAGAAAATCAATGCAGTTTTTAAGAAAGTTACTTCGCCTTGGCTTAAAATAGTGGTGGGTGGTGCGCTTTTGGGACTGCTTATCTACATAATGCCTCCTTTGTACGGCGAGGGACACGAGATTATCAACCACTTAAAGGAGGGTCACCCTGAATTGTCGTTAGACAGCAATATTTTTGGTTGGGATTTATCGAACACGTGGGTGATTATTCTGCTTTTGGCAGGGCTCACCTTTGCGAAGGTGCTTGCTACTTCGCTTACCTTTGGGGCAGGTGGGGTAGGAGGGATTTTCTCGCCTATGCTCTTTATGGGTGGAGTGATGGGCAACTGCTTGGCGCGCATCATCAACGAGTTTTCTTTTTTTGGTTATAAAGCCGATTTATCTAACTTTACTTTGGTGGGAATGACCGCTTTGATGACGGGGGTACTGCACGCACCGCTTACGGCTGTTTTTCTCATTGCGGAGGTAACAGGGGGCTATTCGCTATTAGTGCCGGCGATGCTCACTGCGGCGGTATCGTTTTCGGTGGCTAAATACTTTAATAAATATTCGGTTTACACGATGGAATTAGGCAGGAAAGGTGAGCTTGTTTCGCAGAACAAAGACCAATCGATACTTACCTTGATGGATTTTGACCAAGTGGTAGAGCACAATTTTACGCCTGTGTATACTGATATGAGACTGCGCGAAGTGGTGTACGACGTAGTGCGCAACTCTAACCGCAATATTTACCCCGTACTCGACCGAGAGAATGGGACTTTGCAGGGAGTAATCCTCTTAGATGATATTCGTCATTTGATTTTTGAAACTGACTACTACGACAAGATTCCTGCTGTTGAGATGATGCGGAAGCCCCCTGCGATTATAGAGTGGGGCAAGGACAAAATGAGCACTGTAATGGATAAATTTCAGCACACAGGTGCGTGGAATTTACCAGTGGTGAAAGACGGTAAGTACGAGGGTTTTGTATCGAAATCGAAGTTGTTGAGTATTTACCGAAGAAAGTTGATTTATTTTACGCAGTAGGAGTTAAAAGGTGTGAGCTACGCGGGCAGTGTGAGCCACACAGGTAGTGCGAGCCACACGTGCAGGTAGAAGATAAAGACAGCGAATCTTTGGAGTTAGGTATTAGGATGTGTTTTAGGCGAAAGGGTTTTTAGGTTTCTTTGTATTATTATTGCTATTAACAAGGTTGTTATATAGATACAGCAAGAGAAAGCTCATTGTAAGGAAAATGATGTTATGGGGAGCTCCTGCTACAACGATTAATACAAACAAAATAGTATAAGTGATGATGTGCTCAGCCCAGTCGCTTCCATAACTGTAATAAAGGCATACGAAGTAGAGCGCACTTATCCACAGGAAATAGAAAAGGGCATAAAATTTAAACTTCTCGCCCCTTAGTTTGTTTACGGCAAGTAATATAACGAAAAAAGTGATAGACCCGATACAACTATAAGTAAACGGACTGTCTTCGCCAAAAAGGCTATCACTGCGTTGTTCTAAGACGAATTGTACAGCGAAAACGCCCATCGCTCCTATAAAAAGAGCTACGCTCAGCAAGAGCGCTTGTAGGACAAAGGGTTGTTTTTTTAAGAAATCCATAGTTATCTTCTTTTAATAATGCGAATCAAGGGTTAAATTAACTTACTGATTATAAACATCCCCCCTAATACACATACTCAGCTGCGCCAGCTCGCTGACTACCCTCAAGGAGGGAGATCTGACTCAAAAGCGATAATGTACTGTAAATCAAATATCATTATTTTTCAACTCTTGATTCATATATTTAATAATGCATCAGAAAAAAGTTCTTGTTATAGGTATCTTATACGAACCTTATACGAATCTTGGACGAATCTTATACGATTGCTATATCTATGCTTTTTTATAACAAGGGGTATTTTATAGAAAAATGCACTAAATATTCTATCTATATTGGAATAAATATCTTTTTCGGCAAAATCTATTGGCTTTGAAAATTGGGGCAAAGGTATTAAAATCTTTTCTACAGGAAAGTATAGAGCAAAAATAATTATTCATATATATTGTTGTATTTGTCATTAGTATTTGTAATTTTGCAGGTTCTATGGATGTAATAACTCTTTTGAAAGCTGCGAGGTTGCGCACTTTGCCCTTATCGGTTGCGGGGATTATCACGGGGAGTGCTTTGGCATTTCGCGAAGACCCGTATGCTTTTAGGTGGGAGATTTTTGGGTGGGCGTTACTGACTACTATCTTGTTTCAGGTGCTTTCGAACTTTGCCAATGATTACGGCGATGGAGTGAAGGGCACGGACAATGAGCATCGGGTGGGTCCGCAACGCGCTTTACAGAGCGGGAAGATTACGCGCCAACAGATGAAAAGGGTTGTGCTTATCACGGCTTTGCTGTCGTTGCTCTCGGCTATAGTGCTCATCTACACGGCTTTTGGGAGTGAAAATCTGTTGTATATCTCGGTATTTTTTGTTTTAGGAGTGCTGTGTGTGGTGGCGGCTATCAAGTACACTGTTGGTAGGTCGGCTTACGGATATCGCGGTTTGGGCGACTTATTTGTGTTTGTGTTCTTTGGGTTGGTGAGTGTAGTAGGCAGTTATTTCTTGTATACAGAGAGTCTCAACAAGGTGATATGGTTGCCTGCTATTGCTATTGGTTTGCTGAGTGTTGCGGTACTGAACCTAAACAATATGCGTGATTATGAGAACGACAAGCGTTCGGGCAAGCATACATTGGTAGTGAAAATGGGGATTCCGCTGGCTAAATATTATCATTATTACTTGGTAGTATTGGCGATGGTTGCGATGTTGGGCTTTTCGGTAATGCGTTTACAAATGCGCTGGGAGCTTTTGTACCTCATTGCTTTTCTGCCTTTGATAGGACATTTGCTGACTGTAAAGCGAAATACGGAGCTTAGGCTGTTGGACAAAGAGCTGAAAATAGTAGCTCTAAACACTTTTTTGCTTTCGGTACTCTTTTTTGTAGGGATTTTGATACGTTTACTTTAAGGGGAGTTTGACGGAAGAGGTAGTGTAATCATACACGAAGGAATATTGTACTTGGCATTATTTTAGAAGAAATTAAATACACTAAAAAACATAATAACTATGGAAGTAACTTACTACGGGCACTCGTGTGTGAGCATCAATATAGGCGACACGCATTTGCTTATAGACCCGTTTATTGCTAATAATCCTTTGGCGAGCCATATTGATATCAATACGATTCCTGCGGATTATATTTTGATAACTTCGGCACAGCAAGACCATATATCAGATGTGGAGAAGATAGCTAAGCGCACGAAAGCGCAAATTATTTCGAACTTTGAAATCTCTAATTACTTCTTCAATTTGGGGATAGAAAATTCGCACCCTATGGACTTGGGAGGTTTGTATAATTTTCCGTTTGGGTTATTGAAAATGGTACCGGCATTGCATTCTTCTACTTTTGAGAACGGTACTGCTGGTGGGTGCGCCTGTGGGTTTGTGATTAAGACTTTAGAGAAGACGATATACATATCGGGGGCTACGGCTTTGCATTTTGATATGCAACTGATACCTGTGCGATATAAAATAGATTTAGCGATATTGCCTATTGGAGGTAACTTCACTATGGACGTTGAAGATGCGATTATGGCTTCGGACTTTGTGAAGTGTAATAAAGTGTTGGGGTATCATTACGACACTTTTAACTTTATTAGGTTAGATGATAAAGACTTAGCGAAGAGAAGTTTTAAGGCTAAAGGCAAAGAGCTAATATTACCAGAAATAGGACAATCTATTTTGATATAATGATATGAGAAAAATAACGTTTATTATTGTATTGTTCTTTACATTGTCTTTGAGTGCACAACACAAGAAGGCGTATCAGTTATTTGATAAGAACGGGAAGAAAGTCAGTTTTGAGAAGGTAGTGAAAAAAGCCAAAGAGAGCGATGTGGTGCTTTTTGGAGAGTTTCACGATAACCCTATTGCACACTGGTTGGAGTTGGCATTAGTAAAAGAATTGGAGACTAAAACTAACTTGATATTAGGGGCTGAGATGTTAGAGCGCAACGACCAAGAGGCGCTAAACCAATACCTCAGTGGGAGTGTTACGGAAGAGGTGTTGGATACTTTGGCACGATTATGGACGAATTACAAGACCGACTATAAGCCTTTGGTGGATTTTGCAAAGGAACACCGGTTGCCTTTTATCGCTACGAATGTGCCGAGGAAATATGCGAGATTGGTGAACAAGAAGGGATTGCAAGCATTGGACACCTTACCACAAGCCGAGAAGCGATGGATAGCCCCACTCCCTCTTGTGTTTGATGAGAACTTGCCACAGTATAAAAAGATGACAGAATCGCTACCCAATCACAAAGGGAATGTGAATATTGTGAATGCTCAAGCGGTAAAAGATGCCACAATGGCAGATGCTATCGTGAGGAACGTAAAGCCTAATAGTGTTTTTGTGCATTTTAACGGTACCTACCACAGTGATTTTTACGAAGGGATTTACTGGTTTTTGAAGCGAGCAAAACCAGAACTAAAGGTCACTACTATTGCTATTACAGAACAAGGAGACTTATCGAAATTAGCAAAAGAGGCATACGGGCAAGCTGATTTTATAATAGTAGTAGCTGAAGATATGACGAAGACCTTTTAAGAATAGATTTTGTGCATTTGCTAAAAATGATTATTTTTGCAGTTTAAAACCACAATTAAATTGTTTGTTATGGACTCAACCGTACAATACATCAAAGATTTTCAAGGGAATGACATATTAGCGGTCATTCCTGTGGAAGAGTATCGCTTTTTACGTGAAAGGGCTTTTGGGGAAGAAGATGAATACGAGATTCCCGAAGCGCACAAAAGGATTTTAGACGAACGTATTAAAAAATACAAAAACCACCCAGAGTTATTAATTCCATATGAAAAAGCCATAAAAGAAATAAAAAATGAACTTGGAATATAGTTTATATCTTTCTGAGGAAGCTAAGAAAGAATTGAAAAGTATTATTGTAAGGTATGATATGTTACAAGAAGGCTTAGGAGTTAAAGTCCTTGATGACATTCAAAAAGGTTTAGAGTATCTTAAATTTATGCCTTTCATATGTCCAAAAAGATATGGGGATATAAGAGTATTGTACACAAAAAAGTATAAAATAGCAGTATATTATTACATTGTTGAAGATGAAATGAGAATGGTGTCTATCTATTCTTTTTCTCATCAAAAAGAAAACCCTGTCAATGTACTTAAGAGAATCAATTTCTAACCCTTAAACACTAACAACTAAATAAACAAATGGAACTAATTAAAATACACGATAAGACCTTTGAGCCTTACGTATCGGCAGAACAACTCAATGAGATTGCTGAGCGTATGGCAAGCGAGGTGTATCAAGACCTACAAGAATCACGCCCCGTATTTATTGCGGTACTAAACGGCTCATTTATGTTTGCCGCCGATTTCTTGCGTCACTACAAAGGCGAATGCGAAATATCATTCGTAAAAATGGCTTCGTACGAAGGTACCCAATCTACGGGTAAAATCAAACAACTCATCGGTCTGACCGACTCAGTAGAAGGTCGTGATGTGGTGATACTGGAAGATATTATCGATACAGGCAACACTTTAGAAGAGATTTACCGTATCTTTGAAGATAAGAAAGTGAAATCTTTCCGTGTGGCTACTCTTTTCTTCAAACCCGATGCTTACAAGAAAGACCTCAAAATAGACTACGTAGGCAAACCAATACCCAACCGCTTTATCGTGGGCTATGGCTTAGATTTCGATGAGGTAGGGCGCAACCTACCCCAAGTATATCAATTAAACACCTCATTAACGATGACAAATTTAGTACTTTTCGGCAAACCAGGAGCTGGCAAAGGCACCCAAGCCGCATTTTTGAAAGACAAATACAACTTAGTGCACATCTCAACAGGAGATATTTTTCGTCATAATATCAAGAACGAAACCAAACTGGGCAAGCTTGCCCAATCCTATATGGATAAAGGCGACCTCGTACCCGATGAAGTTACCATACAAATGCTACAAGAAGAGGTTGAAAACAACCCTAATGCTGAAGGTTTTATCTTCGACGGCTTCCCTCGTACTATTGCACAAGCCGAAGCTCTTGACAATTTCTTAGAAAGTAAGGGAATGCGCATTCACGGTACGCTTGCCTTAGAAGCTGATGACGAGGTACTCATCAAACGTTTGGTAGAGCGTGGCAAAGTGAGCGGTCGCACTGATGACCAAGACGAAGAGAAAATTCGCAACCGCTTTACCGAATACAACGAGAAGACAGCTCCCCTTATCACTTTTTATCAAACGCAAGGCAAATACCACGCGATTAATGGTATAGGTACTATCGAAGAGATTACTACCCGCCTTTCTGACACTATCGACAAAATTAAAGCTGAATAATACCTAATGACCGAAGGCAATTTCACCGACTACGTTAAAATATACGCAGCCTCTGGCAACGGGGGTGCAGGCTCTATGCATCTGCACCGTGAAAAGTTTGTGCCCAAAGGCGGTCCTGACGGTGGTGATGGTGGTCGTGGTGGGCATATTATCCTCAAGGGGAATAAGCACCTATGGACGCTCATTCACTTCAAATTCCAAAAGCACTTCCGCGCCGAAAACGGAGAAGCAGGAGGTGCTAACCGTAGTTTTGGTGCTAACGGCAAAGATATTATACTCGAAGTGCCCTTAGGAACTATCGTTAAAGATGCTGAAACTGATGAACTACTCTTTGAAATCACCGAAGACGGTCAAGAGGTCATCGCTTTGCGCGGTGGCAAAGGCGGTTTGGGCAACTGGCACTTCCGCACAGCTACTAACCAAACGCCTCGTTATGCCCAACCAGGACTCCCTGGCGAAGAACGCGAGTTGTTACTTGAACTCAAAGTACTTGCCGATGTAGGTTTTGTAGGCTTCCCTAATGCAGGCAAATCCACGCTCCTATCAGTGATTACTTCCGCCAAGCCCAAAATAGGCGATTATCCTTTCACTACACTCAAACCTAATTTGGGAATTGTAGAGAACCGCGATTACCAATCGTTTGTAGTTGCCGATATTCCTGGGATTATAGAAGGCGCTGCCGAGGGTAAAGGGCTCGGGCATTACTTTTTGCGTCACATTGAACGCAATTCAGTATTGCTATTCCTCATTCCCGCTGATAGCCCTGATATAGTGAATGAATACCGCATCTTGCTTAACGAACTCTCCCAATACAACCCCGAGCTATTAGACAAAGACCGCCTCATTGCGATCTCCAAAGCTGATATGCTCGACGAGGAACTCACCGGAGCCATACGCGAAGAGATTGGAGAAGCCTTAGATGGTATACCATTTTTGTTCATCTCTTCAGTATCCGGCAAAGGCATCCAGCAACTGAAAGATAAACTGTGGACAATGATACAATAACAAAAGAGCCAGCAACAAGCTGGCTCTTTCTTATTTATTAAATCCCAAAGATATCACTTAAAGCAAAAGTATGTATGCCCTTAGGAAGTATCTTCGTACTTTTGAGTATCTTCTCTGCCAAAATAGTAGTAGGCATAGGCTTATATCTTCTAAAAAGACCTATTTTATTGAAAAAACTAATTACTTTTACCCCCATATTTTCTCCTCTACGGTCAGATTGGGGGCGTATGAGTACTGAGGGCTGAAAAATGATAAGCCTTGTGAAATCAAGGCTCTTAATAGCGTCCTCCAATTGTCCTTTCATTTTATTATAAAACACGCTTGATGTAGCCTTTGCTCCTGCTGCCGAGACTAATACAAAGGTAGGCACCCCGTTTGCCTTACAGCCCTTGGCAAAATTGTATTGATAGTCGTAATCCACACGCCATTGAGCTTCTTTACTCCCCGCTTGGGCAAGAGTAGTGCCTAAACACGAAAACGCCACCTCCCCTTGTAGTAATTCCTTCCATTGCTCAGGGTGCTCAAAATCTACTATGTGAGTATGGAGTTTAGGGTGTGCCATTTGTGAAGACTTTCTTGTAAAGCTGTGCACTTCACTAATTGTTTCATCAGCTAATAGTAACGTGAGAAGTTCTCTGCCGGTGGCACCGCTGGCGCCTATAATAAGTGCTCTCATATCAATAAATCTTAGGGTTCCACTGTTCGGGGTATTTAGGAGTAATATCCTTATAAAAATTCTGTATTTCCGCCATTATCTGCTCTTGCGAAAGCGTTTGCAAGTCTTCTAAGCTAATGGTCTTCCCGATGTATATCATTTTCTTCTTAAAATCACCTGCACCTAACACTATAGGCACTTGGGCAGAAAGAGCCATATGATAAAACCCCATACGCCACTTGTTCACTTTAGAACGCGTGCCCTCAGGGGTTACTACCAAGCTAAAGTCTTCTTTCTTATAGAGTTCAGTAACAAATTCTATCAAGTGATTGCGCTGGGAACGGTCGATGCCAATCCCTCCTAACTTCCGCACTAACCAACCGTACCACGCTTTGGTATGCGCATCTTTTATGATGAGTTTGATAGGTTTTTCCATCTTCCAGTAAGCCAAAATCCCTAAAACAAACTCCCAATTAGTAGTGTGTGGCGCTACCACCAGCACACAGCGGTTCAGGGTTTTCAAATCACCTTGTAGTTCTATTTTCCACCCCATTAGCCATAAAGCAAAGGAGCCAATCCATTTTTTCATCTTTATTTTATTTATAACTCGCTTCTACGTGCAATATTTTTTATTCCATTACCAGTCATTCTACAACCACCGCTACAAAATAGCCTGTCGTGCTACGACCGTGCCACGACCTACGACCGTGCTACGACGTATCTTTCAAAAGTAAAATCGTAAGCGTGTCGCTCGTCTTTCTCATAATGCTGAGACGCTACTAAATCCCATTCTTCACTACTAAACTCCGGAAAGAACACATCAGCTTCACGGAAAGTGTGGTGAACGCGTGTGAGTTCTATTACATCGGCTAAGGGGAGCGCTTGCGCATAAATTTCTCCACCGCCTATCACGTAAGGGTTAGGGTCTATTGTCAAAGCCTTTTCTATCGCCTCTTCAACTGAAGAAACCACTATCACCCCCTCTTTGGCATAATCCTCCTGACGCGTAATCACAATATGTGTACGGTTAGGCAGGGGCTTAGGGAAAGTCTCAAACGTCTTTCGTCCCATAATGATGCAGTGCCCCGTCGTAAGGCGTTTAAAATGCTTAAAATCTTCAGGCAAATGCCATAATAGTTGGTCGCCTTTGCCAATAGCGTTGTGCTCATCAACGGCGGCTATAAGAGTAATCATATTTAGTGAATAATGAAAAGTGAACAGTATGAAGTCGCTTTTGCATCGCTACACTCCCCCTTTGAAGGTAGTCATCGAGCTAGCGTAGCTGAGTATGTGTATTAGGGGGGATGTTTTTAAAGCATTTAGCATACCAGATTTGATTCTTTTTAAGAGTTAATAGAATGAGCATTCTCAGCATTGTCTTTCTCAGCCTGTTCAGCTGCCAATTCCCGTTGTGCTTGCTCCTTCTGCATTGCAAACTCTTTTTCTACCGCAGCTTCCATTTTGATGAGTTTCTTCTGCTGTGCTGCTATCAGCTGTTCACGTTGCTTTTCTTGCCAATCCTTCCCTAAGAAACGATGGAACACAAACACGTCCAATGCGTGCCACAGCCAGATGAAAAACCACAAGAGTATCACCCACAAATACCAATTGTAGGTCGCTCCGTAGTCTAATACCTTATTGGCAACAATAAAAAAGATACTACCCAACACAAAAGCAAAGAAATGAAGGTATAACAATCGCTTTTGTTTGAGACGCTTTTCAGCATTCTTGAAAAGCTCGTATTGTTCAGGAGTAAGTTGAGTGTCTGCCATTTTTTTAATATTTTAGAATGCAAAAATATAAATAATTTGTCAATTAGCCAAACATTCATCAGCTACCTTTACATCAAACACAATTCATTTTGCCAATCTACTAATTCTCTTGTCCTTGTGGCTCAAACCATTTTTACGGCGCTAAAGTTCTCTCTCAGCGAGGATAATCGGCAAGCTGACACAGCTGAGTATATGTATTAGGAAAAAGATTTTCTTCATCTTTCTATCACCTCTCCCCCCTATTGCCTATGGCCTAATGCCTATGGCCTAATGCCTATTACCTCTTCTCTTTCTTTCGCCTCGAAACCCTATCATTGGTACTTTTAGTATTGTTGTATTACAGTATTAATCAATCACTTATACACCCTTTGTATAACAATCGTCCAAGATTCGTATAAGCTTCCTATAAGCTTTGTATAAGCTAACCATACCCATTTTATCTTTTACCTTTTATCTTTTTACAAAAAATAAATGATTTTAATGTTTGTATAAAATCAATCTATACCTATTGAAAATAAAGCAGTTATATAGTAGCCACCTAAAAATATATTACATATTTAACAAAAAAATTCTTTATAACCTGTTGCAGTTTAAAAAATTTGTGACATCTTTGCACCGAAAATAATTAAATAACTTATTACAAACTTATAGCAATGCCTATGAAAAAATATGCATTTTTAGCAGGACTTGCAATAGCTTTTATTGCTTGTAACAAAAGTGATGACGATGTTCCTGCACCTACCCCAACATCGTCGTTTAGTGCTTCTATCAAAGAAGTATTTACTGACCCCCATAAAGATTTAAAGAATCTTTTGGTGAATGATTACATTCCTTATGAAATCACCATTGAGGATAGTAATAGTGATACGGAAGGTGTTTCCTATAGCCTTATCTCTAAGAAAGATGAAAACAAACATCAAATTCTTAATAGAGATTTTGAGCTATACACTGATAATGAAAAAGGTGAAAAACAAAAAGTAACTACCGATTATATCTCTTTTTCGCCTAAAGGGAAACACAAGTTTTATATAAAGCCTATTGTTCCGGGCACTTTCCAGCACACTTACACTCTCCAAAGACAAGTAAATGGAAAACCAGAAGGAGGTTATCAGTATTATGATATTAATTTTAATGCGGTAAGAATTACCGCTTGGACGCATACTGAGATTTACGATAGAGTCTTTACAGGCCCTTTCTTAGTAGGACATTCAAAACATTGGCGTAGATTTGAGTTTAAAATAGAAGACGGCACTAATGTAAACGATAAATATCTATCCCCTGACCCTAAAAAAGTACCTCAAACTTACTTAACTAAATATAATAATCAAACCTATCAAGGAGAGGCTTTTCAAGAAGGTATAGATAAGTTCTTTTCTGAAGAAGTACGTACTTATGATGACGCTGCTCCTGTACCTTCTTATATTGTTAATGAAATCCATATCATTCAACACTATCCTAACCAAGATCCATATGAAATAGTGTACTATAATATTAATGTAGAAAATAGATAAGAATGAAAAAAGTAATTAAAAGAGCTGTAATGCTCACCAGTGTAGCACTTCTCTTTGCTTGTAGTAAAGACAAGAGCGTTGAAGATCAATTATATGAATTGAAATCTGTATCTTTTCCTCAAAAACCTGAAAAGGTGCTTTATGAAGAAAAGACTGGGCGTGTAGTAGGTAATAAAGTAGAATATCTACAAACTATAGAACGCCAAAAAACACTCTCTCCTGTAGAGTTGATCACGCCTAATAACTTAGATGTGATTTACCCAGGTTGTGTGTTACGCGGAGGCGATTTTTTAGAAGGTGAATATAATCCTATCACTGTTAACAATCCAAAGGAAATCAAACTTTCTGCTACCTTTCAAGGTAAAGATTTACCCGTCTCTATTTCTTCACTTCCCATCCCTTCACAGGCACGTCAAGCAGTGAACGATTTGGTAAGAAAAAATGAGAACAATATGAGCTACGACACTACAGCTGCTTATATGACTTTCATTTCTAATGAAGTCACTACTACTCAAAGTTTCAATAAAACTTTTGGTATTCACGTGAAAGCAGAAGTACTTTCAGGTCTTGTATCAGCTAATTTTAGTTATACAGAAACCAAGCTCAACAAGAATAGTAAAAAATATGTATTGATAAAAGTACGTCAAGTATTTTATAGCATCAGTGTAGACCCTAAAAATGCGAATCAATGGGGCGATTTAGAAAATTTAGGAGAGTATGAACCTTTGTATGTTAGTAGTGTAGACTACGGTCGTGTTGCTCATATTTTAGTTGAAACCGATGAAAATTTAGAAGAAACTACCAAAACTATCAAAGCAGGTATTGCTGCTAAGTTTACCAAGTTTGGAGGAAGTGTAGACACTACTTCTGAACAGAAAGTTTCTAAATGGTTTCAAGATAAAAAAATTACTGTGATGATTGCAGGGGGTCCTCTCAGTCAATCTAAATTAGTAACTGATCTTGATTCTTTCAAAGCCTTTTTAACAATGCCTGGAACCGCTGATTTAGTAAACTCAGCTACTCCTATTGGGTATAAAGTACGTACTTTAAAAGACAATCGTGAGGTAGAAGTACGCACTATGTATACTGACCAAGAATTTATTAATAAATAATAAAACTATTTATCCCCTACTCTATTACAAAGAGCTATCTAAAATTTAGGTAGCTTTTTTTCTATTCATTAACCATTAACCTCTCAACCCTCTCACATTTTCTCATTCTCTAATCTGCTAATTTGATAATTTGCTAATTATTCTCTATCTTTGCACCCGTAAACTTAAAAAAACCTTTTATAAAATGAAAAACAAAGATTTTGGACTCCTCGTCCTTCGCCTCACCATAGGCTTGCTTATGCTTCCTCACGGCATCAACAAACTAATGCACCCCGATGCCTTTGGATATGTTCAAAGTACCTTAGTAGCTAAAGGTCTCCCTACATTCATCGCTTATGGGGTATATCTTAGCGAAATTATCGCCCCTATAATGATAATTCTAGGATTCCGCACTCGTTTGGCTGCCCTTATTATGGTACTCGGCGGAATTAGCACCCTCTTTTTAGCCTATTCTGGTCAAATTACTGCCGTTACAGCTCACGGTGGTTGGGCTCCTGAACTACCAGGCTTATTCCTATTCGGTGCCTTAGCGTTGTTCTTTACAGGAAGTGACAAACACGCCCTATCCTCTCGCCACAAATGGGATTAACGAATGTTAGAACAAATTAATCTTACCTATGAGAAAGTAGTGCTCGTAGGGATTATCAATCAAACTCAAACAGAAGAGAAATCTAAAGAATACTTAGACGAACTCGAATTTCTTACCTACACAGCTGGGGGTGAAGTGCTCAAACGCTTCACCCAAAAGCTGGATGTGCCTAATCCTAAAACCTTCATCGGCACCGGTAAAATGGAAGAAGTTCAGCAATTTGTTGAAGAAAATGAGGTAGGCACCGTCATCTTCGACGATGAACTCACCCCTGCCCAACAGAAGAATATCGAACGCATTCTTAAAGTGAAGATCTTAGACCGCACAGGACTCATCCTCGACATCTTTGCACAGCGCGCACAAACCAGCTATTCACGTACACAAGTCGAATTGGCACAATACGGATACCTCTTACCCCGCCTTACAGGATTATGGACGCACCTCGAACGTCAGCGAGGAGGTATCGGTATGCGCGGTCCTGGTGAAACCGAAATTGAAACCGACCGCCGTATCGTGCGTGACCGTATTGCCCTGCTCAAAAAAAAACTCACCGCTATCGATAAGCAAATGGCAACGCAACGCAGTAATCGCGGAGCATTAGTGCGCGTGGCACTCATTGGGTATACCAATGTAGGCAAATCTACCCTGATGAACGTCATAAGCAAAAGCGAAGTATTTGCCGAAAACAAACTCTTTGCAACCCTCGATACCACCGTCCGAAAGGTCGTGATTGAAAACCTACCTTTCCTCCTAAGCGATACCGTAGGATTCATTCGCAAACTGCCCACCCAGCTTATCGAGTCGTTTAAAAGTACCCTCGACGAGGTACGTGAAGCCGATTTGCTCTTGCACGTAGTCGATATTTCACACCCTAACTTCGAGGAGCATATCCAATCAGTAAACCAAATATTAGCCGAAATTCACAGCGCCGATAAGCCCACCATTATGGTATTCAACAAGATTGATGCGTATACCAATGAAGAAATAGCCGAAGACGATTTGGCTACCGAGCGCACTAAAAAACACTTCACTCTTGAGGAATGGAAACAAACTTGGATGCAGAAAGTGGGGCGCGATGTACTTTTCATTTCGGCACTCAATAAAAACAATCTCGAAGAATTCCGTGAGGTGGTGTACGAAAAGGTAAAGGAGATACACATCACTCGCTTTCCTTTTAATAATTTTTTATACGAAAAGATAGATGAATAAACTCAATTTACTATTGGCTACAATAGCCTTATGTTGCACCTCATTAGCAGTTGCTCAAAACGATGAAAACCTCAACACCGATCGCCCCGACCAAAGTGAAGGGGTATACACCCTGCCCAAAGGTCAGTTTCAAATAGAAAATGGTTTAGTTTTCAGCAAAGAAGAAAGCAGTGATAACCTAACGCTACGGACTCATCACAAACACCGAAATCCGCTTAGAAGCCGATTTCGACCTCCGTACCCCTGATTTTAGCAGTACTACTTTCAGCATAAAACAGCGTTTATACGAATCGGAACAGCGTTATATCCCCTCAGTGGGACTCATCGGTTATGGGCAATACAGCAAAACAGACGCTAAGACTTATACTTTCGACGCTTGTTTAACTTTCGAAAGCTCTCTTACCGACCAGCTTTCATTGGCTTATAGTGCTCGTAGCTCTGAACAATTTAAGAATTTAGATGTTACTGCTCAGGTCAATTATGCTCCCAACAACAAGCTATGGGGCTTTGTTGAGTATTACGCTTCCTATAATGGAACACGTGCTCCTGAGCACAATATCAATGCAGGATTTGCCTACCTCCTAAAACCTAATTTTCAAATAGACCTCAGCGGAGGGCGTACCCTTTGGCAACCAGAAGCTCAATATTTTGTAGGGGTGGGAATAGGATATTTATTCATTTAACAATATGCAAAATTTCGCCCGAAGTATGGCTTTTGCATCTCTAATTCCCCTCACAGAGGGGGCAGGAAGAGTTTCCTCATTATTAATCACTAACCATTAACAATTAATCATTAAAAAATTGCCTAAAATAGGAAACATAGATTTAGGAGATTTCCCTTTATTGCTTGCACCTATGGAAGATGTAAGCGATCCTCCCTTTCGTCGCCTCTGTAAAATGCACGGAGCTGATATGCTTTACAGTGAGTTTATCTCCTCCGAAGGACTCATACGCGACGCCATTAAAAGCCGTCAAAAGTTAGATATTTTCGATTACGAACGTCCCGTAGGCATACAAATTTTTGGAGGTGATGAAGAAGCAATGGCGCTCTCAGCTAAAATCGTTGCCACTGTAAACCCCGATTTAGTAGACATCAACTTTGGTTGTCCTGTAAAGAAGGTTGTAAGCAAAGGTGCAGGAGCGGGGGTATTGAAAGATATCGATTTGATGGTACGCCTTACCAAAGCAGTCGTAAACAGTACCCATTTACCTGTAACCGTAAAAACGCGTTTAGGCTGGGACGAGCAAAGTATCAATATTGAAGAAGTAGCCGAACGTCTGCAAGATGTAGGTATAAGCGCGCTTACCATTCACGCCCGTACCCGTAGCCAGATGTACAAAGGTCACTCCGATTGGAGCTACATTGCTAAAGTGAAGAACAACCCACGCATTCATATTCCTATCTTCGGTAACGGCGATATTGATAGCCCCGAAAAAGCACTACAGTACCGCAACACTTACGGAGTAGACGGTATAATGATAGGTCGTGCAGCCATCGGTTATCCGTGGATATTTAATGAAATAAAACATTATTTTGCAACAGGAAAGCTTCTCCCCTCCCCCACTATATCACACCGTGTTGATGCTGCTAAAAACCATTTATTATGGTCGGTAGAATGGAAAGGCGAACGACAAGGAGTGTTGGAAATGCGCAGACATTATGCTAATTATTTCAAGGGTATTCCTAATTTTAAAGAGCATCGCCAGCGATTGGTAACGTTAGATTCTTCTGAAGAAATTATAAGAGAACTCGAAGTAGTGAGAGAAGTAAAAAGGGAAGTCTAATAATCTAAGCTTTTTTACTTTTTATCTTTAACAAACCATAGGTGAGCATTCCTAAAACAAATGAAGCAGTAATCGCTAAAGTAAAACTCCCTACTAAGTATTGCAAGAGATTATTTTTGATGTATTCCATTGTGGTGAGGTCGCCTTGCGGAAGAATCGTGCCCCCCACAAAAAAAGTACCTATTTTAAGAGAAGTGAAAATAAGCACCGGTATCATTGGGGGAATACTCACATTCGAGCAAATAAAAGCCAACGTTTTGTTCAAATTAAAGAATACAGCCAAAGTAATAGTAAGTATGGTTTGAAATCCCCAAAAAGGGGCAATACCCAAAAAAACACCCAACGCTACCGAACCTGCCTTCACACTGTCGCTGCTGTCGCTTTCTAATATATCTTCCTTGATAAAGCGCTTGAAACTCTTCTTCTTAGCATCTCTAAAGAAATTGCGGGGCTTGATGTAAAAGAGCGCAATAAGCACCAATATACTATTGAGCACGCTGATACGCATAAAATCCCTAATGGGACGAAAGTGCGATACCCTTTCCGTAGGGTCATAGAGCACTTTAATAGGCACATTCTTGAGTTGCACGCCATTCCAACTACTGCGCACTAAGATTTCTATCTCAAATTCAAATTTTTCAGTATAATACTTTTTAGGAATGTGATGTAGGGGATACAATCGGTAACCCGACTGGGTATCAGGGAGATTGACACCTGTTTCGAGGTGAAACCAGAAGTTTGAGAACTTGTGTCCGAAGCTGCTTTTCTTAGGCACACCATCCTGCGTCATATTGCGACTGCCCACTAATAATAGGGTAGGTTCAGTTTCAGCTTCAAGAGCTTTGAGGAATATAGGGATATCATCAGGGTAATGTTGCCCATCGGAGTCAATGGTAAGGGCATAGTCGAAGCCTAAAGTGCGAGCTTTTTCAAATCCTATGCGCAAGGCATTGCCTTTGCCTTTATTTTTAGGAAGGTGAACAACTGTAAGTTGGGGGTATTGCGCTAAAATATGAGGGGTATCGTCGGTAGCACCGTCGTTTATAACAATTACATTAGAGGTATAGTCCAGTACCCCATCAATCACACGCTTGAGGGTTTTGGCATTGTTATAGGTTGGTATTAAAACGCAGTAATTCATAGTCCAATCTTCTTTTTTTCTTCCTCGCTAAACACTTTTGATTTCTTGACAAAACCAGCAATATACTTTTGTAAGGCGGGCGTTTGTTGGGCGTAATGCGTGATCAAAAACTCCTTGTCGGTCGTGATATTATTGCGATAGGGCACTACTTTGGGCAAGTGTTCTTGTACGCTGAGGCGGATGAGGTGCAACTCAGCGTTATTAGATTGTTGTTTGAGGGCATTCTCAATCAGTGGTTTGCCTTCTTTGAGTAGCGCCACACGGTTCTTGCCAAACTTGGCTACAATCATCTTGCTCGCGCCTTTGTAAGCGCTTAGTAGCACATCGGTAGCAGGAGCGTTTTGCATTAGCTCAGCAAAAGCCGCAGCGTTCTCTTTGCTTTCCGAAGCTGTAGTGTAAGCCTGACGCACTTTCTCAAGGGATTGCGCGTGAAGTGAACCAAGGGTTAAGAATAATATGATGCTATAAAGATGTTTCATCTTACTTGTTAAATATCGCTCGGTACAAGTCGCTACCATTGGCATATAGCAAGAGTGCGATGAGGATTACAAAACCTACCATTTGAGCGTACTCCAACACCTTTTCACTCGGTTTGCGGCCGGTTACCATTTCGTAAAGCAGGAATACTACGTGTCCGCCGTCGAGGGCTGGGATAGGCAAGATATTCATAAAGGCTAAAGCAATAGATAGAAAGGCAGTGATATGCCAAAAAGCGAGCCAATTCCAAGACGAGGGGAAAAGTTTTCCTATTGAGCCAAAGCCTCCTACTTCTCCTGCACCCTTTTTGGTAAAGATAAACTTAAACTGTGAGACATAATCACGCAACACGTTATAACCGTAAACGGTTCCGTGACTGAGAGATTCTCCTAAGCTGTAAGTTTTATGGGTAAATTGCACTTCACCTTCAGTTTGCACGCCACTAATGCCTATTTTCTTATTGCTGTCGGGCAATACACTCAAGGTCATTGGTGTGCCGTTGCGCTCAATAGTAAAAGTGAGGGGTGTGTTCTCAGGAGCCTTTGCAAGGGCAGGCGTTACATCAGAGAAATAGTAAATAGGTTCTCCATTGATGCTCACCAGCTTATCACCCTTTCGTAAACCTGCTTTCTGAGCAGGCATTCCCCCTATTACTGTATCGATAACGGGTTTTACTTTTACACTAAAAGGGGCTGTTTCACCGCGCAAATAGAGCATCTTACCAATAGAATCAGGAAGAGAGAGCGTACGTACCGTACCATCCTGACCTTTTACAGTTACCTGAGAAGCGTTGCGTAGCAAGATGTACTTACTCGCATCGGCTACACTTTCTAAGGGTTTGCCATTGATAGCAGTTACAATATCGCCGTTTTGGAACCCATAAGCACGCATTGTACGAGTTACCGCAAAACCGTTTTTAATACCTTCAGGTTTCAACTGGTCTTGTCCCCAAGTAAAGAGAATCATTGAGTAAATAAAGAAACCTAAGAGCAAGTTTACCGTTACACCACCTATCATAATGATAAGGCGTTGCCACGCAGGTTTAGAGCGGAACTCCCACGGTTGTGGAGGTTGCGCCATTTGCTCTTTGTCCATACTCTCATCGATCATACCGGCGATTTTCACGTAGCCACCCAGCGGTAACCACCCGATGCCGTACACAGTTTCGCCTATCTTCTTTTTGAAGAGAGCAAACTTTACATCGAAGAAGAGAAAGAACTTCTCGACTCTTGTTTTAAAGAGTTTCGCAGGGATAAAATGTCCTAATTCGTGAAGGACAACTAAAATCGAAAGACTCAGAATCAGCTGAGCCGCTTTTATTAAAAATACTTCCATTCTTTTTCAGGTAACAGGTAACAAACAAGTGTTGTACTATTCTCTTTTAACTATTCACTTTTAACTTTTTTATTAGCTAATTGTCCGCAGGCGGCATCAATGTCTTTACCACGGGAGTGGCGTACCGTAACGGTGATGCCTGCGGCTTCGAGCATTGTTTGGTAAAGTTCCAAAGCCTTAGGGTCGGCTTGCTGGAATTCGCCATCATCTATAGGGTTGTACTCGATGAGATTTACTTTGGAGGGCGCAAACCTACAAAACTTTATCAGTGCCTCTACGTCCTTTTTTTGGTCGTTGATGCCTTTCCACACCACATACTCATAAGTGATGCGGTTTTTGGTTTTTTGATACCAATAGGCTAAAGCCTCGCGCAATTCCTCTAAGGGGAACTGCTCGTTGAAAGGCATTATGCCCGTGCGCACTTCTTTGATAGCCGAATGCAAAGATACTGCCAATTTGAACTTTACCTCATCATCGGCCATTTTTTTGATCAATTTGGGAATACCCGAAGTGGATAAAGTGATGCGCTTGGGCGACATTCCCAAACCTTCAGGGGAGGTGATTTTGTCAATGGCTTTCAGCACATTGTTGTAGTTCATCAGCGGTTCACCCATTCCCATAAATACAATATTGGAGAGCGGACGACCGAAAAACGCGCAACTCTGCTCATCAATCACCTTCACTTGGTCAAAGATTTCATCGGGCTGAAGATTGCGCATACGCTTAAGCCGAGCGGTGGCACAAAACGAACAGTTGAGACTACACCCCACCTGACTGGACACGCAAGCGGTGGTGCGGGTATCGGTAGGGATCAACACCGATTCTACTAATAAACCATCGTGCAAACGTACTGCATTTTTAATCGTACCATCGTTACTGCGTTGCATTACGTCTACTTTGATGTGGTTGATGCTAAAGTGTTCGGCAAGCATCTCGCGAGTAGCTTTGGGCAGGGAGGTCATCGCCTCGAAAGTATGCACGCCTTTCTGCCACAACCATTCGTATACTTGGTTGCCACGGAAAGGTTTGTCGCCATTGCTCTCGAAGAAAGCGCGAAGTTCGTCTTTGGTTAAAGCGCGTATGTCGCATTTTTGGGTCATAATTTAAAATCCTTTACTACGTCTTCCAAAGGCAAGCGTGATTTTGGGCGCAAGTGTAACTGATTGCTGTCCTCGGGGTCGCGATAGCCTATTGCTACGGCAAAAAGGGTAGTGTACTCAGGTTCGCCTAAAAGTTTATCATATTCAGCGTTGAGAATACCTTCCATAGGGGTACTATCAATACCCATAGCAGCACAAGCGCTGATAAAAAAGCCTAAGGCAATGTACACTTGGTTATTCATCCACGCGTAGAGCGCTACATCGCCTTGAGGTTTTTTCATATTGTTGTAGAAAGCTAAACTTCCTTCGTTAGTAGCTTTAGCGAGTTTTTCTTCAAAAGAAGGCAAGGAACGATTGGCCATAAACACCACTAAATGACTGGCTTTTTTTACGCGTTCTTCATTCACAAATGATACTTTGGAGAAAGCTTCTTTGGTAGCTTCATCGCTGATGAACACGAATTGCCAAGGTTGGGAATTGATAGACGAAGGAGCGAGGCGCAATATTTCTTTGAGTTTGGCGATATCTTCGTCGCTGATGCGTTTGGTACTGTATTGTTTGGTAGTATAACGAGTTTGTGCTAATTTTAGAAAGTCCATAGTGTTTTGTTTTTAAGTTTAACTTTTAATTTCAAGGTGCAAAGGTACGGCGTAATTAGCAAATTAGCAAATTTTAGAAGTTAGGAATTAGTAATTAGAGAATTAGCAGATATGGAGGTAAGATATAGTAACCTCCCCCTACCCCCCTCAGAGAGGGGGAACTGTAGCGACGCAAAGACGGTGCGAGAAACACGGGCAGTCGTAGCACGACAGGCGAATAGACAAAGAATGAACGAACAAAAGACGAACAAAAGACGAACAATGAACGAACAAAAGACGAACAATGAGTGGTTCTACAGTGAAGGAAGAACGAATAAAACCTCCTCCTATTCACTTACTATGCTCTCGCGGACAACCTCCAAAGGGGGAATTGTAGCGACGCAAAGACGGTGTGAGAAACACGGGCAGATAATAAAAAGTCCGCTCTTGATGGCTTCCCCAGAATGGGAAAAACTACAAGAACGGAATATGATAACAACGCAAGAATGAGGAAAAAGTTAGATTTATTAACTTATTGATTCTTTTCTTACCATTATTTTGTTATAGGCATATAGTGATAGGGCGGCAAAAATGCCTATTCCAAAAATAAGATACCACATTTTGTTGGGATTATAAGTATTCCAAAGCAAATCGGTGATTTGAGACTGATTGAGTCCTAACTTCTGACTTGCTAAATCGAAATACTCGTTTTTAGTGAGGTTTTCGGGCATTGCAATGGCTTTATTTGTGAGTTCAGTTTTTAGTAAAGTATACTTATCAGACCATTTTTCGTATAAATCACCAGAAATAAGCCCTGCAATATAATTACCTACCGCTACGGGTAAGAAATAAGTACCTTGATAGAGTGCTTCTTTCCCTTTAGGGGTGATTTGAGCGATAAAAGCTGAAAGCGTGGGGCTGGCAGCCATTTCGCCTATGGAGAAAATCATAGTGCCTATAATGGTAAACCATACATTATTGAACATAAAAGTGAGCGTTACCCCTATGGTTCCGATAATCGTACCGCGAATCATTGCGCTTACGTGAGTCATTTTGGTTACGAAATAGGATACGATTACCTGAAAGAAGATAATCATAAATGAATCGATATTGATGAACCATTCGGCTTTTACTTGTCCTTTTTCGGTGAGGATAGTGCCTAAGAAAGGCAAATGATGGTTAATCCAGGCGCTTACTTTGGAGGAATCTACCCAATCTTCGATAAAGTTAGGTAGGGTGTAGAACAGCTGGTTGAACATCGTCCAGAAGCCGACCATCAGAATGAGCAGTATGGTAAGGCGACGGTCTTTGAGTGCTTCGATGATGTGCATTATGGATTCTTTGATTTCGGTGAGTATAGGCTTGCTGTCGCGTTGTGCCATCTTAGGTTCTTTGAAAAAGAAAAGAACTACGAGCAGGTTGATGAGCATTACCACCGCAGCTTGCACGAAGATAATGCGCCAACCGAGAGTAGTGCGCAAGTAAGACGACATTGCAGGACCTAAGAACCCCCCGATATTTACCATCATATAGAAGATACCGAAGCCCATTGTGCTGGTGCTATCATCGGTATTGCGGGCAACAGTTCCGTTGATAACGGGTTTGAAAAAGCCCCCTCCGACGGCGGCAAAGAGGAAGACCATATACATTGACCAATAGGTGTTTACTTCACCCATCAGGTAATAGCCTATGGCCATTATAGTACAAGAGATGACTAAAGAGAGTTTGTAGCCTATGCGGTCGGCTATGACGCCAAAAACGAGGGGTAAAAAGTACTGTATAGCGGTTACGTTGCCTATAATGCTTCCTTTTTGGGTATGTGAAAGGCCTAATCCGCCTTGGTCAGTTGAAGCGACTAAATAGAGGGGGAGCAGGGTAAAGATACCGTAGAAGCCCCAACGTTCCATCAGTTGGAGGAAACTTGCTACCCAAAAGTTGGGTGAGAAAGTCTTGAGTGTTTGGACGAAGGATTTTTTGTTTTCTGACATAGTTTGTTTATTGTTAATATCTGCTTTGAGAACCTCGAAAAGACTCTTATTATAAGTGCAAATCAAGGGTTAAATTAATTAGTTGATTATAAACCTCCCCCCAACCCCCTCCAAAGGGGGAGATGTGACGCAAAAGCAATAATGTACTGTAAAATCAAATATCATTATTTTTTCAACTCTTGATTCATATTTATAATGTAAGTTCAACATAAGGCTAAAGTCTTAGAAAGCCGTTGCACGGGAGGATTTTTACAAATTAAACGAACAACTTCGCTACTGAAAGACTCGCACGGATTTCACGGAGCTCACGGATTTTGCAAGGATAAATTTCAAATTATACAACAATAGTACACAGATTAGCAGCTTCGCTGTTAGATTTCACAGATATGTGATGCTTTTATCATTGTGAATCAATACTTTGTTATATTGAAATGACGCTATTATAAAAGAGTGTTTATTGCGATGTGTGTACTTAATTGAAGTGCAAAAGTAGGAGCATTTTTTTATCTGTGAAAATAAAAAGAAGTATTGTACAAAGGAAATGGGAGTTGTTATAAATATAACAATGCCAATAATACTAATAATACCAATAATGCCAATAATAATGATAATTAACTTTGGTAAAGGTCGTAGCACGACGGGCAATTAAAAATTTTGTCAAAGTGTATACCGCTAAAAGTGACACATTAGTGGTTTCGGAAGAAAACGGAGGGATTCGGAAGGGATTTTTTTGTAAAAAAGTTTAATAGTTCCTCAAAAAAGGAAAATATTTTCATCTATGCTTAGTTTACATAAAGCTGTTGAAAAAACGGAGTCTATTTGAAGAAAGAATGGTGCGAGCCAGACAGTTGATAAATTGAAGAATGAGATAAATGCCAATAAAACCAGAAATGCCAATAATGCTAGTAATCAACTTTGCCAAAGTTTGAGATGAAAAAGCGACGACAGACAGAGAAAATTAGCAAATTAGAAAATAGAGGAAGGTTGAGAGGTTCGAAATGAAACGGAAGATTTCAGAAGAGAGTTGAGGGGGATTTTGGTGAGAAAAGGCTGTTAGGAGGGTGGGGTTAGCTTATAGGAAGCTTATACGAATCTTGGACGATTGGTATAGAAAGGGTATATAAAGAGTTGATTAATAGCATAATACAACAAGGCTAAAAATGGTAAAAACAGGGTTTCGAGGCGAAAGAAAGAGAATCCTCACCCCGTCCCTCTCCCAAGGAGAGGGGGAGTGTTGTGACGGAAAGGAGAAGGGATAATTAGAGAATTAGCAAATTTGGAAATTAGCAAATGGAGTGGGAGGTAATAGGTCTTAGGGAATAGGCACTAGGGGATAACTTCCCCCTTCTCACATACCCAGCTGTCGCTGGCTACCTCAATGAGGGGGGAATGTGGTGACGAAATGACGGAGGTAATATGAGGTTATAGCGCGACGGGCAGGTGGAAAATTAGAGATTGTCTGATAATTGAAAAAAAATTATTACTTTTGCCAAACTTTTCACAGACGAATAATAGCAAAATTAAACACTATGCGAACTCTTGTTATAGGCGATATACACGGTGCTTTACGCGCTTTGGTGCAGGTACTTGAAAGGGCTGATATACAAACTGATGACTACCTTATTTTCCTTGGTGATTACGCTGACGGTTGGAGTGAGACTCCCGAGGTGATGGATTTTCTCATCGGATACCAAAAGAAACAGCGTTGTTTGTTCCTCAGAGGGAATCACGATGCGCTTTGCCGTGAGTTTCTTTTAGGAAAAGAGATGGATACTCTTTGGCGTTTGCACGGGGGGAAGGCTACCGAAAAGGCTTATCAAAACGTTTCGACAGAGCGCAAAAGGGCTCATATTGATTTTCTGGACTCGCTTGAAAATTACTATTTGGATAGCAAAAACAGGCTTTTTCTTCACGCGGGATTTACTAATTTGCGGGGGATTGCTCACGAGCATTTCGAACAGATGTACTATTGGGATAGGACGCTTTGGGAGCTTGCGTGCAGTGTTAGTATGTCTAAAACGGACAAGCGTTATCCGAATCGGTTAAAACTCTATAATGAAATTTATATAGGACATACGCCTACGACGCGTTTGGGAACTGATAAGCCTCTTATTTTCAACGGGGTAACTAATGTGGATACAGGAGCGGGCTTCAAAGGACGCATTACGATTATGGATATTGAAACGAAGGAATATTGGCAAAGTGAGCCTGTTTATAAGCTGTATCCAGAAGAACAAGGACGCAATCAATAATACATTTAAAGATGAAGAAGTTTATATACCTACTGCTATTGCTGCCGATATGCAGTGTAGCACAAGAACAACTGCAAAATGAAAGTGCTATTTTTAAAGCAATTGAAACGAAATTTAAGCTTGACAAACGTCAGGTGTATTGGGCGCTTTATACGGAGCGAGGGCTAAAAGAAGATTCGATACATAAGCTCGTGGTTTTTCCGTTGAAGAAGAGGAGTAAGGGCAAGATACTTTATGATGCGTATGTTGTTTTGTATAATCTTCAGGAACAGAGGATTGATAATTACTATATAGGTGAGGGTGAATGGAAAGACGGTGATAGAGGATACTTACAAAGTTTGGAAGTGGCTTCTCAGACGCCACTATTGGCGAAGAAAGCGCTTGCTTATCAGGTGAGGGTGTTTTTTTCGAATGCTGATAGAAATAAGCCTAAGGGAGCGGAAGAGGTCAGCTATTTTATAGCTAAAGGGAAGAAGTTGCAAAAGGTGTTAAGTAGTGATATATTTTCTTACACGGCTGATATTTCGGGAGGAGGAACTGCAAAAACTCCTTGTGAAGGAGAAAAGACAGAGGTGAATAGCAAATTGCGTATTTTGGAGCATAAGGTGAGAGGTTTTTATGTGATAGAGGAAACACGTGTTACTAAGCAGATAAAAATAGAGCGAGATGCGGAGGGTTTTTGTGCCGAAAGAGTGGTTGATAGTAAAGAAGAGGTGATACAGATGCAATACAAAAAAGGGAAATATCAGCGAGAATAATTGCTGTAACGGTGAAGAAAACGGTAAGTTTTACAGAAAAAATAAAGAAATATTGAAAATTTATTAATCTGATATACAGTGTATTGTATTTTTATGTAAAACTTTTTTCAAAAAAAGTC
>NZ_BPUU01000023.1:0-31385 GCF_054772415.1 Capnocytophaga sp. HP1101
CACTGATAGTGGTTTGAGTTGTTAATCCGTCAGGTATGTTAAAGGTATCGTCTTTCACTACTAAAGGAGTTACTCCTAAATGAATAGTAGAAGTACCTGTTTTTGTGTTACCAAAAGTGTCTTTGGCTACAAAGGTAACTGTAATAATACCGCCTGGTACTGTACAAAGGTCAGCAGGAGTATTATAGTTATTTGTAATAGTTGCTATTGCACCACAAGTATCGGTGGCGGTAGCTGTACCGAGCCAATTGCTGATAGCCGTAGTAGCCGTAGTTGAGTTGCACACTATATTTAAAGGAGTAGGAGCTGTGAAAGTAGGAGCAGTAGTATCGTCTACTGTTAAGGTAACGGTTACTATACCGCTAGTACAGCCCGCAGTGCTAAGAGCGCGTACATAAGCCGTTTGGGTAGTGCGAGTGGTTACGTGAGTATTGATAACAGGTGCCGTAGTGCTTGAAACAGTAGCTGTAGGGGCAGTGTACCAAAGCAAGGTAGTACCCGTAGGGGCAGTTACATAATTAGCAAACGACACAACATTACTAGTTGCTGTTGGGCAAAGAGTTTTACTACCGGTAATAAGGGTAGGTAAAGCTACAGAAGGCAATTTGGTAAGCGTTGCTTCTTGAGAAGTAGCTGTAACCACGATGCCTTGTGCAAACTGGTAACTATACACTACTCTATATTTATAGTTAGTAGTTCCAGCTATTGTTAAAGAGGCAGTTCCTCCACTTGCGATAGATCCCGTAGAAGCAGGGATATCTGTCCAATTAGTTCCGTTATCAGACTTTTGTTGCCATTTGTACTGAATATTACCTGTAGCATCTTTCAATTGAGCTTTAGAGGTGAAAGTAGCCATCTTATCAGCACAAATAGTTTGGCTTTGCGGTTGTGTAGTGATACTAATAGTCTCGGCAGGAGTAATAGAAGCAGGACAAAGTTCTACTAATACCCCTGAAGAGTTAGTACCATTGATATCTTCTACTATTAATTGAGTAAAAGGAGTATTAGAGGTTACGCGCACCACCACATCGGTTATAATACGATCCTGTGAAGTGACTATTCCATTACTTAAAGTAGCTCCTGCTTGTCCTTTCCCTTCGGCACAGTCGTACACTTTAGTAAAATTAGGTGTACCATTGTTAGTTGAAAGTCTTACTTTATCATTCACAGTTGAAGGACTACCCATTACCATTAGCCATATTTCAGCATTAGTAATAGGTTTGCTGAAAGTATAAATCACTTTAGGACTAAAGGTAGGGTTTGTATGTATAATCGTATAATCGTCATAAGTAGAACCACTACAATAAGTGCTAATATCTCCTGAATAAACCTTAGGAGTACCTGAATAACTACGTGTTACTGTAACTCCATTCATTAAGTTGTTAGCAGCTTGACCATTTACAGGTACTTTAGGAAATTGCGACAAAGGTTTTGTTGTACAATCGGCTAAAGAAGTTGTTACTTTAGCTTTTTTATCGGTATAAGAATATTCACAAACACCTAATTTTACTTTGCTTACATTGATTTCGGTAGCTTGAGTAGTGACAGTTGTTACCGTGTATTTTCCAGTGCTATTGAGGGTAGCTGTTTGTGTAGTACCTCCAGTAATTACATAAGTAATTTGAGCATTAGGCGTACCTGTGATTGTAAAGGTTACAGTAGTACTTGTACCTTGTCTAAACACAAGAGGTGTAGCTGTAACTGAGGTTACTTCAGCCACAGGATTTATAGTAACAGTTTGTGTATGGTTATAGATATCTTGTTCTTGAGTAATTAAGATATCGTCAATAGCAAAGTCATTACCACTTGTTTGATCTGTAAGATTTGTAAAACGCACTTGGAGGCTTGTTGCATTTCCAGGTGTAAAAGTATGAGTAAAACGCTTCCAATCTTTAGTATTATCGTGTCCTCGCACTCCTCCTGAAGCTTTAGTAGCAGCGTTTATAACATTTCCTGAAGTTTTATCAACAAAAGAAACTTGTATATTGGGGTAGTATATAGAATTATCTCCCGAATTATGTTTATTAAGATTATAGACATAATATTCTATAGTTACTTTTTTGTTAGCAGTTACTTGTATATCTTGTAAATAGAAGTATTTATTAGCGTTTTTTCCATAATTAAACGCAAGATAACGTCCATTAGAATCTGAACCATTAGAGGTGTGGTCTGAAGGGGTTTCCCAATTCCAAGAACTTCTTTTTACTAAGTTATTTTTATTAGCTATTTGGTAATTACCTTCAGCTGGAATATCAGAGGGGTAGCCTTCTCCTCCCAGTCTTCCTACAAAAGGTGCTGGTATTACAGAAGTAGGCATTAAGTAAGTACTTCCTGAGCCAAAATCTTCTTTGAAGATGATTTTGTTATCATTTCTTTTAGAAGTTATAGTAATTGTATGTTGTGCACCCAGTGATATATTGTTGAATGCATTTGAACTTTGAGGAGTTCCTCCGTTTAAAGTGTAGGTATAAGTATGTCCTGTAGTAACAGAAGGATTTACTGTGATATTAGCATTTTTAGCTGTACAATTATAAGTAGTAGTTGCGGTAAATGTAATAGGATTAGAGTTTGTTGCTACTGTAATAGGAACAGTTTGAGTAATAGGACAAGTTTTTGAAGGCTGCGTTACCAAAATATTATCTACACACAAGTCATTACCATCACTAGCTATATATATAACAAAAATAAGTTTATTTGAAGCACCAGCATTAGTAGTGACACTCATACGTGTCCAATTATCACGATTCGACAGAATTGGTATAGCTTCGTTATTATCAGAAGCATACATAGGATTATTGTTGTTGAAATCAGCTTCTGAACGATATATTCTCAAAGAAACATTAGGTTCATAGCCTTTAAGAGCTGGTTCATTAGGATTGATAGGATTATATAGATAAACTGAAAATTCAACAGGAAGATTAGGCATTACATTTGCCTCACGTTTGTAAACTGTTTTTGTTTCACCAGGGGATGTTTTGGTAAGATCTACATTATACCACAAATAACGACCATTAGCATCTCCATCTTTATCATTAGGTAGTATCCAACTATGACTATAAGGCCACGTTTTGCTCATCATAATTTGTCTGTTTCCTATCGCATAATAAGAATCTGCTACTGTTGGGGTAGGACGTGTAGATCCATCTGCTGGACGCCTTTGAGGAGAACCATCCATTGGATCAAAATAAATATTCTTATTTACATAAAGACTTTGTACAGACTTAGCCCCTCCATCATATTTACCAAAATCGTCATAGAAGACGACTGATTTAGTAGTAGTAGGAGCAGTATAGGTTACTGAAACATTATGAGTTCCTGAGGTAAGATTCGCAAAATATGGATTAGACTTTGTACTTCCTCCATAAGTGTAACTATACTGATAGGTAGGTTGATTGTTACCTAAGGTAACATTTGCCGTAGTATTATCGCCGTTATAGATCACAGAGGGTGTAAAAGTAGGTGCAGTAGCTTTTGTAGGTACTGTGATAGGTAATGTATAGGTTTTACTACCCTGAGTTACTATAACATTACGAGTACCAGCAGGCACCCAAGCTGTATTACCATTAATATCGCTTGCATCAGGTCCAAAATTATAGGTATAGCCAGTTCCTTCAACAGCTACTTGTATTTGAGCCTTGTTAGAATTAGCTCCTGTACCACAGCCTATTAATTGGGTAATTCCCACTTTGGGAGTACTTTGCGCATTCAGGTGGTTTACAGCAAATAAAAATGCTACCACAAAAATAATCCTATAAGCCATTTTCGCTATTAAATTATTCATCTTCTCTGTAAAAAACATCGTTAGTGATTTATTTTGGGTGCAAAATTAGTAAAGATTTTTTACATCTCTCTACACTAAGACAATAATTAACACAGTTTTAACAAACTTAGAGCTAAAAACAACTGTTTTTAATCCTTTTTAAATCTCTTTTTCTTTACACTTCCTACTCTTTACCTTTCTTTACTTGTGTAAAAAATAACACTGTTATATCTTCTGTTTCTGCTGTAATCTGTTTTCTCTTTCAAAGGGAGGTAGGAGCTATAAGAAACGCACCTGCCGAGAGGAAAAAAGATAGCTTCGCTACAAAGAGTCTCGCACAGATTTCACGGAACACACGGATTTTTTCACAGACAAATTTTAGATGCTATTCATTTTATCCACAGAATTTAGCAACAAGTTGCTTAGATTTCACAGAAGTATACTGTAAAAAGGAATTGTAAATCAGAATTATATATTGAACGGACATTAACTCTTAATTTCGTGTGTTTGCTCTATTTGCTAATTGTTTTGCTTGTTGTGTTACGACTTTTTTGTATCTTTGTCCCCTCATTTCACTGTTAAAACTATGTTTCAAGGAGTACTTCAAAAAATGCTTACCGAATGGGCAGACCCCATACGGTATTACTTGCCAATGGAAGGCGATTTTGTACTGATGAACCAACTCATCGGAAAGGATATAACACTCCAATTTGTGCGCTTTCAGTGTATGAATTGTGGGGAAAATAAGCCTATCTTCCGTCAGGGTTATTGCAAAGAGTGCTTTTTTGAAGTCCCTCAAACTGCTGATTGGGTGATGCACCCCGAACTTAGCAAAGCGCATTTAAACATCGAAGAGCGCGATTTAGGCTATGAGCAACAAATGCAGTTGCAACCACATTATGTGTATCTTGCCAATTCCAGCGACGTAAAAGTGGGGGTAACACGCAAATCACAAGCTCCAACCCGCTGGATCGACCAAGGGGCGCACGAAGCCCTTATACTTGCCGAAGTACCCAATCGCTATTTGGCAGGCATTGCCGAAGTCGCTCTTAAAGCTCATATAGCCGATAAAACTAACTGGCGCAAAATGCTCACCAACCAAATCACTCCCGTAGATTTATTGCGAGTAAAATTAGAGGTGCGCGACTTTGTACCCGACCAAGTACAACCTTACATCACCGAAGATATCACCCCTTTGCACATTCATTTTCCCGTAGAAAAATACCCTACCCAAGTGCGCTCTCTGCAACTGGTGCAGACCCCTACGTACAGTGGTAAACTAATAGGCATCAAAGGGCAATACCTTATTTTTAGCGACAACACCGTCTTTAATGTGCGAGGTAACGAAGGACTGGTGATTAATTTACAAATTAGCTGATTTTTCAATTAATTTTTATACCTTTGCAAAAAAGAATAATTATGTGTGTATTAGTATATCCAAAAGATGAAATCCAAAAAGCAGTGCTAACTTCGTTTTTAGAAGAGAAAAATATAGATTTTGACTATAATATTTCAGATAGTGAGACTTCTAATGAGTATTTGCAAGTGCTTTTGAAACGAGCTAATGAAATTACAGAAAATCCTGAACAAGCAGGAAGAGCTTTTGATGAATTTGATAAAAAAATGAGAGCAAGATATGGATTTTGAGCTAATGATTCATCGTCAAGCCGAAATAGACTTGGAAGAAATTGTAGTTTACTACAATAAAATAAGAGAAAATTTAGGATTTGAAGTATATGAGGAGATTTATAGCTATATACAAGAAATAAAAAGTCGCCCCTTTTCTTTTAGAAAAGAAATAGAACAAGTACGGGTTTGCTTTACCAAAAGATTTCACTTTGGTATTTATTTTCTTATTGTAGAAGAATTGTCAAAAATTTGGATTATAGGAGTTATAAATGCTAAAGAAGACCCTAATAAATTATTGAGAAGACTTACTATTATCAATATTCCCCAAAAATGATTGATATCATAGACTTTGCCAAAGGTTGTAGCACGACGTGCAATTAGAACCTTTGGCAAAGTTTTTTATCTAATAAAAACAAGTGTATTTCCTTCTGAAAACTTTTCTGAAAACGCATATCCATCAGTGTTAAACCCTTTCAAATCTTCTACTGAGCGAATCTCATTTTCTGCCAAAAAGCGTACCATACGACCCCTCGCTTTCTTCGCATAAAAACTAATGACTTTTAGTGTATCTCCTTTATAATCTTTGAAGATAGGTGTAATCACGGGCACTTTTAGCTTTGTGGTATCAATCGCCTTAAAATATTCTTCACTGGCGAGATTGATAAACAATTCTCCTTCTTGCAATTCGTCGTTCAATGCCTGAGTGATTTTGTCTTTCCAAAAAGCATATAGATTTGTAGCCTTCCCTACGGGTAGTTTGATGCTCATTTCCAACCGATAAGGCGCGATAAGGTCTAAGGGTTTAAGCAGTCCGTACAACCCTGAGAGAATACGCAAAGACCTTTGTAACTTATCAATTTGCATTTTAGAGAGAGAATAGGCATCGAGTCCCTCATACACATCGCCATTGTAAGCAAAGAGTGCCGGACGCGCATTTTGTGGGGTAAAGGGCAATGAGAGCTGTTGGTGTCGTTGCCAATTCAGGTCGGCGAGCTTTTGGGAGATATGCATCAGGTTTATGAGTTGCTTTGGAGAGAGTGCTTTAAGGGCAGTGCTTACCTCGCCAATTTCCTTTGGAAAAATAGCCGAAGAGTGTAGGGTAGTAGGTAGGGCTGATGTTTCGTTAATGGTTTTGGCAGGAGAGATTACGATTTTCATAGTGATAAATAATTAACGGGGCAAAGTTACAAAACAATTGACAATTCGCAATTGATAATTGACAATTGAATAGGGGTGAGACATTTGATAGACTTTAAACAAACCTTAAACGGAACTATGATAGTTTTACAGTGGGACTTCAGTGGGACTTCAGTGGGTCTACAGTGGCTCTACAGTGGGTCTACAGTGGCTCTACAATGAAGACCAACCAAAGATTAATGGAATACTAATAGAATTTATAATGTTGTTGCTATGAATTGTTGCTCTGGTTCTGTGGGGTCAGACTTGTCCGAACTAAAATAACTAACTACTATCTTATCATTGTTGTTTGAAAAGAAATGCCTATCTTTGCGCGAATAAACACCCGTGTAACTTGCACTATGAAATACATTATTACCCTTATGGGATTATTTAGTTTTGGAATGACTCACGCTCAGATTCAGCGTGTAGAACCACCTTTTTGGTGGGAAGGAATGCACTACAACCAAGTGCAGGTATTGCTTTATGGCAAAAACATCGCTCAGTACAATGTGGAGAGCGATTTGCCTATTGTAAATATACTGAAAACAGAAAACCCTAACTATCTGTTTGTAACCGTCGATACCAAAGATAAAAAAGCGGGCAACTATACCATTTCGCTATTGCAAAAGAAAAAGAAAGTGGGCAGTGTTCGCTACGAATTAAAAGCACGTCGTGAGGGCTCGGCTTACCGCAAGAGTTTCGACAGTAGCGATGTGGTTTACCTTATTATGCCCGACCGCTTTGCCAATGGTAAACCAGACAATGATTCGCACCCCGCACTTACTGATAAGCTCAACCGCTCGGTTTCCAATGGTCGCCACGGGGGGGACATTCAGGGGATTATCGACCATTTGGATTATATACAATCCTTAGGAGCTACGGCTATATGGAGTACGCCCTTATGTGAGGACAACGAACCACAACATTCTTATCACACTTATGCCCAAACCGATGTGTACAAAATAGACCCGCGTTATGGTACTAATGAAGAGTACCGACAGCTCTCAGAGGCTTTGCACAAGCGCGGTATGAAGCTCATCAAAGATTATGTAACCAATCACTGGGGCAGTCAGCATTGGCTCGTGAAAGACCTGCCTTGCTACGACTGGTTACACCAATTTCCTGGTTATGGACAGAGCTCTTTTAGGATAACTACTCAGATGGACAGCAATGCCTCGGACTGGGACAAAAAGTACTGCGAAAAAGGGTGGTTTGTGCGTTCGATGCCTGACCTGAATCAGGCGAACCCGTTGGTGTTGAACTACCTTACTCAGAACGCAATTTGGTGGATAGAATACGCTGACCTTGACGGTTTGCGCGTGGATACGTACTCGTATAACGAGAAGCAGGGTATTGCCCTATGGACGAAAGCTATTACTGATGAGTACCCTAACTTTAACATTATGGGCGAAGTGTGGTTGAACCAAAGTGCACAGGTATCGTATTGGCAAAAGGACAGTCCGATTAGTGCTATTCAGAGCTACAACACCTATTTGCCTACTGTAATGGATTTTCCGCTGTTTAATGCGGTGGGCGAGGCTTTTCGCGTAACGCCTTCGTGGGACAAGGGGATGGTGCAACTATACGACAATTTTGCGAATGATTTCCTATATAAGAACATCAATAACTTGCTCATTTTTGCTGAAAACCACGACACGCATCGCCTCAATCACGTGTACCCCGAACTCGCTGATTACAAGCTTATCATCAGCTTGATTGCAACGGCACGCGGTATTCCACAAATTTATTACGGCAGTGAAATTGGGATGACAGGCGACAAAGACAAGGGCGATGGCGATATTCGTCAAGACTTCCCTGGAGGCTGGGCGGGCGATACGCAAAACGCTTTCACTGCTTCAGGTCGTACTGCGACCCAACAAGCGTATTACAATTTTACGGCTAAACTATTCAACTGGCGCAAAGATAAAGCTGTGATTCACTATGGGAAAACCACCCAGTATTTGCCTGAAAACGAAGTGTACGTCTATTTTCGTTATGACGAAAAGGAACGCATAATGGTGGTACTCAACCGCAATAAAGAAGCCCAGAAGCTCAATTTAAAGCGATTCGCCGAAAGTTTGGCAGGACATTTGAGGGGCAGAGATATAGTATCAGGGAAAGAACTCACCTTAAAAGACACCTTGGAAATACCGGCTAAAACTGCTATGATCATTGAATTGAATTAGGAGTTAGGTTGTTAGGTGTGAGCAGTCAGATGGAGGCTATCCGAAAAGTTTGAGAGAGATACGCTGAGAGGGGGAACCTATAAAGATACAAAAACTACTTCCCAAACACCCTCTTAAACTTGCCTGTATCTGTTAATTATCAATTGTTAATTAAAATATGACCAAACACTTTTTTATTACTTGCCTATTATCTCTGTTTTGGGGAGCAATGCAAGCCCAGACTGTAGAGAATTATCTTAGGCAAGTTAGCCAACAGCAACATATTGACATTCAGTGGCAGGAGCGTAAAACTTCTCTTGCTACTGAGGGCATTCGTTCTTTTGTGGGCTATCATCAAAGCCGTTGGGTAGCTACGCTATCTGTGAGTAAACAAGGGGTTTCGGGTAGCTTTCAGCGCGACGGAAGGTCGTATGACATTACTGCTAAAAAAGGTCGTTTGGTATTTCAGCAAGCTGAAAAAGGCGAATGTGCCACTCACGATGAGGAGCACAAACACTTTTTAGGAGCAACGGCTCGCCCCGCTCTGTTGGCAGCTGAAGAAGAGGAACAACCCAAAATTGCAAATACCCAAGTGTTGCGTGTTTATCGTTTGGCAGTAACTATTGCTTACAATGTTTTTCAAAGAAAAGATATAATGGGGGGCAAGGTGGAAAATGTAAAAGTGTGGTGGGCAGATTTGGAAAACTACCTCAATGAGGCTTATGAGCGCGATTTAGGTATACATTTGGAAATAATTAACGATGAGCGTTTGATATGCAAAACACCTGAAGAAGAGCGCTTTGACCCAACTAAAAAGTCGGGAGCTTTGAGATACGAGAACAATCTGTTTCTCAAAGAAATACTTGGCGAAAAGAATTTCGAGGTAGGCATATGTATTTCGTATTTTGATTCACCTGGCATCAAAGGCGAGGCTCAAACGGAGGGTGCCTATACTGAGTTTAAAGCTGAGGCAGTGGCTCGCCCTACTAAGGATGTGATAGCTCACGAAGTAGGTCATCTGTTTGGAGGTAAACATACCTACAGTGCTCCTCTGACCGATGGTAATAAGACGGAATATGGCGTAGGGCAATCTATTATGAGTATGGGTACTCCTCGCGATTTCTTCTCGCTATCGTCTGTGCAACGTATCAGAAAACTCTTAACTACTACGCCTTACTACAAGGATAGAGCGCACACTCAGGTAGTTGGCAACGCGTCATTCCCTAATATTCCTTATGGTATCCTACTTAATACACAACCTCCAATGATTGAGAAGGCTAAAATAAAAGCTGAATATATAATCCCAGAAGACACTTTCTTTCAGTTCTATATTCCTGCTACTGATGCCGATAGCGAGCAGTTGCTCTATGTTGCTAATCAACACGACGAGCGTATAGGGCGTGATGAAACTTCGATTACTCAATATCTCACCTACAAAGCCACTACAGCCAACCCTGTGGTTTTCAAAAAAGAGTACAGCGAAAGAACAGGAGAGATGTTAGCCAATAGTTGGGACGACTCTGCAAGAGGGGGCGTAAGACACCAAATAGGTACTTTTAACTTTTGGCTGGCGGTAAGCGATGCTGAGCCTCAGAATCACTACGGCTATATCACTCAATACGATTTGGTGGCTACCAAAGTAACAATAAAGAAAGGTACCCCCTTCAAAATTACAACTACCCCTAAGAAGAAATACAAAGGAGGCGCTCAACTCACCCTTACTTGGGGCGTAGATAACTCAATTTTTAAAGATACCAAAGTGCGTATTCTACTCTCCGATGATTTAGGCAAGACGTTTAAACATATGGTAGTAGCAGAGACCGATAACAACGGCAGTAAAGAAATTACTTTGCCTAATATTAGCACTACCCAAGCTGTCTTAAAAGTAGAAGTAATCGATGGTTTAGCCTTCGACCTTACTAACTACAATCCTAAGAATGGAGGATTTACTATTGAAAAGAACACTGCACTGCCTGAACCGCTCCGTTGGGCATCGCTCCCTAATCATTTTATGCTTTCGTGTGAGCAATCTATTCCAGCGTTAATGCTTCCTACTGTTACAGGCGGTTGTTCTCCTACAGTCTCACTTCAAAAAGAAGAACGCATTAAGGGCAATTGCGACTATACATATACACTTAAACGCATTTTCACGGCTACCGATACTTGTAACCAAATGCTTACTTATACGCAAACTATTAGCGTAATAGATAGAACTCCTCCTACTTTTGCAGGCGCTTTGCCCCAAAATATAAGTATTAAAGAAGGTGAAACAACTCCTACCCAAGTAACACTTACGGCTACTGACAATCGTGGCACAACTACTGTTACGCCTTCTTATAAAGAAATAAAAGATACAAAAGGTAAACTTACTAGGCTTATCTATATGTGGGAAGCTAAAGATGCTTGTGGTAATACCACTACTCACCAGCAAACCATTACTTTTGTACCCAAAAGTACCCCTATACCTCTCACTTGGGCAACACTTCCTAACGATGTGACTGTTGATTGCGCTAAGTCCATTCCTGCGGTAGTAACCCCTACTGCTCAGGGCGGTTGTGGGGCGGTAGTCATCACGCGTATTGATAAAGAACTAAACAAACGCTGTCCTAACAACTTTACCTTAGAGCGCACTTTCACTGCTACCGATGGTTGTACAACCCTTACCCATACTCAGCGCATTACCGTAGCCGATACCACTCCTCCTACTTTTGTAGGAACTTTGCCTCAAGACCTTACTATTGAGGAGGGAATGCCTATTCCCCTACAGAAAAGTATCTCTGCTGAAGACTCTTGCGCTGGCACACCTACTGTAACAATGCCCTCAAAAGAAGAATATTTGACCAATGGCAAACTCTCTAAGGTAGTCTACACTTGGATCGCACGCGATGTCTGTGGCAATGAGCGCATACACAAACAAGCGATTACCATCACTCCTAAAGTGAACAAACCTGGTCATATAGATACCCGTCCTGATGAAGTTGAGATTTACAATGCTGTTTCTACTGAAAATGGTTCTAATAACTATTTTAGAATAGAAAATGCTGATGATTATAACCCTATTACCCTCCTTATTTTTGACGAAATGGGATTGAAGGTCTATGAAAGTAATAACTATCAGCAAAACGGCGAGTATTTCAGAGGTTACCCTAATGCAAAAGGCGTGGTAGGTAATAAACGCTTGGCAGGAACTTATTTTTATGTACTTACTTACTATTTCAAAGGAGAACAACGAACCAAAAAAGGGTTTTTATACGTAAGATAGATACTACTAAATATTTAATTGATAAATGAATAAGATAGACATTTTATTGTTAGTAATTTTGGGCTTCGGAGCAGTACGTGGTTTTATGCGAGGGGTTATCATCGAAATGGCATCGCTATTAGCTATTGTGATAGGCATTTATGGGGCAATACACTTCTCTTTCTTTACCGCCTCGTTGTTAGACAAGATTCTCCCTGCCGAAAAGCAAACCTTAGAGGTCTTTGCTTTCGGTCTTACCCTCATCGTGCTGATGTTGGGGGTAATGCTCTTAGCTAAAGTTCTTACCCAGATGCTCAAAGTCGCTGAACTCGGTTTCCTGAATCGTTTAGCGGGTGGCTTGTTTGGCTTACTTAAAGCAGCAGTCATTGTTGGGTCGATGTTCTTGTTCTTAGAGCGTACTTTTCAAACCGAAAAATGGCTTTCTGCTTCCTCTCTTAACAACTCATTGCTCTATAAACCTGTAAAGAGCATCAGCCAAGTAGTATACGCTAATGTTTTCCCTGAGAAACCGAAAGAAGAAATGAAAAGTGAATAATAAATGGAAGGATTAGTCTATAAATCTACAGGTAGTTGGTACACCGTGAAGGACGTCGCTACGGGGCGGTTCTATGAGTGTCGCATCAAAGGTAAATTTCGCCTTAAAGGCATCAAGAATACAAACCCTATAGCTGTGGGCGACCGCGTGGTCTTTAGTTTAGAAGAAAGTAACAGAGGCGTCATTACCCAAATACACCCCCGCGATAACTACATTATCCGCAAATCGGTGAACCTTTCTAAGCAAACTCACATTATCGCTTCCAATATCGATCTCGCTTTCTTAGTCGTAACCCTCAACAATCCGCCTACTTCTACTACTTTTATCGACCGCTTTTTGGTAACCGCCGAAGCCTACGGTATCAAAACCGTACTGCTCTTTAACAAAGTAGATACTTATACCGAAGAGGAACTCGCCGAAGTGAAATACCTCGCCTCAATATACCGCAACGCAGGTTATGAATGTATAGATATTTCGGCTACTACGGGCAAAAATATCGATAAGGTAAAAACTGCTATGGAAGGAAAAACTTGCGTGGTATCAGGGCATTCAGGCGCTGGCAAGTCTACACTTATCAATGCCATAGCTCCCAATTTACACCTCAAAACCGCCGAAATCTCTCAACTCCATCAGCAGGGGCAACACACTACAACTTTTGCCGAAATGTTCGATTTGCCTTTTGGAGCACGTATTATCGATACCCCAGGTATCAAAGGCTTTGGTATGGTAGAAATAGAAAAAGAAGAACTCACCCACTATTTCCCCGAGTTTTTCGCCCTCAAACACCAGTGTAAGTTTAACAATTGCCTGCATACCGATGAACCCCAATGCGCCGTAAAAGCAGCTTTAGAACGCGACGAAATCGCTTGGTCACGCTACAAAAGCTATCTGCAAATCCTCAAAGGCGAAGACAATGTATATCGCGAAAGCGAAGATGACTAATTCAAAAAACAATACTAAAATAATAAAACTCCCTCTTACAAACAACAGACCTCCAACGGGAGGCCTGTTTTCTTTCGATTTATTTCTACAAAAACTTCCTTTATAGTAGCTTGGAAATCAATATTCTGTATAGCCTTTCTATACCAATCGTCCAACATTCGTTCAAGGTTCGTATAAGCTTTGTATAAGCTCCCCATTACCAAAAAAGACTCTATTTAAAAAATAAATGCGGAAAAAGTATTTCGATTGGTTTCTTGACGAAAGCTATTTTTAAGGTCGCTTTCAAGAATCCAAATCCATAACTAAAAAACTGCACCAAAAGCGCCCAAACCGATAAAAAGCCTATCTTCAAACTCCGGTTCTCTCGGGCACTATCCCACCCTATCAAAATAAAATAACAGGCGTACACCAGCAAGGGCGCTATATGTCCGAAAAACACTAACAGCATAGCCCCACAAAGCCCCAAGGCAAAGCAAGTAGGCAACCAAAAAGTGAGCTTGCGCGTTTGCGGATGCCAATGGTTAAGGATAGCCCGCGTTTGCCCAAATTTGCTCACTTGAGTACGGAATTTTGCCCACGAAATACGCCGTTTGTGAAACACAAAAGCAGTAGGAATAAAAGCTGAATCGAAGCCCCTTTCCCAAAGGCGTATCACCAAATCAGGGTCTTCACCAGGGTGTATCTTCCCAAAGCCTCCCGTCGCCTCAAAAGCCCTACGTGATAAACCCATATTGAAACTCCGCGGTTCAAACCGCTGAATGCGCTTTTGGCTACCCCGAATGCCCCCCGTAGTCAGCAAAGAAGTCATCGTATAGTTAATAGCCTTCTGAATATCAGTAAAATCATGGGTAGCCGTATCCGAGCCCCCAAAACAATCAACGTAATGAGCTTGTAAGAAATCATCTACTGCTTCCAAATAATGAGGCGGTAAAATACAATCGGAATCTAAAATGAGAAAATAATCGTGTTGGGCGCGTTGCATTCCGTAGTTACGCGAGTCACCAGGACCTGTATTTGGTTTCGCAAGATAAGTAATCGATAAATCGTTTTGATACTTTTCACACACTTCTTTTGAGGTAATAGTAGAGCCGTCCTCTATTACTACTACTTCAAAATCATCTTCGTAAGTTTGTGACACAAGGCTATTTAAAAGCTCGTCAAGCTCTTCAGGACGATTGTATATCGGGATAATAAAACTGTATTTCATTTGTTAATATAATGTTAATTTTTAGCTGTTATGTAACATCCGTATAAATCTATACGTATAATAGGCGTATAAGAATCGACAAAATTAAGGATTTTTTCTGAATGAGACAACTAAAAATTACCAAACAGGTAACCAACCGTGAAACTGCGTCTCTTGATAAGTATTTGCAAGAGATTGGTCGTGTAGACCTAATTACTGCTGATGAAGAGGTGGAATTGGCACAACGCATTAAGGCAGGCGATGTAGCCGCCTTAGAAAAACTCACCAAAGCCAATTTGCGCTTCGTGGTATCAGTCGCTAAACAATACCAAAACCAAGGGCTCACCCTGCCCGACCTTATCAACGAAGGAAACTTAGGGCTCATCAAAGCAGCACAACGCTTCGACGAAACCCGTGGATTCAAATTCATTTCTTACGCCGTATGGTGGATTCGCCAATCAATACTCCAAGCCTTAGCCGAGCAATCGCGTATTGTGCGCTTACCGCTGAACAAGATTGGTTCTATCAATAAAATCAACAAGATGTATGCTTACCTTGAGCAAGCCAATGAACGCGTACCTTCAGCTGAAGAGATTGCGCGTGAGCTGGATATGTCGGTAAACGATGTGAAAGAATCTATGAAGAATGCGGGTCGTCATATCTCAATGGACGCTCCTTTGGTAGAAGGTGAAGATTCTAACCTGTACGATGTGATTCGCAGTAACGAGTCGCCTAACCCCGATAAGTCACTCATTTTAGATTCATTGCGCACCGAAATTGAGCGTGCACTCGAAACGCTCACTCCTCGCGAAGCCGATGTAGTGCGTTTGTATTTCGGTCTTTCCGATCAGCACGCAATGACTCTCGAAGAAATAGGCGAAACCTTTGACCTTACCCGCGAACGTGTACGCCAAATCAAAGAAAAAGCTATTCGTCGCCTTAAACACACTTCCCGCAGTAAAATTCTAAAAACATACTTAGGCTAAGTGCGAGCCGTACAAGCAAATATAGACTTTGTCAAAGTCCTAACTTTGACAAAGTTTTTTCTTACCCTTTACCTTTTATCTTTTACCTAAATAAATGGACTACACTTGGAACTTTAAACCGTTACCACCGCAAAGCACTGTAGTAGCACTACAACAAGAACTCAATATCAGTGAGCCTTTGGCAATACTCTTAGCGCAACGAGGTATAACTACTTTCCAGCAGGCAAAAGACTTCTTCCGCCCTACCCTATCGCAATTACATAAGCCTCTCCTGATGAAAGGAATGAAAGAATCCGTCACCCGTTTGCACCAAGCACTTACTGAGGGCGAAACGATTCTCATCTATGGTGATTACGATGTCGATGGTACCAGTGCCGTCTCTTTGATGGAGCGTTACCTCAGCAACTTCACTTCTAATTTGCATACCTATGTTCCAGACCGGTATACCGAAGGTTATGGCATTTCCTTTCAAGGAATTGACTATGCTCAGGCGCAAGGTTGTACGCTAATTATTGCACTCGACTGCGGAATTAAAGCCATTGATAAAGTACAATATGCCAAAGCAAAAGGTATCGACTTTATCATTGCCGACCACCACCGTCCGTCAGATGTAGTACCTGAGGCTGTAGCGGTACTCGACCCCCAACAAACGGACTGTCCTTACCCGTATAAAGAACTCTGTGGTTGTGGTTTAGGATTTAAATTAGCACAGGCATACCACGAGTATCTACAACGTCCTTTTGAAGAATTGATTCCTCTTTTAGATTTGGTAGCCATAGCTACAGCAGCCGATATCGTACCGATGGATGGCGAAAACCGTTGCTTGATGTACTTTGGTTTGAAAGTACTTAATGAGAGCCCCTCAGCAGGAGTAAAAGCACTTTTTGGTGAACATCAAGGAGCTATTACCGTCACCGACGTAGTCTTCAAAGCAGCACCACGTATCAATGCAGCAGGTCGCATAGAGCACGGCAAATACGCTGTCTCCCTCCTCACCGAAGCTAATGAAGAACAAGCCCTACAAAAAGCTAAAGAAATAGATGCTCTCAATACTGAAAGAAAGGAATTGGATAGTAGTATCGCTACCGAAGCACTCAACCAAATAGAAGCGAATGGTGAACAAGACAGCTATACTTCAGTAGTCTTTAACGAAGAATGGCACAAGGGGGTGATAGGCATTGTTGCCTCCCGCCTTATTGAACATTACTACCGCCCTACGGTAGTCTTCACCAAAAGCGGTGACAAATATGCTGCTTCAGCGCGTTCGGTACAAGGATTTGATATTTACGAGGCGTTGGAACAGTGCAGTGAATATTTAGAGCAATTCGGCGGACATAAATACGCTGCCGGTCTTACCTTACGTCCTGAACAGTATCAGCTTTTTAAAGCTACTTTTGAAGAAGTAGTAAAGCAAAGTATTAACCCTGAGTTGCGAATCCCGAAACTCTCTATAGATACCGCACTCCCTTTGAGTAAACTCACCCAAAAGTTATATAACGTTCTCAAACAGTTCGAGCCTTTTGGTCCTTGCAATCTCCCTCCGCTTTTCTATGCCGAAAATGTAATAGACACCGGATTTGCCAAACGTATAGGTAAAGAGGAAGAACATTTAAAACTTACCTTAAAAGAAGTAGGGAGCACCTCATATTACGATGCAGTAGGCTTTGGCTTAGCTCATAAACTCCCCTTAGTAACCTCTGGCAGACCTTTTAGTATAATATTTTCAATAGAAGAAAACGAATGGAATGGCAGAGTAAGCTTGCAACTGCAAGTGAGAGATATTAAATAAAAAAATAGGTCATTGAAATAGTATAGTTATTCCAATGACCTATTTTTATATAGCAACCCTGCTATTTCAAAGCTTCTAAGGCTTTAGAGTAGCTAGGCTCTTCAGTAGTTTCAGCTACTTGTTCCGTATAAACCACTTTCCCTTGCTCATCTAAAACTATTACACAGCGCGATAGCAACCCTTTTAAAGGTGTATCAGTAAAAGTAATAGGGTAATGTTTTGCAAAATCACCTCTGAAGTCTGAAAGCATCGTGAGGTTATCTATTCCTTCAGCAGCACAAAAGCGGCTAAGCGCAAAAGGAAGGTCTTTAGATACACAAAGAATAGCTACATTGCTAAGTTTAGAAGCCTCTACGTGAAATTTGCGCACAGAAGCTGCACATACACCAGTATCTACACTTGGGAAAATATTCAGTACTACTTTCTTTCCTTGAAAGTCTTTGAGAGTTACTTCAGCCAAATCATTTCTTACAGCTGAAAAATTAGGAGCTACAGTGCCCACTTTGGGAAGTTCGCCAGCAGTATGAGCTGGTTGTTCGTGAAATGTAATGTTTGCCATAAAATATAGTTATTTCTATTAACAATAGTTTGAAAATCAACAAAAACAGCGCCAAGTATCAAATTTATAGTATTATTATCGAATACTTTCTGCAATAATATAACCACCCGTCCACGCATTCTGGAAGTTGAAGCCTCCGGTAATAGCATCAATATCGAGCACTTCACCGGCTAAATAAAGATGCGGAAGGAGTTTACTCTCATAAGTCTTAAAGTTGATTTCGGAGAGTTTTACACCTCCTGCTGTTACAAACTCTTCTTTGAAAGTAGCTTTGCCCTCAATAGGAAAACGGCATTGGGTAAGCGTTTCGGTAAGGTGACGCAATTGTGGTTTATTAAGCTCAGCCCACAGTTGTTCAAGAGCAATACCTGCGTGAGCTAAAAGAGATGCCCATAAACGTTTAGGAAGTTCAAATAGTGAGACACTCTGCATCATTTTGCGTCCGTTGTGCTGTTTGAAGTCTTGTAGTAACAGGAGTGTTTCGTCGTAAGTGAGTGCTTCTGGGGTATTGGCGGTGAAGTTCACTTCCATAAGGCATTGGTAGTTACACTCAGCTAGCACACGAGCACCCCAAGCCGAGGCTCGCAACACTGCGGGACCACTAAAGCCTGTATGTGTGAAGAGTAGCGGAGCTGTTTCGCTTATCTTTAAGTATTTACCTTCTTTGCTAAGCAAACGTATAGAGGCATTCACAGCAATACCCGATAGCTCTTTAGTCCATTGGGTAGACGTTTGAAAAGTAAATAGTGAGGGTACAGGAGGTATGATGGTATGCCCCAGTCGCGCTAACAATTGCCATATTTTAGGATTGCTACCCGTAGCAATAGCTACATTACGAGCAGTATAGGTTTGCTTAGATGTAGTTACTTCCCAACCTTCGGGCATAGGACAAAAGGCTTGTACATTCTGTTCGGTAAAGAGGTGAATGTGGTGTTTTCTAATTCCGCTGAGAAAGCAATTTATAATGCTTTCAGAAGTGTTAGAAGCAGGAAATACGCGACCGTCGGCTTCCGTTTTGAGAGGGACTCCGTGAGATTCAAACCACTCCATCACATCACCACACATAAAACGATGAAACGGACTGAGAAGCTCTCTACTGCCTCGTGGATAATTCTTTACAAGTTCTTGAGGAGTAAAAGTAGCGTTCGTAAGGTTACATCGTCCTCCGCCCGAAATACGCACTTTATGAAGAACCTCTTTGCTTTTTTCGAGTATAGCAATTTTGAACTTAGAGCACTTTTCGGCAGTATTAATAGCGGTGAAGAAGCCAGCAGCTCCTCCACCGATAATAAGAAGGTCGTACATTTTAGGTAAAAAAAGGTAATAAAACGTTATTTGATACCTATAAAATTGTATTTATCATCAAATTTGAGTTCCTGACCGTCGGTAAGTTCCGCTTCATATTTCTTTTTACTAAGACTACGCGATACTTCTTTGATAGATTCAAAAGGAAAAGTAGCTTGTACGTGTGCTAATATCCTTTCAGGTACTACGTGGTCAGGCACTTTGCCGTGTCGTGCTTTGAGCTCCTTCCAATCACCGTTGCCGTTGAACTCTATTTCAAGACCATCACGAAAGATGACGGTGTACTCTTCGTCGTTGTAATCTGTGTCTTTCCATACCGAGGTAATATGGTCTACTAAAAAATGCTGACGTACAAAGTTGATAGCATCAGCAGGGAGGTCGTTAAAGGTTACTTTTTTGTCTTGTGCTGAAGCTAGGCTAAAAGAAAAAGTAGCCATAATAAGTAATAAAAATCGTTTCATATTAGTCGTCTATTTTTAAGAATTTACCGTTTAAGTTAAAGAGGAGTTCTACACCGTTAGAAAGGTCTACTTCGTATTTAGTACGCCCTTTTTTGATTTCCTTAATAATAATATTAGGGTAGTTTTTGTGTACGTACTTAGTGATTTTAGCAGGAACAATCTTAGGTGATACTTGTCCGTTGCGTGATTTTACTTCTTTCCAATTGCCATCAGCACGAAATTCTATTTCAGTGCCATCAGCAAAAAGCACAGTGTAATCCTCTACTTTACCTTTTTCAGTATCTTGCCATACCGAAACGATATTATTAGTAGAGAAGTGCTGTTTGATAAAACTTTGAGCGCTGGCAGGCAAAGCTTCTATAGGCACAAGACCTTCGTCTTGAGCAGTAGCCACTCCAAAAACAAGTAAGGAGAACGCTATTGTTGATAATGCTTTAAGTGTATTCATCTTTTTGTTATTATTGATATGTTTACGGCGACAAAAATAACCAAAAATAAAAAAAGTACCAAATAAATGGTACTTTTTAATATTCTATTAAGAGTTTAATAATTTCCTATTGGCTCTCCGTTGTGGTTAAAAAATAAATCAGTATGAGAGCCTATAATGTCTACTTTATACCCTATATTGGTTTTTCTAATTCCTTCGATGATAAGACCTTGGGCTGTAACGTAATCAGCTATTTTTTTTGGGAAAAAGGTAGTAGGGATACTATGTCCATCTTCACCATCTACTTTTAGCCAATCGCCATTGGCGGTAAATTCCAGTTCAGTGCGGTCTTTTAGTTCCACCGAATAACCGTTAATATTCTTTTCTTTCTCTACCTCCTTGACAGAAGTATGTGGAAAGTGAATACTGATAAAATCGCGAGCGGGTTGTGGCAATCGTGCGCACGAACTGAGTGTGAGAGTTGCAAAAGTAGCTATAAAAAAGAAGTGTTTCATTAGTCGTCTATTCTTAAAAATTGTCCTTTTGCATTAAATTCCAAGTCGAGACCGTTAGTAAGTTCCACCTCATAGCCATAGCGTTTCTTCTGGATTTTATAAATGTTTGTTTGAGGATAAGTTTTGCTTACGTAATAAGCAATTCCATTAGGAATGATTTTCGCGGGGATAGCTTGAGTACGTGATTTCACCTCTTCCCAGTCACCATTGGCATAGAACTCAATTTCTGTGCCATCATTAAAGTGTACTTTATAATCCTTATCGTGAATATCATCGTCTTTCCATACCGAAGCGATATCTTCCACTTTAAAGTGTTGTTTCACGAAAGTTTGTGCCTTAGCGGGCAATTGTGCAAAAGTAATAGGAGTGTCTTTTGCCGATACACTTTGTACAGCTACTACTGTCAATAAAAAAGTTGCAATAAATGATAGTAATTTTTTCATCGTTTTAAATCTGTTTTTAAGTTTAACGGGGCAAAAGTACAACCTAATTTGGGAAAGAATTAGGAATAATCACCTCATTAGCTAATTATCTTTCCGTCCACCATCACGAGTTTCCTATCAGCCATTGTCGCAAGTTCTTCGTTATGGGTAACTATCACAAAAGTTTGCTGGAACTCCTCACGCAGTTGGAAAAAGAGTTGGTGTAACTTTTCGGCACTTTCGGAATCGAGGTTCCCACTGGGTTCATCGGCGAATACTACCGATGGGTGGTTCATCAAGGCACGAGCCACCGATACCCGTTGCTGTTCGCCTCCCGAAAGGGCATTAGGTTTATGGTCGGCACGAGGGGCGAGGTGTAAAAAGTCCAAGAGCTCCATTGCGCGCTTTTCAGCTTCCTTTTTGTTCATTCCCTTGATAAGCGCAGGAATACAGATGTTCTCCAAAGCGGTGAACTCTGGCAACAATTGGTGAAACTGAAAGATAAAGCCTATATGCTCATTGCGGAATTTTGCTAAAGTCTTAGACGACAATGATAGTATATCCGTTCCATTGATGATGAGCGACGATGGGTTACCAGTATCCGGACTATCGAGGGTACCCAAGATGTGTAATAGGGTAGTTTTTCCTGCCCCTGATGCCCCTACAATCGACACGATTTCGCCTTTAGTAACGCTCACCGATACACCTTTGAGCACTTCTAAATCTTTGTAAGTTTTATGTATATTAGTGGCTTGTATCATCTATTTCGCATTTTGATAAATATACACTTCGGTAGCGCCTACACCGTATTTGGCATACTCGGCATCGTAAAAAGTAACATTTGAATAACGCCCTAACAAAAACTCCAATTCAGTGCGCAATACTCCCTCTCCTACTCCGTGAATGAACACCACCCGCTGAATGCGTTGGTTTATTGCCCATTCCAATTGGCGACGGGCGGTTTCGAGCTGGAGGGTAAGCATATCGTAATTGGTCATATTGCGAGTGGAATCAACAAGTTGCTCAATGTGCAAATCTACTTCCATAGGCGGTATCGCCTTCTCTTTTTTAGTAAGAGGGGACTTATTTCTCCTTTTGAAAACCTTGTCCTTACTAAGGCTTTCTTCATCTATATTAGTAAAAGCACCTTTTAGCGAGGCGTCTTCTTCAATGACGATAACTTCCTCGGGGCGGAAAGTCAGCTCAAAACCCTCAGTAGTAAGCATTGTTACTTGCTGAGGAGTGAGGCGCACAATATGCCCTTTAATCGTATCGTCTAATACTTCTATGTAATCTCCTATGTTCACGGTGTTAATTTGCTAATTTGTCAATTTGCTAATCATCCTCTGGGTTGCGAATTCTTGTCGCGGGGTCTTGAAAATCTTCCTCATTTTTGGAAGGTAGATTGCGTGAAATGCGGTATATGCCTATCATCAGTAGGCTCATACCGCCAATGAGCAACGCTTGGTCGTATTTAGGGAACAAGTAGCGCGAGAGGGCTACGAGTATTCCTATGATCATTAATATGTAATTCATCTTGTTAGGTATTAGTTGTTAGGCCTTAGGAGTGCGACGTTCCTATGGCCTGTGGCCTGAGACCTAAGGCCTATTCAATTGCTAATATTCCTTTGGCGAGTTCAATCATTCGTTTATCACCGGTGTGCTTGTTGGGCTCGTCCGAAAGTTTAACAGTAGGTACCCACTCATTGTCGCTGGTGAGCACTTCGGTGAGTTTCATCACTATGTTCATCGGACGCAAGCCTACATCGTTGGTGAGGTTGGTGCCTATCCCGAACGAAATGCCTATCTTGCCTTTGCAAGCCTCGGTAATCGCCTGTACCTTCTCAGGATTGAGTCCGTCTGAGAAAATGATGTACTTAGAAAGCGGATTGATGCCCATTTTTTTGTAGTGTGCAATCGTCTTTTCGGCAAAAACGATAGGGTCGCCACTGTCGTGACGCACGCCGTCAAAGAGTTTGCTAAACTTCTTGTCGAACTGTTTGAAGAACACATCAGTAGTATAGGTATCGGAAAGCGCTACCCCAAGGTCGCCGCGGTACACATCTACCCAGTGTTCAAGAGAGAGTGCGTTGGCCATTTTGTAGCTGTATTCGGCGGCGTGGAACATAAACCACTCGTGTGCGTGCGTACCTATGGTTTTTACTCCATACTTCATCGCAAAATGCACATTGCTGGAGCCTATGAAAGTGTGGTTGTACCCCTCTACTAAAGTGCGCATTACTATGTCGTGCACGTGGTACGAATGACGCCTGCGGGTACCAAACTCAGCAAATACTACTCCTAAATCTTTGTAAAACTGCTCCTTCTCACGGGTATTCTCAATCACCTGTGCATCTGTCCACGCAGTGGCATTGGTGAGCTTGTAGAACAGTTCACTAATCACCGATAATAGGGGTACTTCCCAAAGAATCGTGCGATACCAATAACCTTCCACTGTTACTTGTAAATCAGTGCCGTTTTGCTCAATATGCACTTCGGCGGGGTCGTAGCGATACCCCTCTAAAAAGTCTAAGTACAGCGGACTCAAATAGGGGCAGTTCTCGCGCAAGAACTGCTTTTCGGCTTTGGTGAGCTTCAGTTTAGCCATATGGTTCACCTGTTCGCGCAAGGCATCTGCAAAGCCTTCAGGAAATTCGTGCTTGCCACGGTTGATAAAGGTATAACGCCCTTTGTTCTTCGGGAACAACTGCACTACACCACACTGCATAGTGAATTTATAAAAGTCGTTGTCCAATAACGAATGTAGGATTGGAGTCATATATTTTCAATTAATAATTTACAATGAATAATTAGCAAGTTCAAAAAGCTTATTCTGGGCAAAGATAACAAATAAATTGCAATTATAAACTATTGCCACTATCTCTATTCTACTTATCCTTCGCTTTAGCTTCGATTAAAAAGAAATTAAATGTAGATAGTAATCATTTAGAATGACTTCTCTACTTTATTCAGTGCCTCAATGATTATCTCACAACCTTCTTTGATTTCTTCTTCTGTAAGGGTGAGTGGTGGCGAAAGACGTACCGCGCGGTGTTCAAACAGTAGCCAATAGACAATAAGCCCTCTATCCTGACAGTAGTTGATTACAAAATCAGCTATTTCAGCAGACTTCACTATTACGGCGAGCATCAGTCCTTTACCGTTCACACTCTCAATGAGGGGGTGTTGCAGGTACTGGCGGAAGAGTTTTTCTTTGCGCAAGGTATCTTCCATTAGGTTAGTCGTAAGGAGTTGGTTGAGGGTCGCCAACGAAGCCGCTGCAATCACAGGGTTGCCCCCAAAGGTAGTGATATGCCCCATCTTAGGACTGTGTGCTAAGAGTTGCATACGCTCGTACGACGATACAAAAGCGCCTACTGGCATTCCGCTTGCCATACCCTTACCTATAGCAATAATATCAGGCGTGATGCCGTAGTTTTGGAAACCAAAGAGCTTGCCCGTACGTCCAAATCCTGGTTGTATCTCGTCGATGATGAGTAGTGCCCCCACTTCTTCACAGCGCCTTTTTACCTTGATGAGATAATCGTTTTGGGGTTCGATAAAACCCGCACCCCCTTGTATACTTTCCAATACTACTCCTGCGGTACGTTCGGTGATTTTTAGGATATCTTCTTCGTTGTTGAACTCTATAAAATCTACATCGGGAATCAGCGGGCGGTAAGCGCGCTTGCGTTCCTCATAGCCCATTAAACTCATTGAGCCTTGGGTGTTGCCGTGATAGGCGTTCTTAGCTGCTATAAGTTGGGTTCTGCCCGTAGCGCGTTTGGCTAATTTCACCGAGCCCTCAATAGCTTCCGTGCCCGAGTTTACCAAGTAGGTAGTGTTGAGTTCTGGGGGCAGTTGTTCAGCGAGGAGTTTGCAGAAGTCTACTGCCGGTTTTTGTACATACTCACCGTAGACCATTACGTGCATATAAGTAGCACACTGCTCTTGGATAGCTTTCACCACCGCAGGGTGACAGTGCCCCAAAGTGCAAGCCGATACACCTGCTACAAAGTCTAAATAACGCTTGCTGTCGGTAGTGTAGATATAACTACCCTCGGCACGTTCTACCTCAAGCAATCTCGGATAAGGTGATGTTGGTGCTTGATATTTGAGAAAATCTTGTTGTTGATTCATTATTCTTTTTCTTTAATAATCTTAATCATTGTGTGGGGTGCTATTTCGTTAGTAGCATTACCTTTGTAATAAAGCTCAAAAATGCCAGTAGGTTTTCCCTGTATAGCCCCGTTGATTCTCAATTTTGCCTTTACAATACCTGAGGTATTAAAGATAGCATTTTGGATAGTCAAGTCGTAGGTTTGTAATTGAATAATACTATTAGAAACAAAAGTGAGATTTTCTACCTTCCCACTAATAGGCAATTTGTCAAGTGACCCCGCTTCAAAAGTAAGGTTCCGGCAATTCAGTTGTAAGTTCCCTTCCTTACAACTGCCTATTTTTAAATCCAAGTTGTCTATATTCAAATTTAAATGAATCTCGGAGAGGAAGTCTAAGTGCATTTTATACGAAGGCATCTTAATAGGTGCTTCTGTGCGAAGTTTCCCGCTCTTCATATTCAATTCGCTTGTCCCTTTAACCGGAATTTTCAATTTAATACCTCCCGTTTGTACGAAGTTCACACCGTTAGGCGTTTCTAAGCTCACACGTAAAGTTCCTTCTTGAACAGTAGTTTTGATAATAGGGTGAATTGCATCGTCGGCATCTATGTAAATATGGTCGTTTTTCTCATTTACTAAGGTAATGTCCCACCTATTATCAATGTCTATTTTAGTATATTTCTGCACAGCAATTTTCCGGATACTTCTCTCTCCCGACGCTTGAAATACATTCTGAGCACTTAGCACAACCGTTGTAAGCACTAATCCTATTGATAAAATAATATTCTTCATTGCTACTTCTTATTAATTATCTACTTTTCATCGCTAATAATCCCTACCTGCAAAATTCTAATTCGTTTCTATCTACGGATTTCCCCCCTTCGGGGGTAGGGGTCTTCCTCTTCACTATTCACTTCCTCCTAAAAGTCTATCCAAGCTCACAATGTCTTGAATCAGCACTTGTCTTGCTTTACTACCTTCAAACGGACCTACAACGCCCGCGTGTTCTAACTGGTCGATGAGACGACCTGCGCGGTTGTAACCCAATTTCAGTTTGCGTTGCAAGAGCGAAGCCGAACCCTGTTGAGCATTCACCACTACTTCGGCAGCCTCGCGGAACATAGGGTCACGCTCTGAGGGGTCAAAGTCTAAATCTACACTTTCACCATCAGGTCCTACGTACTCAGGCAGTAAATACGCATCGGGGTAAGCGCGTTGTGCCCCAATGAACTCAGTGATATGTTTGATTTCAGGAGTATCCACAAAGGCACACTGTATGCGCACGGGCTCGTTGCCTTGTGAGTAAAGCATATCTCCTCTACCGATAAGCTGTTCTGCTCCTGAACCGTCCAAGATGATTTTTGAGTCGATTTTAGAACTTACCTTAAAGGCAATACGCGTCGGGAAGTTAGCTTTAATGATACCCGTAATTACGTTGGTCGAGGGTCGTTGGGTCGCAATAATAAGGTGAATACCAATAGCGCGGGCAAGCTGTGCCAATCGTGCTATAGGAAGCTCTACCTCTTTACCTGCCGTCATTATCAGGTCAGCAAACTCATCTACTACTAACACTATGTACGGCAAGAAACGATGTCCTTCGTTAGGGTTGAGCTGTCGCGCTTTAAACTTAGCGTTGTACTCTTTGATGTTGCGCACTTGGGCGTTTTTCAACAGTTCGTAACGGTTGTCCATCTCAATACAAAGCGAGTTCAGCGTGTTCACTACCTTCTTGTTGTCGGTGATAATCGCCTCTTCGCTGTCAGGTAGCTTGGCAAGGAAGTGTCGCTCAATCGTTTCAAATATTGATAGCTCTACCTTCTTAGGGTCTACTAACACAAACTTCACTTCGGCTGGGTGCTTCTTGTAAAGTAGCGAACTGAGCACTACGTTTATCCCCACCGACTTCCCTTGTCCGGTTGCCCCCGCCATCAGTAAATGCGGCATCTTGGTAAGGTCGGCTACAAAAGTTTCGTTGCTAATGGTTTTCCCAAAGGCAATAGGCAATTCCATTTCAGCGTGTTGGAACTTCGGTGCCGTAATCATCGTGCGCATATACACCATTGTAGGCTTCTTGTTAGGCACTTCTATCCCTATCGTACCCTTCCCTGGTATTGGCGCAATAATACGGATACCCAGTGCTGCCAACGAAAGCGCAATATCGTCCTCTAAGTTCTTGATTTTTGCAATACGTGTCCCTGCTTCGGGTACAATCTCGTAAAGAGTAACCGTAGGTCCTATCGTCGCCTTTATCTTCTCTATCTTAATTTTATAGTCGTTCAGCGTTTGTACGATTGTATTCTTGTTTTCCTCCAATTCTTCTTGGTTGATAACAATACCGCTGTCTTTGGGGTCGTCCAAAAGGTCAAGCGTAGGAAAGCGATAATCACTAAGTTCTAATGTTGGGTCGTATTCTCCATAGTTCTCTACCAATTGCTTAGCCAAAGTCTCAGGGTCTATTGCCTCTGTTGGCTGAGTAGGCGTTACCGTAAAATCAGGTTGTTCCTCTTCAGGAATATTAGTGATTTCTAAACCTCCTTCTTGTCCGTCAAGTCGCGGAATTTCTTTCTTATGAGTGAAAGGGTCTAACTTTTCGTTTTCGCCTTGCGGAATGATAAAGTCCATTTCACCTTCATCAGTAGTAAACTCTATAGGGTTTTGCTCTTCTTCCGCAGATTCAAAGCTGTTTTTCTCTTCATCGAACTCTTCTGCTGCTGCTTCGCGTTTCAGTTTAGAGAATGTATTTTGGAAAAGAACCTTAACTTTTTCAGTAGTGAGGTTCAGTTTTAAAATAGCATAGAATGATGCAAAAAGCAATAAAAGCAGTATAGTGCCTAATTTGCCCAAATAGTCTTGCAGAAAATGATTCAATTCATAACCCGAAACTCCTGCTAATATAGTAGCTTTCCCTTCCAAGAAACCTAAGGCTGTAGAGGTGAACACCATTAACAAAATACCCCAGAACCACCGGTTTAGCAAAGGCTTTTTCATATTAAAAACAAGCTTCATTCCCGAAAGAAATAACAGCCAAACAGGAAAGATAACTGCTAACCCAAAACCTTTGTACACAAACAAATGCCCCAAATAAGCCCCTATCTTACTGCCTATGTTGTCCGCAAGTTCTTCACGATTGCTCAGGTCTGCCCACACACTTTGGTCTGCCTGCCACGAAAAGAAGAATGACGAAAAGGTAAATACTAAATATAGCGATAGCAGTACTAAAAATACACCAAAAGCCAATTTGCGCTGTTGGGGTTTATTAGTATCTTTCTTCTTTTTCTGCGTTTCCTGTGGTTGTTTCTTTTTAGCCATTTATAGTTAAGCGTTTTTTCAATTAAATTTAATTTGTTTCTTTCACTTCTTCCAAAAACTGCACCTCATACAAATTGCGGTAATAGCCGTTCTCTATTTGCAACAACTCATCGTGAGTGCCTACTTCCACAATATTCCCTTTGTCAAGCACGATAATTTTATCTGCCTTCTTCACCGTAGTAAGGCGGTGCGCAATGATAATCGAAGTGCGTCCTTCCGTCATCTTATCAGTCGCCTCTTGTATGAGCTGTTCCGAATGTGAATCGACCGACGAGGTAGCCTCGTCCAAAATAAGTATTTGTGGCTTGTGCACATAAGCGCGTAAAAAAGCTATCAGCTGGCGTTGCCCTGCCGAAAGCATAGTACCGCGTTCTTTCACGTTGTACTGATAGTTACCTGGCAAACTCATCAAGAAATCGTGAACGCCTATGCTCTTAGCCGCTGCAATCACTTCTTCTTCACTAATCGCAGGATTTTTTAGAGTGATATTGTTGTAAATACTATCAGCAAAGAGGAATACATCTTGCAACACAGTGGCAATGTGCTCACGTAACGAACTGAGTGTATACTCCTCAATGTTCACCTCGTCTATATAAATCGCCCCCGAAGTCAGGTCGTAAAAACGGTTCAGCAGGTTCGTAATCGTAGTCTTTCCAGCACCCGTCGCCCCCACAATCGCAATCGTTTCCCCTTCTTGCACCTCAAAACTGATGCCGTGCAATATCTCTTCCCCTGCTACGTATTCAAAATGAACATCTTCAAACCTGATAGCTCCTTTTACCTCCTTCAGTTCTTTCTTCCCTTCGGTTTCAGTATCGTCTTCAGTCTCCAAAATCGCAAACACACGGTCAGACGCGATAATACCCATCTGCAAAGTGTTGAACTTATCAGCAATATGCCTAATAGGGCGAAACAACTGCTGTGATAGCTGTATAAACAGAAAAATATTTCCTAAATCATATACGTCATTTCCCACAATTTGTCGCCCGCCAAACCACACAATCAGTGCAATAGTAATCGATACACACAAGTCGCCTATCGGAAAGAAAATAGAGTTATACCATATCGTTTTCAGCCACGCCTGTTTGTGTTTCTCGTTTATCTTTTTGAAATTCTCCAATTCCTCCCGCTCCTGCGCAAAAAGTTGCACAACTTTAATACCCGAAATGCGTTCCTGTACAAAAGCGTTGAGATTGGCTACTTCGTGACGTACCTCCACAAAGGCAGCGTTCATCGAGCGCTGAAACCAACGCGTGAAGTACAGAATAAGAGGCATCGTCGCATAGCTAATAAGCGCCAACTTCCAATCAATCACAAACATTACTATCGTGATAACAAGCATTTTCAGCATATCGCTCGCCATCTCAAAAAGTCCCGAACTGAAAATTTCGCCTATCCGCTCCATATCATTCACCGCGCGTGTTACCAATACCCCGATAGACGATTTGTCAAAGTACCGCATCTTAAAACGCAACAAATGAGCGAAAAGCTTCTCACGTACATCGCGAATAACAGTCTGTCCCAGCCAGTTAGAGTAATACGAAAACAAGAATTGCATCAGCACCTCAGCGCAAAGCAAGGCTATTAAAATATAAGTAATGCGCAATAGCCCCTCATAGTTTTTAGGAGTGATATAATCGTCAATTGCCACTTTTATCAAATACGGTTGCGCCGTAGAGAAAATAGATGATAGTACAGCAAAGAACGCTACTGCTATAAATACCCCACGGTAAGGTTTTACAAAGCGCGACAGCTGACGAAAAGTATGCTTAGTGCGAGATGTTTTTTCTGACATTGTTTTCCTTTAAGGTTGCAAAAATACAAAACAATTACCAATTAACAATAAACTGCCAATATTTATCACCGCCACATTCCCCCTCACCAACGGAGTTAAGGGATAAGTTGCCTTCATCTTTCCCTCACCACACTCCCCCTTTGAAGGGGGCTAGGGGGATGTTTCTTCCTCTTTCCCTCATCACACTCCCCCTTTGAAGGGGGGCAGGGGGGATGTTTTTATTATTTTTCTCATCACCACACATCCCCTTTCAAGGTTGTCCACAAAAGCCGAGTAAGTGAATAAAGAGAAAGTTTCCTGTGCGTCACAATACTTTGCCAAAGTCTGAAACTTTGGCAAAGTTGAATAAGAAACAGTTTTTCTATCATTTTCCCGTCTCTACAGTTCCCCCTTTGGAGGGGGTTAGGGGGAGGTCTCCACCTTTTTTCCCATCACCACACCCACCTTCGGAGGTTGTCCGCGATAGCAGAGTAAGAGAACTAGGGAGGAAAGTTTCTTTCACTTTTCCATCGCATCTCCCCCTTTGAAGGAAGTCTGCGAGAGCAGAGTATGTGAATAGGGGGATGTTTCTTCCTCTTTTGCCGTCTCTACAGTTCCCCCTTTGGAGGAAGTCTGCGAGAGCAGAGTATGTGAATAGGGGGAGGTTTCCACCGCATCTCCTCCTAATGCCTATGGTCTAACGCCTATTGCCTCTTCGCTTTCTTTCGCCTCGAAACCCTATTTTCGGCATTATTGGCATTGTTGTATTACAGTATTAATCAATTACTTATACGCCCTTTGTATAACAATCGTCCAAGATTCGTATAAGCTTCCTATAAGCTTTGTATAAGCTAACCATACCCTTCTTACAGCTCATCTTTTACCTTTTACCTAAAAAACCTCTTCCGAATTTCTCCGATATCTTCTGATATCCGCAAAACCTTTACTGTCTGTCGTGCTACGACCTCGCACCTCAGAATTTCCAGAAAAATCTGACTTATCCGAAAAATCCGACTCCCACACACCTTGTCAAAGTTCATTATTGGCATTATCGGTATT
>NZ_BPUU01000024.1:0-5420 GCF_054772415.1 Capnocytophaga sp. HP1101
AAAAAAAGTCTCAAAAAATTTTGTGGTGAAAATAAAAGGTATTACCTTTGCACCCGCAAAAGAGGAAGGTAAAGCCTCAAGAGAGCGAATAAACAACACGTACATTGACATAATGTTGTACAGCACAAAAAGATTTAAAGAATCGAGTGAAACCTGAAGTCAATAACTTGGATCGGTTAGAAGATATAAAAGAATTTAACGATGAAGAGTTTGATCCTGGCTCAGGATGAACGCTAGCGGCAGGCCTAACACATGCAAGTCGAGGGGGAAGTTACTTTCGGGTAACAGAGACCGGCGTACGGGTGCGTAACGCGTATACAATCTGCCTTTCACTGGGGGATAGCCCGAAGAAATTTGGATTAATACCCCATAGTATATAGGGACGGCATCGTTTTTATATTAAAGCTTAGGTGGTGAAAGATGAGTATGCGTTCTATTAGTTAGTTGGAGAGGTAACGGCTCCCCAAGGCGATGATAGATAGGGGTTCTGAGAGGGATGTCCCCCACACTGGTACTGAGATACGGACCAGACTCCTACGGGAGGCAGCAGTGAGGAATATTGGACAATGGTCGGAAGACTGATCCAGCCATGCCGCGTGCAGGATGACGGCCCTATGGGTTGTAAACTGCTTTTGTAAGGGAAGAATAAGGGGCACGTGTGCCTTGATGACGGTACCTTACGAATAAGCATCGGCTAACTCCGTGCCAGCAGCCGCGGTAATACGGAGGATGCGAGCGTTATCCGGAATCATTGGGTTTAAAGGGTCCGTAGGCGGGCTTGTAAGTCAGAGGTGAAAGCGCTCAGCTCAACTGAGCAACTGCCTTTGAAACTGCAGGTCTTGAATGATTGTGAAGTAGTTGGAATGTGTAGTGTAGCGGTGAAATGCTTAGATATTACACAGAACACCGATAGCGAAGGCATATTACTAACAATTGATTGACGCTGATGGACGAAAGCGTGGGGAGCGAACAGGATTAGATACCCTGGTAGTCCACGCTGTAAACGATGGATACTAGCTGTTTGGCAGTAATGTTGAGTGGCTAAGCGAAAGTGATAAGTATCCCACCTGGGGAGTACGCACGCAAGTGTGAAACTCAAAGGAATTGACGGGGGCCCGCACAAGCGGTGGAGCATGTGGTTTAATTCGATGATACGCGAGGAACCTTACCAAGGTTTAAATGGAGACTGACAGGCGTAGAGATATGCTTTTCTTCGGACAGTTTTCAAGGTGCTGCATGGTTGTCGTCAGCTCGTGCCGTGAGGTGTCAGGTTAAGTCCTATAACGAGCGCAACCCCTGCCATTAGTTGCTAACGAGTAAGGTCGAGCCCTCTAATGGGACTGCCGGTGCAAACCGAGAGGAAGGTGGGGATGACGTCAAATCATCACGGCCCTTACATCTTGGGCTACACACGTGCTACAATGGCCGTTACAGAGAGCAGCCACTGCGTGAGCAGGAGCGAATCTATAAAGACGGTCACAGTTCGGATCGGAGTCTGCAACTCGACTCCGTGAAGCTGGAATCGCTAGTAATCGGATATCAGCCATGATCCGGTGAATACGTTCCCGGGCCTTGTACACACCGCCCGTCAAGCCATGGAAGCTGGGGGTACCTGAAGACGGTCACCGCGAGGAGCTGTTTAGGGTAAAACTAGTGACTGGGGCTAAGTCGTAACAAGGTAGCCGTACCGGAAGGTGCGGCTGGAACACCTCCTTTCTAGAGAAGACCGACGTTAAAGACAAAGGAAAATTGTCAATTGTCAATTATGAATTGTCAATTGCAAAGATTCTTTAAATCTTTGCTGGACAACAATATTATAATGATTGCTGATTAAGGGTTGAATAATTAACCATTAATCATTAAAAGCTAATCATTAAGATGCAGTCTCATAGCTCAGCTGGTTAGAGCGCTACACTGATAATGTAGAGGTCGGCAGTTCGAGTCTGCCTGGGACTACAAAAGAAGCTAAAGAAGGAAATTCTAGGAGCTGAGGAGATACGAATATCGTGAGTCGTAATTCGTAATTCGTAACTCGTCATTAAGCACGGGGAATTAGCTCAGCTGGCTAGAGCACCTGCCTTGCACGCAGGGGGTCAAGGGTTCGAATCCCTTATTCTCCACAAAAATCCCCCTTTGGAGGGGGCAAGGGGAGGTTACTCCTTCGCAAAGTACATTGACATATTGGGATAAAAAGCATAAGAGATCAATAAAGATTTATTGAAAATCTAACAAAACAAAAGAATCAAAGAGAACGAGGTACTTGTCAATTGTCAATTATGAATTGTCAATTGATAAGACTACAAGCGCGAAAAGTTATGTAAGAGCGTATGGGGGATGCCTAGGCTCTCAGAGGCGAAGAAGGACGTGATAAGCTGCGAAAAGTTGCGGGGATTGGCACATACGAGGTGATCCGCAAATATCCGAATGGGGCAACCCAGTACATTGAAGATGTACTACATCGTAAGATGGGCAAACCTGCTGAACTGAAACATCTAAGTAGGCAGAGGAGAAGAAAACAACAGTGATTCCCAAAGTAGTGGCGAGCGAAATGGGAACAGCCCAAACCTATAATGTTACGGCATTATAGGGGTAGTAGGACCCAGTTGTAGGTTGTATTGACGAATTAGAAGTAACTGGAAAGTTACACCATAGAGAGTGATAGTCTCGTACAAGCAAGTCAATATAAATCTTATGGGTATCCTGAGTAGGTCGGGGCACGAGGAACCTTGACTGAATCCGCCGGGACCATCCGGTAAGGCTAAATACTCCTGAGAGACCGATAGTGAACCAGTACCGTGAGGGAAAGGTGAAAAGAACCGTGAATAACGGAGTGAAACAGACCCTGAAACCATACGCTTACAAGCGGTCGGAGCAGCTTAGGCTGTGACGGCGTGCCTTTTGCATAATGAGCCTACGAGTTACTGTTACCAGCGAGGATAAGTATTTCAGATACGAATCCGCAGCGAAAGCGAGTCTGAATAGGGCGACAATAGTTGGTAGTAGTAGACGCGAAACCTGGTGATCTACCCTTGGGCAGGTTGAAGCGCTGGTAACACAGCGTGGAGGACCGAACTGGTTGTCGTTGAAAAGACTTCGGATGACCTGAGGGTAGGGGTGAAAGGCCAATCAAACTGGGAAATAGCTCGTACTCCCCGAAATGCATTTAGGTGCAGCGTTGATTGCAAGTTTAATAGAGGTAGAGCTACTGATTGGATGCGGGGGTTTCATCGCCTACCAATTCCTGACAAACTCCGAATGCTATTAAATATGATCAGCAGTGAGGGTATGGGTGCTAAGGTCCATATCCTAAAGGGAAAGAACCCGGACCATCAGCTAAGGTCCCCAAATATATGCTAAGTTGACCAAACGCGGTCTGACTGCACTGACAGCTAGGATGTTGGCTTGGAAGCAGCCATACATTTAAAGAGTGCGTAACAGCTCACTAGTCGAGCGGTTGGGCATGGATAATAAACGGGCATAAGCATATTACCGAAGCTATGGGGTTATTACTAAAGTAATATACCGGTAGGGGAGCATTCTATAGGCGTTGAAGCTAAAGGCGTGAGCCATAGTGGAGCCGATAGAAAAGAAAATGTAGGCATAAGTAACGATAAGGCAGGCGAGAAACCTGCCCGCCGAAAGATCAAGGTTTCCTCAGCTATGCTAATCAGCTGAGGGTTAGTCGGGGACTAACGCGAACCCGAGAAGGGGTAGTGGATGTACAATGGGTTAATATTCCCATACCATTGACTCAACAAAAGTGACGGAATGAGATAGCTACCGCGTACTGACGGAATAGTACGTTTAAGGAGTTGTTATGACTTCGAAAGTACACTGAGGCCTCGGCCGAGGTGAGTGTGGCGACAACGTTTCCAAGAAAAGCGAGAGTTAATGCCCGTACCGTAAACCGACACAGGTGATTGGGATGAGAATTCTAAGGCGCTCGAGAGATTCATGGCTAAGGAACTAGGCAAAATAGACCTGTAACTTCGGGAGAAAGGTCGCCTATCTAGCGATAGGCCGCAGTGAAAAGGTCCAAGCGACTGTTTATCAAAAACACAGGACTCTGCAAAATCGAAAGATGAGGTATAGGGTCTGACACCTGCCCGGTGCTGGAAGGTTAAGAGGAGAGCTTAGCGGTAATGCGAAGGTTTGAATTGAAGCCCCAGTAAACGGCGGCCGTAACTATAACGGTCCTAAGGTAGCGAAATTCCTTGTCGGGTAAGTTCCGACCTGCACGAATGGTGTAACGATTTGGACACTGTCTCGGCCATGAGCTCGGTGAAATTGTAGTATCGGTGAAGATGCCGATTACCCGCAGTGGGACGAAAAGACCCTGTGCACCTTTACTATATCTTCGTATTGGTCTTGGATAAGTGATGCGTAGGATAGGTGGGAGACTAAGAAGCGGCTATTCCGGTAGTTGTGGAGTCATTGTTGAAATACCACCCTTTGCTTATCTGAGGTCTAACCCTGAATATATCAGGGGACAATTCGTGGAGGGTAGTTTGACTGGGGTGGTCGCCTCCAAAAGAGTAACGGAGGCTTCTAAAGGTTCCCTCAGCACGCTTGGTAACCGTGCGTAGAGTGCAATGGCATAAGGGAGCTTGACTGAGAGACCCACAAGTCGATCAGGTACGAAAGTAGAGCATAGTGATCCGGTGGTTCCGTATGGAAGGGCCATCGCTCAAAGGATAAAAGGTACGCCGGGGATAACAGGCTGATCTCCCCCAAGAGCTCACATCGACGGGGGGGTTTGGCACCTCGATGTCGGCTCGTCACATCCTGGGGCTGGAGAAGGTCCCAAGGGTTGGGCTGTTCGCCCATTAAAGTGGCACGCGAGCTGGGTTCAGAACGTCGTGAGACAGTTCGGTCTCTATCTACTGTGGGCGTTAGAAATTTGCGTGGATCTGACTCTAGTACGAGAGGACCGAGTTGGACGCACCACTGGTGTATCTGTTGTCTTGCCAAGGGCATAGCAGAGTAGCTAAGTGCGGATGGGATAAGTGCTGAAAGCATATAAGTACGAAACCCGCCACAAGATGAGATTTCTTTTAAGGGTCGTGGGAGATGACCACGTTGATAGGTTACAGGTGTAAAGGTGGTAACATCATAGCCGAGTAATACTAATCACCCGTAAACTTTTCGCGCAGCATTCTTTTTTACAAAGCGTTAGTTAATTGTGAATTGTCAATTATCAATTGAATTATGTTTTTTATCCTTATATGTTAAAATATCATTAGGAAGCAGTTAGGAAATAGAAATTAGGAATTAGCATCACAACACTATCTCCTAACTCCTAAAAATTTAAGGTGGTTATAGTCAAAGGTCTCACCTCTTACCATTCCGAACAGAGCAGTTAAACCTTTTAGCGCAGATGGTACTACGGACATCGTGGGAGAGTATGTCGCCGCCTTCTT
>NZ_BPUU01000025.1:0-13489 GCF_054772415.1 Capnocytophaga sp. HP1101
TTTCTCAATTTCTTCTACGATACTTAACTTAAAGCAATCACTGTACCGAACTATTACTTTTCTTCGCCCTGTCATATATTTTCCTGTTTTTTGTGTAAACCTATTTCAGGATATGACAACCTCCCCCTATTCACATACTCTGCTCTCGCAGACTTCCTCCTTGAGGGGGAACTGTAGCGACATATATTTGTTTGAAATACAAGCCTTATCTGGTGCGATCCGCACGGGCAGTCGTAGCACGACAGGCGGATAGACAAAGAATGAACGAAGATAACCTCCCCCTATCCCCCTCCGAAGGGGGAACTGTAGCGACTCAAAGACGAAGGAATGACGAACGATGAACGAACGATGAGTGGCTCTACATCGGCTCTAGAGCGAAGCTAAAGCGAACCTAAGGCGAACCTAAGGCGAAGGTAAGACGAAGAAATAGTGTATGATTTTTTGATTTTCAATTCAGTTTACAGATGAATTTAAGGGGCTTTAATTAAGTAATTTGTTATTGGTATTTCGTCATTCGTAATTATTTTTCTATCTTTGCCCCAAAATAGAAACGAATGGCACTGAAAAAAACTATATATTTCTTTATGGGGTTACTATTTCCTCTGCTAAGCTGGGCACAAGAAGACGAGCCTGCGAGCAACTCGCAAGAGGGGGGCGTAACCTTTAAATCATTACGCCCTAAAAAGAAGAAAGACAGCATTACTTTCACGGCAAACGACTATAAAATTATTACTTACACCCGCGATACAACATCGGTGGATACTTCGCTTACAATCCAAAAGTACTACCTGAACAACGAGTGGGGTAAGGATATGTTTGGCAAAATGCCTTTCTCGAATATGGGACAGCCGTATAACACTATGGCTTACGACTTTCGCCATCAGGATTATGTACCTTCAATGGGGGCAGAAGCCAAAAAGCAACTCTATCTTACCCCCGAAGAGGTTACTTATTACCATCTGCCTACACCACTTACCGAGTTCACTTACAAGAGCGGTATGGAGCAGGGGCAGTTTTTGAATACTCTTTTTTCAATAAACTTACAGCCGAATCTCAATATCTTCATCGCCTATAAAGGGTTACGCTCTTTGGGTAAATACCAGCGCATTTTGGTGAGCAATGGCAATTTTAGGGCGGGCTTTTCGTACGTATCGCCTAACAAAAAGTACACTGCCTTTGCGCACTTTGCCTCTCACGACATCACCAGTCAGGAGAATGGGGGCATCGTAACCCCTGAGCAATTTGAAGGAGGCGAACAGCAGTTCAAGAACCGTGCGACCATTGATGTGCAATTGCTCTATGCGGAAAACGTGCGCGAGAGCAAGCGGTATTTCCTACAACACGACTATGCTTTCTTGCGCAATCGCGATTCGTTAGTTTCCTACAAGCAGTTGCGTTTTCGTCACTTGTTTAGCTATGAAACAGAGCATTACACTTATAACGAGACACAGAGCAATAGTTATTTCGGTGAAGCCTACGTACCTCAAAATCTGCACGACAAAGCTCGCCTACAACGGATGACTAATCGTTTAGGGGTTGAACTCGAATTGCCGTACTTGGGCAGAACCTTCCTCTTTGGAAATGCGTATTTCTACAATTATTACTTTAACAATGCTTATTTTATCTCGGGTGTTTTGCAACGCCGACAAATCAAGGATACCGACCTGAGTTTGGGGGTACAATGGCGCAAGAAAGTAGGCGGTTTCAGTATAGAAGCTGAAGGCGAACAAACGTTTGTAGGCAAAATGACGGGCACTAAACTCAGCGGGAAACTCGCTTATGCGTTTGATGAGAAAAACAGTATCACCGCTGGGGCTGAACTACATTCGGCTATGCCTAATTTCAACTATTTGTTGTACCAAAGTGACTACAAGCAGTTCAATTGGGATAACTATTCTTCCTTTAAAAAGCAAAATACGCAAACTCTCTATGGCGATTTGAAAACCCAGTGGGGGAATGCCTCATTGAGCCTTACAAACCTAAACGACTACACGTATTTTCAAGAAGAAACCTTAGGACAAGTGCGCCCTGAACAGTACAGTGGCAACATTCAGTACTTGCAACTGAAAGTGCAAAAAGAGTTTAAATTTGGCAAATGGGGACTGGATAACACTATGCTCTACCAACAAGTGGTGCAGGATAGTAATATCTTGAATGTGCCTACCTTTGTAACTCGCAACAGCTTTTATTTTGCTTCACACTTGTTCAACAAGGCGATGTACTTGCAAACGGGAATAGGCTTCAACTACTTCACTAAATATTATTCCAATCAGTACAATCCGCTCTTAGGGGATTTTGCGGTACAAACCGCCGAAAAAACAGGTAACTTCCCGATGTTCGACTTTTTCTTGAACGCTAAAGTGCGAACAATGCGCATCTTCTTTTCCTTAGAACAATGGCAAGTGCCCGTGCGCAATTGGTTGAACTTAGGCAATCCGTACAACTACTATTCGGCTCCACGCCAGCCGTATAGAGATTTTATCATCAGGCTAGGGCTTCAATGGGACATTTTTAGTTAATAGGCATTAGGCCACAGGCATTAGGCCATAGGTAATAGACAACAAGTATTTATGACAAAAAAGACGATTTTCGACACACAGGTATTAGGACACCCTGCGGGGTTATTCGTTTTGTTTTTCACTGAGATGTGGGAGCGCTTTTCTTTCTACGGAATGCGAGTGCTGCTCATCAACTTCCTCACGATGACGCTCATAGGCTACAACCCTGGTTGGGCGTGGAGCACTGAGAACGCGGGAGCACTTTTCGGCACTTACGTGATGCTCTTGTATCTCACTCCTATCCTCGGCGGTATGGTAGCCGATAAGATTACAGGTTACCGCTGGGCAGTGATCATAGGGGCAGTGATTATCACCTTAGGACACGTGTCGATGGCTTTTGAAACGGAATTTTCGCTATACTTAGGGTTGGCTTTCTTGGTCATAGGTACGGGATTTTTCAAACCTAATATGGTGTCGTTCGTTTCGGAAATGTACAAGGATTTACCTGAAAAGAAAGATGCGGCTTATACCATTTTCTATATGGGGGTCAATTCAGGCGCGTTCTTTGGAATGATGCTTTGCGGTTACTTGGCTGAACGCGTGGGCTGGAGCTGGGGCTTTGGCTTGGCAGGAATCTTTATGCTCTTAGGAACTATCCAATTTTGGTTTGCCAAACCGCTATTTGGTTCAATAGGGGATAGGAAAAAGGCCATAGGCAATAGGCCACAGTCCACAGATAATGAGCAACAAGTGAGTGAGAACAAGGAAGAGGAAAAACTCAATCCTTTTACTACCTTAGATAAGATTTTAATTGCCCTTTCAGCAATTATCGGAATTGGCTATGCGCTGAACGACCCGCTATCAAAAATATGGGGCATCGACCTCTTTGCGTGGGCATCCACTGCCAATCTCAAAGGACAATACGTGATGGTGATTGTAGGATTGATCGCTTTCTTCTACTTGATAGGCAGTCGCATAATGCGTTACACTACGGTGGTGCGCGACCGTATGCTCACAGTGGTGATTTTTGCTTTCTTTGTAGTGTTCTTTTGGCTGTCGTTTGAACAAGGGGCTTCGTCCTTAGTGATTTTTGCTCGCGACCACGTGGAACGCGAACTGCACGGCAATTGGGCAGTAACTTACAATGTGTTCAACGCACTGCTTACGGTCATTCCGCTACTGCTCATCACTTATGTATTGTTCTTGTTGGTAAAGAAAACCTACAAAAAGATATTTCCTGCGGTAATTGTGCTTTTCGTGTGCTTTACCTTGGTATGGGGCATCGCTTCGTGGATGCTCAACCGCGATTTCAAAACTACCGCTTATGGCGTAACTTATAAAGCTTACGAACAAGTAGATAAGGAGGGGCACGCTACTTATATTCCTATTACTGAAGAAAACCGCAATGATCGCCCCGACTTAAAAATCGTAGATCGCACTACCATCATAGGGGTTACAGACGCGCATTTGAACGTAGGTCAAGAAATCAAACTCCTCAACAAGAACAACAAGAACACTTCCTTTGGCTATGTAGATGCTGAAAAAGAACAATGGGCAAAACAGCGCGGCAGGGAACTCAACGCCGATAACGGCTTGATTGTAGCCCAAGTACAGGACGAACGCGACAACTGGGTAGAAGCGACTGTATCGTGGTTCTCTATCTTGAACTCATTCTTTATCATTGCCTTAGCAGGCTTGTTCTCTCGTTGGTGGGGTAGCAAGTACAATCCGCCAGCAGCGATGAAGTACGGCATAGGGCTCTTGATGCTTTCCGTAGGTTTTGGTCTGCTCGCCTTAGGTTCTTATGAGGTTACCCACGGAGTAAAAGTGAGTATGTTATGGCTCGTGTTTGCTTATATGCTTCTCACTATGGGTGAGTTGTGTTTGTCGCCTGTAGGACTTTCGTACGTGTCCAAACTCGTACCTGGCAGAATGATTGCCTTTATGTTTGGCGTGTGGTATTTGGCAGTAGCCATTGGGCATAAATTGGCAGCCGTAGTAGGCGGACAAATAGAAAACATCACCAAAGAGTACAGCCTTACCACTTTCTTCCTTATCTTTACCGTAGTACCTGCGGTGGCGGGGGTACTGATTATCCTCATCAATCCGTTTGTAAAGAAATTGATGCACGGAGTGAAATAGATGAAAGATAAGTTTATAGAGAAAATTAGTTTGGTATAGTAATTGAGTAATCTAAATATCGTAATGAATGTAAACTACACCAATAAGAAGTTCTAATGTACAGTTTTAAAAGGTAATCAAGCGATTGATATGAAAAAGTTTCTTTATGGATGTATTCTATTTTGTTTATTAGCTTGTCAATCTAATCCTACAACCGATAAACAAGAAGAACAAGGCATTACCATTCTGCAAGATGGCATTAAAACCACCACAAATCTCAATTCAGAGAAACAAGATGAATACGTAGACCCTCAATTTGCTATTTTTGTAAAAGATGCCCTACAAAAAGTTGATTCTCTTTACAAAGGAGAAGAAAATTGGCAGTACACTGACAGTATAACCAAAACCACCGTTAAAGCAGGTAAGTTCTTTAACAACCAACCTTATGCAGTGGTTCATATCGACTATGACTATATAGAAACATTAGTTGAAGTTTATAAAATAGAAGAAAACCGCACTTTTAGAAAGAAACTCTCGTATATTGACGACTTTTTGTTTGCTGTTCACGATTCTATCTTCGATGCCAATGGCGATGGTATCAACGACTTTAATATCGATTGGTGGACTACAGGGGCTTATGGTGCCAGTATTATCTATATCTATCTATTCAACCCCGAAACTGAAAACTTCTCTACTCCTTATGAGTTTGCTAATGCTACTTTTTATCCCAAAGAAAAACTCATACGAGGGGTAGAAGAAGGTTTTGGAGGAAAATCAGGCTTATACAAGATGAAATGGATAGGCGATAAAAGCGATAAAACAGAAGATATAGAATACATCTACCCCGATTACACCACCAAAGGCAAAACCTTTATACGAATGAAAACTCAAAGTGAAGAAGCATACCCCGAACGAAATGAAGGCGAACTCCTGAAAAAAGTCTCTGAAGAATACGCTGACCAAAAAGAATGGTTTTTGCGATATCAAGATAAAGAACTCCGCGGCGAATTGCCTTTCCTTGAATTAATCCTAAAAGATAGAAAGAAAAAATGAGAATATTACCGATTATCTGTTACCTCTTACCTGTTACCTGTTACCTGTCGCAAGCTCAGCCTTTGCAGGAGAAAACCCCGCCTGAGTATATCAAAACGATTATCTTCAAAGCGGATGGCAACGACAAAAATCAATTCCCTATTGTACGCCGTAATGAGCGTTTCACCTTGCAGTTCGACGACCTCGGGGGCAATGAGGAAACGTATTACTATAAAATCACCCATTGCAACGCCGATTGGTCGCCCTCTCAGCTGCTCAAAAGCGAGTACCTCAAAGGGATGGACAACCAACCGGTACAGCCTGAGAGCAATTCATACGGCACCCTGCAAAACTATTCACACTATCGCCTCTCCTTCCCCAATGAGCTCACCCAACTCACGCTCACGGGCAACTATATGCTCTCTATCACCGATAGTTATGGCACGGAGCTCTTCTCGCGCCGCTTTGTAATGTACAGCCCTCAAGTGAATGTACTCGCTGAGGTGAAGCGCGCTCGCGACTTGCAGTTTTTTGACAGTCAGCAAGTAGTGCAGTTCAGTATTAAGCAGAAGGATTTTAGGTTGGACAACCCCAATGTAGCGGTGAAAGTGGCTGTCTTGCAGAACTTCCGTTGGGACACGGCCATTACGGGGGTCAAACCTCAGTACGTGATGGGCAATGACCTCGTGTATCGATACGACCGCGAAACGGCTTTCTGGGGAGGCAATGAGTTTTTCTATTTCGATAGCAAGGACATACGCGTGCCTGCATCGGGTATCTCGCGCATCGACCGCAGCAAATGGGTGAATAGCTATCTCTTCCCCAATGTGCCCCGCGCCAATAGCGTCTACACCTATTACCCCGACATCAACGGCGATTTCTTAGTAACGACTGTCAACGGCATCAACCCTGCCAATGAAGCGGATTACACTCAGGTGCATTTCGCCTTAGAAGGCAAATCTAATTTTTGGAATAAAGAGGTGTATGTGTACGGCAAGTTCTCTAACTACGAACTCCGCGACGAGTACAAACTCACTTATGACGAAAGCGACGGACTCTTTAAAGGCAAAGTGCTCCTCAAACAAGGATTTTACAACTACAAGTTTGCTACCAAAGACGGTCGCACAGTTAATTTCAATGAAATCAGCGGTAATTTCTATCAAACTGAAAACACCTACCTCGTACTCGTGTACTACCGCGCCCCTGGTGCCCTTTACGATGAGGTCGTAGGCATCGGTTCCGCCTCTGCCGCAAATATCACTAACTAATAACAATTGTCAATTGTCAATTATCAATTGAAAATATGAATTCTCCTTTAGCAGAACGTATGCGTCCCACTTCGCTCGCTCAATACGTGGGACAAGAGCACTTAGTAGGTGCTCAAGGGGCTTTGCGCCAACAGATTGAACGCGGACTCTTGCCGTCGCTCATCTTTTGGGGCCCTCCTGGTACAGGCAAAACTACACTGGCGAACATCATCGCTCACCAGAGCAACCGCGCTTTCTACACGCTGAGCGCGATTAGTTCGGGTATCAAAGAAGTGCGTGAGGTCATCGACCAAAGCAAACAAAGTGGCGGACTCTTCACGACTCAAAACCCTATTGTCTTCATCGATGAGATTCACCGTTTTAACAAAACTCAACAAGATTCCCTGCTACAAGCGGTGGAAAAAGGTTGGATTACCCTCATCGGGGCTACTACTGAGAACCCGAGTTTTGAGGTGATTCCCGCCCTGCTCTCGCGTTGCCAAGTGTATATCCTCAAAGCCTTTGAACGCAAAGACTTAGAGCAACTCCTCCACAATGCCATTACCCAAGATGCTATCCTCAAAAATAAGAAAATTGAACTCCGAGAAACCGAAGCCCTCCTCCGACTCTCCGGGGGTGATGGTCGCAAGTTATTGAATACTTTTGAACTCATTGTCAATGCGACTCCTGACGGTGAACCGGTTGTGATTACCAATGACAGTGTGCTCCATCTCGTGCAGAAAAACACCGTGCTATACGACAAAACTGGCGAACAGCATTACGATATTATTTCCGCTTTCATCAAATCTATACGTGGTAGCGACCCCAATGGTGCCGTGTATTGGTTGGCGCGAATGATTGAAGGCGGTGAAGACGTGAAGTTCATTGCGCGCCGTATGCTCATTCTCGCTTCTGAAGATATAGGTAATGCTAACCCCACCGCTATGATTCTCGCCAACAACACCTTCCAAGCGGTAACCACCATAGGTTACCCCGAAGCGCGTATTATATTGAGCCAGTGTGCAATATATCTCGCTTCTTCGCCTAAGAGCAACGCTTCTTATATGGCAATTAACAGAGCCCAACAAGTAGTCAAGCAAACTGGCGACCTGAGCGTGCCTATCCACTTGCGCAACGCTCCTACCAAACTGATGAAAGAACTCGGTTACGGCAAGGATTACCAATACGCCCACGATTACCCCCATAATTTTGCCTTTCAAGACTACCTCCCCGACGAGCTACAAGGCGAAACCTTCTATGAACCCTCCGACAACCCCCGTGAAAACGCCCTGCGCGACTATTTGAAGAAGTTGTGGGGCGAACGCTATGGCTATTAAAAAAATCACGAATTAGGGAATTAACAAAAGGAGAAGAGAATTAGTCGCAGAAACTTAAAGTTTTCGGAGAATCTCTGAAAAAACCAGCGTAGGAGTTTTGTAAGAAAACGAAGAGTTTCGTAATGTGTTTCAGAGGTGTTTTAGTGAGAAAAAGTTATTGGAAGGGTACACTTAGCTTATACAAAGCTTATACGAACCTTATACGAATCTTGGACGATTGTTATACAAAGGGTATATAAGGAGTTGATTCATAACATAATAGAATAATGCCGATAATACCAAAAATAGGGTTTCGAGGCGAAAGAAAAAGGTCGTAGTACGATGGGTAAGGAATGAATGGCGAGTGACGAATAATAAGAGTAATGCGGCAAAACCTCTTTCTATTTACTTTGAATAGCTGAATTTAGATATTGTTATTAGGGTTCTTTGAGCTATGTGCTTGAAATAGATTTTCACTTTTCAGTATTCTTCACTATCTTTGCACCCTCATTTATTATTGGACAAATGAAATTCAATATAGTTTCCGATTTTGCCCCTACGGGCGACCAACCTCAGGCGATTGACCAGCTTGTAAAAGGCATCGAACGCGACGATAAATACCAAGTGTTATTGGGTGTTACGGGTTCGGGCAAGACCTTTACGATTGCTAATGTGGTGGAACGCATTCAGCGACCTACTCTTGTGCTGGCACATAACAAAACGCTGGCTGCCCAATTGTATTCTGAATTTAAGGCGTTCTTCCCCAACAATGCCGTGGAATACTTCGTGTCGTACTACGATTATTATCAGCCGGAAGCCTATATTCCTTCTACAGGTACTTACATTGAAAAAGACCTCTCTATCAACGAAGAAATTGAAAAACTCCGCCTCAGCACTACTTCAGCTTTGCTCTCGGGTAGGCGCGATGTATTGGTAGTAGCCTCAGTATCTTGCTTGTACGGTATTGGTAACCCTATAGAATTTCAGAAGAATGTGATTAGCCTCAAGCAGGGCGATGTATTGCCACGCACCAAACTGATGCACCGCTTGGTACAGAGCCTCTACGCGCGCACCACTGCCGATTTTCGACACGGCAACTTCCGCATCAAAGGCGATGTGCTGGACGTTTTCCCAGGGTACGACGACAACGCTTTTCGCATTCACTTCTTTGGCGATGAAATTGAAGAAATTGAACAGTTTGACCCTACTACCAATCACGTGTTAGACCGCTACGAGAGTCTGAATATTTACCCTGCAAATATGTTCGTTACCTCGCCCGATATCCTCCAAAAGGCGATATGGAATATACAGCAAGATTTGACGAAGCAAGTAGAGTTTTTCGAGGCTTCGGGCAAACCCTTAGAAGCCAAACGACTCAAAGAGCGCACCGAGTTTGACCTCGAGATGATATGCGAATTGGGCTACTGCTCGGGTATTGAGAATTATTCGCGCTATTTGGACGGCAGAGAACCAGGTACGCGACCCTTCTGTTTGATAGACTACTTCCCCGATGATTTCTTGATGGTAATTGATGAGAGCCACGTGACTGTCTCTCAAGTGCACGCAATGTACGGTGGCGACCGTAGTAGGAAGGAAAACCTGGTGGAATACGGCTTTCGCTTGCCTGCTGCGATGGACAACCGTCCACTGAAGTTTGAAGAGTTTGAAGCCTTGCAAAACCAAGTGATTTACGTGAGCGCTACCCCCGCCGATTACGAATTGCAACAAACGCAAGGGGTGTACGTGGAACAAGTGATACGCCCTACCGGATTGCTCGACCCTGAAATAGAAGTGCGTCCCAGTGCCAACCAGATTGATGATTTGGTAGAAGAAATACAAATCCGCACTGAAAAAGACGAGCGTATCCTCGTTACGACCCTCACCAAACGAATGGCTGAAGAGCTCACCAAGTACCTCACCCGCATAGGCATTCGCTGTCGCTATATTCACAGCGATGTGGATACCCTTGAGCGTGTGGAGATTATGCAAGATTTGCGCAAAGGACTCTTTGATGTGCTCATAGGGGTAAACCTCCTCCGCGAGGGATTAGACTTGCCTGAAGTGTCGCTGGTTGCCATTCTTGACGCTGATAAAGAAGGCTTTTTGCGTTCCACTCGTTCGCTTACGCAAACTGTAGGACGGGCAGCGCGCAATGTGAATGGCAAAGCGATTATGTACGCCGACAAGATTACTGAGAGTATGCAGCGCACCATTGACGATACCAATTACCGCCGCGAAAAGCAAATGAACTACAACAAGGCACATAACATCACGCCTCAGCCGCTACACAAGAAGATAGAGAACAGCCTCAGCAAGAGTCCAATAACTGAATTTCACTACGACCCTTCATTCAAGGAACGTACGGCTGCCGAAGCGCAATCGGTATATCTATCAGCCAAAGAGTTGGAGAAGAAAATGAAAGAAACCCGCAAACTAATGGAGGCAGCCGCCAAAGAGTTGGATTTCGTAAAAGCTGCCCAGTACCGAGATGAGCTCAAACGATTGGAAGAATTAGGAAATGAGTAGCGTATAGGACTAATGACTGAGGGATTAAAAACTGACGAATAAAATTTTGTCAATTGAAAAATGTTTTGTATCTTTGCCACGAATAATTAAAAACTAATAATACAATGAGGAAATTTTTATTACTTCTTTCTGTTTTTACACTCTTTGCTTGTAAAAAAGACAAGGGGAATGATGATGTTATCACTATTCCTGCTTCTGATTATGAATTAAGTGCTGATGGACTTACTTTAGTAAAATGGAAAAACGAGAATACAGCAGTGCTCAATATGCAAGCTGATGCGGTACTTAAAAATGTAAAAGTCATAGGTAAAGGGGCTTTTTATCAGCACAAAAACTTAGGAAGTATTACACTGCCTGAAGGACTGACAAATATTGATAACATAGCTTTTTTTGAAACTAAACTCAAAAGTATTGTTATTCCCAAAGGGGTACAAGTAATTGGGGTAGCTGCTTTTAGTGCTTCCTCACTTACTTCTGTTCAGTTTTCTGAAGGACTTATTACTATTGATGATAATGCTTTTTATGAATGTCAAATTCCTATTCTCAATTTTCCAGAGAGCCTACAAGCTATTGGAAATGGTGCTTTTCATTCCAATAAAGTAATTGTTTCGTTTACTGTCCCTAAAAATATACAAAGGATAGGTGTTTTTGCCTTCTATGCTTGTGATAAACTCACTTCGGCTATTTTTAAAGGAGCAAATCCTCCAGCAACAGAATTCCCTGTTTTCAACAATGTAACCAATAAAATAGCCCACATATACGTTCCTAAAGGAAGATTAAGTGCTTATAAAAATGATCCTAAATTAAATCTCAATAATCACTACGACAAAGAAATTTCGGAAGAGGAATAGAATCTTTTCTATAATAATCTTAATAAAGTAGAGACGAATGTTTTTGTCTCTACTTTTTGTTTTCTATTTGTATTGGAGAGTCTGATTGCTCTAACTATTGGGAAGAAGTAGGAGCGCAATGTAGTGGTGATTTGGTGATTTAGGAATTTTGGTGTAGTTTTGCACCCTAAAATATTAAATAATAAAAGAAATGCAAAATGGTATTTATGCAAAGATAACTACTGCGAAAGGAGTTATTTTACTTCGTCTTACTTATGAGAAAACACCTGCTACGGTAGGGAATTTTGTAGCCCTTGCAGAAGGGAAAATGAAGAACTCACAAAAACCACTTGGTACGCCTTATTACGATGGGCTTACTTTTCACCGAGTGATTCCGAACTTTATGATACAAGGAGGTTGCCCCTTAGGAACTGGAACAGGAGACCCTGGTTATCGTTTTGACGATGAATTTCACGCAGAGCTCAAGCACAACAAACCGGGAGTTATTTCGATGGCGAATGCAGTACCAGGTACGAATGGGAGTCAGTTTTTCATTACGCACGTAGCTACCCCTTGGTTGGACAACAAGCACACGGTGTTTGGAGAAGTTGTGGAAGGGCAAGACGTAGTGGATGCGATTGCACAAGGAGATAAGATTGAGAAAGTAGAAATAGTGAGAGTAGGGGAGGAGGCAGAAAAATGGGACGCCTTAAAAGCCTTTAATGATTTTAATGAAGCCAAAGCCATCCGGTTAGCGGAGGAAAAGCGTAAAGCCGAAGAAGCCTTTGCTAAGGAAGTAGTAGGCTTTGAGAAAACTAATAGTGGTTTATATTACCAAATTACCCACAAGGGCAATGGTAAAAAAGCAGAAGCAGGGCAAAAAGTAGCCGTACACTATACGGGTATGTTGCTTGACAAGACCGTGTTTGATAGTTCTCATCGCAGGAAAGAACCACTACAGTTTACTGTGGGTGTGGGACAAGTAATTGAAGGTTGGGACGAAGGGATTTTACTCCTTCACGAAGGAGATAAAGCGCGGTTGGTAATTCCATCGGAACTCGCCTATGGCAGTCGTGGTGCAGGAGGCGTAATACCACCTAATGCTCCTCTTATTTTTGATGTAGAATTAGTATCGGTAGGATAAACCTTATTTTTATAAAGAGAAGAGTAATTAGCTATTAAGCCATTTACTCTTCTTAAAGTTTTTGCCTTTTCTAATCAAGTAGGCGTGGTAAGCACTGGGGATATCGTTTTGCCATTTGGGAAGGAATAACAATATGAGTATTACATCTAATTGAGAGAAAAGACCCCAATAGACCGCTAATTGTAAAGGGAATCCTCCGTGGCTAAAGCCAATGAGAGAAATAAAAGCAGTAAGCAAGCATAAGCCCCATAGTTTGGAAAGAAAAGCGTGGGTACAGGTTTCTTTACCAAATTTTATGAAACTAATGGCATAGCATAAGCCTTCCATTACAAAAATTGCGATTACTTCATACCGATATGCCTTTATGAGTTCAGGGTTGAGGTGATAACACGCTATTCCTATAGATAGCCAAAAAACTAAATCAGTTTGGCTGTCTATTCTGCGCATTTTTACTGTGCTAACTCCCATTTGTCTTGCAATAATGCCGTCGAAAACATCGGAAAGCAAGCCGAGAATGATGAAGATTACAATCCATAGTCTTGCAGTTGATTCCTGAATGCAATAAGCGAAAAACACAATAGTGGGGGCTAACAGAAAGCGAAAAGCTATTAGTAAGTAAGGTATTTTCATATCAAAGAGTTTTTAGAAAGACAAAAGTACAATATTTTTTTAATATGTAGGCAAGGAAAGTGTATCTAACAGTTATTAGTTAGTTGAAAGAAAAGAAAATTGTTTTAGAAGGCTACGGAACTCTCAAAAATATAACACTAACAAT
>NZ_BPUU01000026.1:0-409 GCF_054772415.1 Capnocytophaga sp. HP1101
ATTGAGAAAAACGGATTGAGTATTGAAGACTGCCGACGGAAGTACGGCATAGGCGGAAGTACAACAATCCAAAAATGGCTTAAAAAATATGGTAAAAATCACTTATTAAACAAAATAGTACGCGTGGAAACAATTAATGAAATCGGGGAGCTTCAAGCTCTTAAAAAGGAATTAAAAGCTCTTAAAGAGGCTTTTGCTGAAACTGCTTTAGAAAATAAAGTTTATAAAACTTATTTCCAAATTCTTGGTCAGGAAACAGGGATGAGTGATGAAATAAAAAAAAAGTTAGAACAAGAGTTATTGAAGTACTTTCCAAAGAAGAAAAGGTAAGTGCTATTTGTAAGAGTTTTGGTATTAGTAGACAAGCTCATTATAAAGCAGTTAAATCGTTTAATAGAGTAGCAATCAG
>NZ_BPUU01000026.1:447-682 GCF_054772415.1 Capnocytophaga sp. HP1101
ATCAGATAAGATACATCAGGTAGCAAAAATAGGGAGAGATAAGTTCTTTATGATATTGAATAATAACGATTTACTTATTCAGAGGAAGAGGAGTTATACACGTACAACCTATTCTAATCATTCTTTTAGAAAGTGGACAAATCTTGTTAAAGATGTAGAAGTGAGTGCTAAAAATCAAGTATGGGTAAGTGATATAACCTATATTCGCACCTTAGAGGGTTTTAGGTATTTATCG
>NZ_BPUU01000026.1:731-1212 GCF_054772415.1 Capnocytophaga sp. HP1101
GCTTTGAAGAAAGCTTTAAAAGGAAAGAAAAGGTCTGAGTCTTTAATACATCATTCGGATAGGGGAGTTCAATATTGTTGTAAAGAGTATGTAATGTTATTACAAAAAGAAAATATTCAAATTAGTATGACTCAGGAGAATCATTGTTATGAAAATGCTCACGCAGAGCGTATAAATGGAATTCTTAAACAAGAATTTAATTTAGATGTGACTTTTAACAATGAACAACAAGCTCTTAGTGTGGTACGTTCGGCTATAAATACATATAATCAAAAACGACCTCATTATGCATTGAACTTAAAAACTCCTGATCAAGTGTACTTTCAAAAGGTAGCTTAATGAAAAAAATATTACTAATAAAATAATTATTAATTATGACAACCTTTTTTAGGACAGGACAAAGAACAAAGAACGAAGGAATGACGAACAAAAGACGAAGGTAGAATAAACCTAAAACGAAGCTAAGATTTTATCAGGGTGC
>NZ_BPUU01000027.1:0-27015 GCF_054772415.1 Capnocytophaga sp. HP1101
AAATGCTTTTTTAACCATTTTTCTCTTTATTATCAAAAGTTTTGCCGAGCTCAGAGACTCAGCAAAACTATATTTATCTGTTATTTCTTAATATACAACCAACCTACTTTACTTTGTTTACTATTATTTTGGTCGTAATACTCAATTACATAATAGTAAGTGCCTTCAGGCAATTTTTCAGGAGCTTGTACTGTTACACGTCCGTTAGAGATACCTCTAAAGACACGGGTTGCGTTGTCGTAGCCTTCAGTTTCAAATACTTTCACACCCCAACGGTTGTAAATACGCACCACATTGTTAGGATAGTTCTCTATACCACCAATGTGGAAATAGTCGTTCTTGCCATCACCATCAACTGAGATACCATTATAAGGAACTACGGCATTGATCACCTCTACGGTTATAGTAGCAGTATCACAGTTGCCTTGCGGGTTGCAAAGCTGGTATACGAAATTATCTGTACCTACGAAGTTGGTATGTGGACGATACTCTATACTGCCATCAAGATTCACTACTACGGTACCATTGGCAGGGGAACTTACCACATTAGGAGTAGTTGCACCGTTCAAAGTATCGTTAGCTAAGATGTTAATCACTACTGGAGTATTGAGAGGTGTTGTCGCACGGTCGTCTACTGCAATAGGAGCAACTGTAGGGGTAGGTGTTACAGTCAGTACGGTTACTTGAACTGTAGCAGTAGCGCAAGCGGCTGGTGTTGCTACTGTACAAATCTGATAAGTAATCGTATAAACACCTGCTGGGGTATTGGCAGGGACGGTTACATCGCCTGTTGAAGGGTTGATGCTTGGCACTATGCTACCCGTTGGGATACTTACTTGAGTGATGGTTACATTGGCAGTTGTAGCCGATGTAGTGCCATTCACTGTATCGTTTGTCAATACATTACCTACGATGTGCGTAGCAGTTCCTGATACTGTAAAGGTATCAGGAGTTGCTTCTACTGTTGGCGTAGGAGTTACTGCTGGTACGGTTACTTGTACTGTGCTTGTAGCACAAGTGGTTGGTGTAGCTACTGTACAGATGCGGTAAGTAATCGTGTAAACACCTGCTGGGGTATTCGCTGGTACTGTTACATCGCCTGTAGCAGGGTTGATGCTTGGTACTATACTTCCTGTTGGGGTACTTACTTGGGTTACTGTTACATTCGTTACGGTAGCTGAAGTTGTACCATTATCAAGAATGTCGTTTGTCAATACATTGCCTACGATTTGAGTAGCTGTGCCTGATGCGGTAAAGATGTCAGGATTAGCTTCTACTGTTGGTGTAGGCGTTGCTATGACATTAATGGTAACAGTTGCTGTATCGCAATTGGAGGTAAGATTTCCCATTAGGTCTTTCTCGCATATACTATAAGTAATGGTGTAAGTACCAGGCGTACCTCCTGCAGGAATCATTACATTACCCGTAGCAGGGTTAAGGGTAGGCACTTGACCTATTGCCCCTGTTGCAGGTGTTACAACAGTAATTCCCACATTGCTTGTTGTTGCTTGATTGCCATTGAGCGTATCAGAACCCGATGGTGGATTGTTCAATACATTACCTACGGTCACATTCGTTGTACTTATAGTGCCTGAGAACACATCATCATTCGCGATGATTTCAGGTTGTTTAATCACTGTAAGTGTAGCGGTATCACAAACTACAGGTGTGGCTATTGTACAAATACGATATTCCACATTATAAGTACCTGCAGGGGTAATTGCTGGTACATTCAGCGTACCATCACTATTGACAGTCAAGCCTGATATACCACCATTATGACTAATAGTTAGGCTTACATTAGCCGTAGTTACTGAGGTCAATCCTGTAGGTGAACCATAGATATCATTGCTCAATACTGTGATATTACCCCCTGTTTTAGGCAATACTTTTACGCCATCGGTTACAGCATCAAGGGTTATTACTTTAACTGTAGCCACTGCTGTACTACAATTATTAGGATATGCTTTTTCACAAACCGTATAACTAACGGTGTAAGTACCTGCAGGGGTATTAGGAGATACTGTAATTGTACCATCGGCATTAGGGGTAATGTTTGATGAGTGCGTGCCCCAAGTGAGATTTACTTCCGAAGGATTGATAAGTGTTGTTCCTTTCAAATCATTACTAAATACGGTTTGTGTAGTGGTACCCCCTGCTTGTCCGCTTAGCGTGCCCAAATCATCGTTATTTGCTACGAGTTTAGGCGTTACGATTACTGTAACAGTAGCGGTATCACAATCTACAGTGCTACCTGTAGCACATATTCTGTAAGAAATTTGATACTGACCTACAGGCGTATTGGCAGGCACCTCAACCTCACCATTTGTTTTTACTACAGGCACTATGCCAGCTCCCGCTGATGAGATATTACTAATATCTACGGTAGCAGTAGTAGCGGTTACACCTCCTACGCTGTCATTATCGAGTATGTTACCCGTAACGGTAGCCGTAGTAACAGGCGCAAATACAACATAGCTATTATCTTTAGCTACCACATTACATACGGTAACACTCACAGTTACATCGGCTTTTTCAGATTCACAGCCAGAGGCTTGTACGATACTTACTCTATAAGTTCCTGACTGCAAAGTAGCAGTATCGGAAAGAATAGTACCTCCACTGTACACTTTTACGGAATTAGTAGTCAATGAGTTGATTCGAGATTTCAAATCTAATACCGTAGCAGGCGCACAGAACTGTTGAGGCGTAACAGCAGGCGCATTAGGAGCTGGATTCACTACTACAGTTACGGTTTGCGTAGCCTCACAAGCATTCGTTCTTTTAACTTTCAACAAGTAAGTAATCGTCTGAACGGCTGTGATGTTAGTTCCTGTGTATTCAAAGGTAGGGCTCTTCACATTGGTAGCCGACAAGTGTGCTAAAACACCTGAGGTAGCGGCTTCCCAAGTATAACTTTCGTACTCAGGAGCCTGAGAGCTATATGTAATTTCAGTCTTTCCTATTTCGCAAGCTGTTACGGTAGCTACCAATCCACTGATAGTAGTAGGTGCTTCTGCTTTCACAGCTCTATCATTACACAAACAAGGGTTGAAGGTGTTACGGATAGAGAGATACAAACGGCATAACTGACTTTGGTCGAGCAAGAGCGATTCTGTGCGAGTAGTGGTAGCACCAGGAGCTAAGTTGAGTCCGCTGAGGGTAAAATCTTGTACTTTAGTATCGGTAGCTTCCTCAATAATTCCGTTGTTATTCACGTCGCTATACAAGCTCACACGCAGGTCGCCAAGGTAAGTGAGCGTAGCTGTGGAAGCGTTCTCGACGGCATATTGGATACTTACTCTTTCTTTGCTGTTCTCAGCCACAGAGGTAAGTTGTACATTCTTAATTGTCAAATCAGCTCTTTCTAATGGTATATTCACTTCACCACGACGGGTAGTGGTTTCTACCGTAATAGAAGGGCAAGGATTTGAAGGTCCTGACGGACAAGCTACACCATCTACTCTATCAGTAGTGTAGTACTGTATTTTTTTAGTTTCTCCACATTCTATAATAGGAGTATTTGCTTTTTGTCGTACTTGAATAGTATATTCAAAGTAATCATTGCCTTTCATTCCAGAAGGAATCTTGATACTGAGTTCTGTTTCGTCATCTCCCACTTGTTTAGTAGAAGGGGTAGTAAGTGTAGGAGCATCAAAATAGGTTGCGCTTTTAGCAGTAGGACTAAACGAACCTGTGATGTATTCAAATCCTTTAGGGATACGAATCACTACTAAACCATTAGTTCCTGTTTGGAAGCTACCACTTGCTGAAAGATCTATAATTTCGTGTTTGCCTTTAAACACCGCATACGATGAAGCACAGGCATTGGCATTGCCTCCTTGACTTACAATAGAGTTGTTTACTCTGTATTTATTAGTGTCTACTCCTGCAATACCTGCTATAATCACTTTGGTCTTATCACCTTCGGCAGGGTTACCACATAGGTTATTCCCCTCTACATCTATATCAAAAGAAGATCCTGCGGTAAATTCGCAATCGGGTTGTACGTTAAAACTCAATCGCAAGTTGCGTTTGTTCACATCTGAAGGTTCGGTAATAGAACCAGGCAGACTACCATTAGGCAAGATAGTGGTAATGTCATACGTAATTCGGTTGCCTACTTGTGAAACGCCAATAGCTGGAGTAGATGTTTGTGTATATCGGTTACCACTGTTAAGAGGGTACTCCACTTCCACATCTGAAATAGTAAGACCAGGTTCTTGCACTACTACCAATTTAGTATCGAAAAGGTCGCCCTCATCACCACTATTGATAGTATACTCATACTTCGTTTTCTCACACATTGAAATACTACCTATCTTATCAGGATTGTTCTCACCAGGGTTAGAAGCACTTGGCTGGATCTGTTTCAAGCTTTTAGCAATCTCCACATTGTAAGTAATCTTTTGGTCGTGGCAAGTTTTAGCATATCCTTGAGTAGGATTATCACTACAATTCCAACCTGCGTACACATCAAAAGGTAAGTTAGTCACACTACAATTGGTAATTTGGTATTCCAAACGATAAAGCTTATTAGCGTTTGTAGCGATGATTCCATTGTTGCCTGCTTCACTTAAGAAATACATTTTTTCGCCAGAAATGTTCTGAGCGGTGAAAGTGTGTACCGCATTACCAGCTCCATCAAGCTCTACCAAGCTCACCACATTGATACCTGTTACATCGGGGATTGAAATCCAACCGTAAGGTGCATCAGCTACACTGGTATTCGTAATTCTAAAATCAACGGTTTGCTTTCTCTTATTAGCCTTAACGTTTTGAGGTGTTTGCGTAAGAAGGTTAATTGCAGGTTTTTTGGCATAACGCATTGTCTCCTCATAATTTTCTGTCTGAACAGGAATAGTAGCCTTATCAGCATAATGATAGTAGAAATCCTCAAAATCTATCGTTACTTTTGCCAACTGTTTATCAGCTTTAGCTTGTGTTTCGCTTACATATACTTTTGCATCGCAAGTAGCTTGTAGCCAAGTTTGTACAGTTTCGCCATACACATTTTCTACTGAAACTGTTCCAGGATACAAATAGCCTGCTGTACCTGCTGGCGGATTCACGTATGTATAGGTTTTATAAGTACCGTCATCAGAGTATGTAAAGTTGGATATTGGTATTTGTAAATCATTCCCTATCCATTCTCCTTTTGCTCTGAGGTATGAATAGTTTACAGGGCGTACCATATTATAAGCACTCGGTATGATGATTTTTAAGGTTTTAATACGGCGCGAGGGGCGGTATTCGTCTTGAAAATAAGTGCCAGCAGTATTAAATCTACGTGCTAAATAAGCTTGATTGCTTCCTATATTTCTCACTTCACAGCCCTCTATATTATAAGTATTCGTACCTATAATTTGATAAGTCTCTGCTATATAGAAAGCAGGGGTTTGTTTAGCACCGCAGTACAAGGCATTGGTGTGATAACCTTCTGCTTCCATAGCAGTATCAGCAGGATTATTGAGCATATAGAAGAAAGACTTATCACCTACCTGCACATCATAATTTCTACTGGTTCTTTCGCTTCTATCATTGCTACTGTTAGCATTATTTACCTGATAAGTAACTACTACCTTAAATTTCTCTCCTGCTGCAATTCCTGTAGTAGGTAAAGCAGAGGTAAGATTCCAACGGAAATACTTCCCGTCAGCATTTGTGCCTTGGGTAAGTATGCTTGATGAAGCTTGCAAAGTAACGGTAGCATTGCTGCCTACAGCTATAGCAATACTCTTAGGAATCAACTCGGCGTGTGCTTTCATTTGAGCGTGATAGTACAAGTTATTAGTAAGTACTCCATTTTGTTCTCCTTCCGAAATAATCTCTACATCATCTAAATAGAGCGTACGACTCCGGTCTATCACCGATACATTAGCACGCGTTTGGCGGGTAGTCATAGTGTAGTCAGTCCAGCCATACGAGTTATCGGCGCGCTCTGCTTTAGTGCTAATCATCACCGGCCCATTGCCCACACAAGTGCCTGAACAGATAGTCGCTATGTCAGTAGATGTACAAATCAAAGGCAATTCGCATTCATTACCCGTATTGCCTATTTTATCTAAATAAGAAATTGAATACTGTAAGGTTATATTACCAGAGTTACAAGGCGTGGTAAGTAGCATATCAAAAGTGATATACCCTCTCACTCCATTAGCTCCTGTGTACGAAAGCGTTCCTCCTGCTGGCACATTAGGCAATGTTATAGGAGGTTTTGTAGATTGTCCAAAACCAAGACCTTCGTAAAACCTTACGTTTTGCAACTCAACTCCTGCAGGTAGTATCATTTGATATTTCCAACGTGGAATAGAACTGGTATTATCTTTTCCTTGTGTTCTGTGTGATGCTATAATAGTATGGCTCCCCACAGATAGGTAACCAAAAGTAGGTTCATTCTGTGAGAGAGACGCTGGAATCTTAGAAGTATCGGCAACACCTGAAATCAATCGTCTAAAGGTATATTTGGTGAGCTCGTGTACAGCCGAAGTTCTTTGGGTACCGCAAGCATCTGTATAAGTGAAAGCAGAGTGTGGCGAAACACTAAAAATAGCTCTATCGTTTTGCAAACAAACAATAGGTTGGTTTTGTACCATATCAAAACGCACTTTTAACTTGCCATCGATAGGAAAATCGTCTCTAAATCCATCGCCATCAATATCTTCTAAACCTATATCTTTACCCACTAAAGCCGTGTTTGCCAAAGCTGCTAAATCTTTGAAAGGAATTTGACGGGTTACTACTTCATTGTCATTAGGAGTCATAGAGCTAATAGGAATCTCTGTGCCATCAGTAGCTACAATACGAAAGTTAGCTGGTTTATGATTTTTAAACCCTCTCCAAGCAACATAAGGTGTGATATTCATCTGTAAATCATAAGCTGTGGCATTACCACTCCCTTTATTGATATATTGAGCTGTAAAGGTGCCTAAAGTACTGCCACAAAGTCCATCTTTCCACTCAAAATAGGTGTCGCTGCTATTGGTATCCAATACTATATTAGGGGTACCTGTAGTTACATTGATCGCTCTACCTATATCACGTGCTTCATAGAGTACGGCAGGGCTTTCCCCCCAATAAGCTTCGTACACTATCTGGCGGTTGACTTGGCAACCCGTAACGGTATATCTTTCTGTAATAGTAATCTCATCGTTCAGCTTGAAACCATCAGCAGAGGAACTACTTACTCTGTATAAAGTAGCATTTGTATTTTTACCTACCCCTGTAACAGTACCTACCGCAGTAAGAGGCGTTCCGTTGTAAGTGAGTTCGTTTCCTGTTACACCTGCAGGATATTTCACCGAAAAGTAAATATCTTTTATTGCCCCTCTCCCTGTATTCTTGAGAGTAAATGTTTTTACACTCGTACCCGAAGCATTGTTATGAGCAGACTCTGAAAGCTGTACTACTATATTAGGTACAGGCAAAGTATATACATTAGACTCTTTAGTATCTGTGGTAGCTCCAGCGGTTACCTCTACTTTATCTTTTAGGGTAGTTCCTGTAGCTACTAAAATGGGTAAAGCTCTCTTAGTTACTTTTCTCTTTACTGTAAAAGTAATAGCTCCTGTCCCCGAAATACTAAATGCGGGGCTATTAACAGGTGAAGACGCAACGTGTGATATAGTAGCCGAACCACTTGTCCTTTGAAGTGAATTAGCAATATACTCTATTCCCGTAGGAAAAGTAATTGTTACATTTGCTTGTGACGAAGGCAAAGTAATACTTACGGTAAGTGTCCCTGCTTCAAAATCTCTATTAGCAAAATTCACAGGGTCTTCAGCTATCACTTGCGATAGCATTGTTTGCGCCGTGACTCTACCTAAGGTACACAACAGTAAAGTACAGAGTATCACTCTTAAAAAAACATTTTTCATAGTCTTTAATACGTTTTTTTCTCTATTTTTATATCTTATCAGAATAATTTAGGGACGGCAAAGGTACTATTTTTACACCTTCCTTCCCTTAATTTACATCAGTTTTCATTATAATATTATCAATAGGATTTATAAGTTGTGAAAATTTGAGGTATTTGCTTTGTATTAGTACAATTTTACCCACTTTAATTTGGGTGCAAAATTATATAGTTATTTTACATTTTCCAAACTAAAGTGGGCAATTAACATTCATTAACATTATACTAAAAACGTACCTTTATTTTATCGGTCATCGCATAAGCCTGACAAGTGAGAATATAGCCTTTCGACACCTGTTCTTCACTGAGGACTTCATTTTTCGTCATTTTGGCTTCCCCCTCCTCTACCCTACCGATACAGCTACTACACACACCATTGAGGCAAGAGTAAGGTGCATCGTAGCCACGTAAGAGTGCCGAACTGAGAAGGTTTTGGTTACGCGCACTCTCAAAAGTGTGCGTCTCGCCGTTAAGTTCAAGAGTAATCTGGGTATTGCCTTGCAAGGTGCTGTAATCTACCTCAGCAGGGGAAGCTTCAAAAAGCTCTGTAAAAATACGGTCTTTATCAATACCGCGTAACAAGAGCATTTCTCGGAGGTTTTTCACCAATTCCGTAGGTCCACAAACGTAGTAACGCCCCCAGTTAAAGCCTTTGTATTTAGTAAACAACTCATTCACTATCTGGTCACTAATACGCCCCGTATAGTGGTCGCCCCAAGGTTGCCGACTAAAAACATAGTGCACCAAAAAGCGGTCGGGATACTCTGTGCGAAGGGCTTCTATCTCATCAAAAAACAATGTTTCCTCTTTCGACTTGTTACCATAAACAAATACTACCTTAATGTTCGTTTTTGCCAAAGCTGTTTTGGCAATGCTCATCATAGGAGTAACCCCACTACCCGCCGAGAAAAGCATAATATCGCGGTTTCCAAAGATATCGTAGAAGAATACGAACGACCCCATAGGGGGCATCACCTCCAATACATCACCCGCTTTAAGTTGGGTAGTCGCGTAGGTAGAGAACACACCATTAGGCACACGTTTTACAGCTACACTCAGTTCGCCCTCATTCACCCCCGAGCAAATAGAATAAGCCCTGCGCACCTTTTCTCCGCCAATCGTGTGCTGAAGAGTAAGGTATTCGCCTGCTTCAAAGTGAAATACTTTCTTCAATAGCTCAGGCACCTCAAAGGTAATCATCACCGATGAAGTAGTAAGTTGCGTAATGTTGGATACCGTTAGTTCGTAAAACTTGTTCACCCTTTTATCTATTATTCTTTTTGTCTCTTACTTCCTAACTCTTAACTCTTACCTATTCAAGTACATTTCGTTTAAGCCAAAATACCCAGAGGTAGAAGTCCCAATCTTCTCAAAGTAAAAAGCCTCTTTAGTAGCTGCTCGCGAAGCTCTACCGCTCACATTCCCTGTAATCTCTTGCAAAGTGCGAGCTAAAAGAGGCTCAGTTTCGTCCCCTAAGGCTCCTAAATCATTTACAACCTCACTGATATAAACATCAGGCTCTAATCCTTTCACATAGTCTCCTACTCCCTTAGCGTTTTCTATCTTCATCACCAAAGGTTGCATCGCCCATTTGTGTTTAGGGTTTTTCACTTGGTTTTGTCTATCGGTATAGTCGTAAACAGTCACCGAACCTTGATTTTTACCCGTCGTGGTTTCGCCCACCTGCACTACATCAATGTAGGCTTTAAGACCATTGATAACCAATTCACTGGCTGAAGCTGTATCTTTCGAAGTTATTATATACAGTTTGTTAAGTCGCAAACTGTTGATAGCTACCTGCCGACTGCCTTTTACCATATTAGACGTAAAATACTCTCTTTCATTCCCTCTAAAAGGTTGCAACTTGCTATTCCATTTTTCTACCGCAAACACCTGACCGTTAAACTGACCTGTAATCATCGATGCTAAGTAAGTAGCCGAATCAACACTACCTCCTCCATTGTAGCGCAAATCGAGAATAAGGTCAGTAACTCCCTCTGCTTTAAACTCCGCAAAAGCATCGTTCAATGCCTCATCAAAATCCGATACAAAAGCATTGTACATCAAGTAAGCTATTTTTTTACCTCCCTTGTTGAATACTTTATGAATCAATACAGGGTTTTCGGGCGTTTGGTTTTGATTTAAGGTATAGGTTTTCCCTGTAAGAGTAGCTTTGCCATTCACAATTCTATAGGTTGAAAACGAAATGACAGCTGTGTTTTGTAATAGTTGTAGATAATTAGAACGGTTAAGTGTTTGCCCATTAATAGTGGTTATCAAATCCCCTCGTTGCAAACCTTGCTGTTCTGCCTCCGATTTAGGCACTACATAACGCACTACAGCATAAACTTTAGTTTTTGCTTGGTCTACAAAACCAAAAGCATAGTTTATACCCACACTCGCGGTAATTCCCTTAAATTGGTTTTCGAGATCAGTGTAATCATCAGTGATATAACTAAAGCGATCTATCTCACCATATCTATTGAGTAACCCATTATAGAAAAGATCTTCAGGATCACTAAAACTTCTCAAGAATTGAGTATAAGCCTTATTAGTTCCCGCTTTCGTATCTGCCAATTTTCCAAAGCGGTTATTTTGCAAATTAGGCACATCAGCTTGCCACAAATAATACGTGTTAAGTCCCTTCCAAATAAAATCGCGTACGCGTAAATTAACATCGTCACCCGCGTAGTCTGAGCCTCCAAGATTAACTTGATTGCCATTGGTATCAGGTTCTTTAGCGCAAGATAACACACTGATAGCTATAAATATAGAAATAAATAAGTGTTTCATATTGAAAATAATTTTCCACAAAAGTAATACTTTTTTTATATTTGCACAAATTTTGTACCAGATAAGAGGCAAAACTAAAAACCGATAAGAGAAATATGAAAGACAAAATTTTCTGTTTTACAACGTAAAAAGTAGCTCTTTTTTGCAATTACAACAGAAAATTCTTTTGGCTTTTGTTCGTTCATCGTTCATCTGCCCGTGTGGCTCGTACCGTCATTCATTCATCTGCCCGTGCGGCTCGCACCGTTCTTTGTTCGTTCTTTGTTCGTTCTTTGTTCGTTCTTTGTTCGTTCTTTGTTCGTTCTTTGTTCGTCTTTTGTTCGTCTTTTGTTCGTCTTTTGTTTATCTGCCTGTGCGGCTCGCACCGTCTTTTGTTCGTCTTTGCATCGCTACACTCCCCCTTTGAAGGGGGGGTGGGGGATGTTTTCTTCGTCTTTTCTTCGTCTTTTCTTCGTCATTCGTTCGTCTTTTCTTCGTCATTCGTTCGCCTTACCTTCGTTCAAACTTTATCATTTGCCTGTGTGGCTCACACCTGCTCGTGTGGCTCGCACCTATCACCATTCAACTTTCTTTCAAATCTCAATTTACCTTCTACTTTCAAAAAATCGTATTAGTAGTATTATTGGCATTTTTAGTATTTTAGCATTAATTACGGATACAATAAATATTTCTTCCTTACCTCCTTAAACTTTTCAATATCCTTTTGCCACGATTGGCGTATTTCGTCTTCGCTCTTCCCTTCAGTGATTTGCTTCTTTAGTATATCATTACCAGCAATCTTATTGAACGATGAGGTGAAGAAAGGTGTCTTCACGCCTTTGCCTTGTTCAAAGGCTTTTTTTAGCCAAGTAAGATTTAGTTTATCTAAGCGTGGTGTCTTTGTTAAGTCTTCTCCATAACATAATTCACCATTGAACTTAGGATTCTTATCACCTTCGTTAGGACGAGGTGTAAAGCTAAATGTTGTCTTTTCAAAATAAGGAGAGCCGTAAATTTGGAACTGCTTATCAGTACCGCGCCCCATACTCACATTTGTCCCTTCAAAAAAACACAAACTGGGGTACAAGTTCACCGATATATCATTAGGTAAATTAGGAGACGGCTTTACAGGCAAACTATAAGGCGTTTGGTGAGTATAATAAGCTAACGGAATTACTTTCAGGTCAGCAGTGACACCTGATTGCAACCATTTCTCACCGTTAATCATCTGAGCGTATTCTCCTATAGTCATTCCGTAAACTATAGGTACAGGGTGCATCCCTATAAAGCTCTTGAAAGCAGGCTGCAACACCGCTCCATCAATATAATGAGCGTTAGGGTTGGGGCGGTCAAGTACAATTACAGGAATACGTTGTTCAGCACAAGCTTCCATCACGTAATGCAATGTAGAGATATAAGTGTAGAAACGCACCCCTACATCTTGCAAATCAAAGAGCACGAGGTCTACCCCTTTGAGTTGCTCAGCAGTAGGCTTTTTATTTTTACCATAAAGCGATACGATAGACAAGCCCGTTTTGGTATCTTTGCCGTCTTTCACCACTTCACCCGCATCAGCTTCCCCTCTGAATCCGTGCTCAGGAGCAAAAACCTTGCTGATAGATACTTTCTTCTTTAATAACGTATCCACCAAATGCACATAAATCCCCTTTTCGGTCTTCACAATTCCCGTTTGGTTCGTGACGATAGCTATATTTTTATCACGCAAATCCTTGATGTAAAGATACATTCGGTTAGCACCCTCCACTACTTCTTTTACTTGTTTATCAGTATTTTGCACAGAAGTATTGGGTTGTGACTGTCCATTATTTTTGCACGAAATAAGCGTACATAAGAAAAAAAGTGTAACTTTGGCACTTCTAAAAGACATTATTGTTTTGAATGTTGAATATTTCATAGCGAAAAGAGTTATTTTCTCGAAAGGGGACAAAGGTACAATTTCTTCCCCAATTATCAAAATGGCAATAGCTGCCATTGCTGTAGGTATGGTGATGATGCTCATTGCCATTGCTACAGGTATTGGCTTACAGCAAAAGATTAGGGAAAAGTTAGTGGTCTTTCACGGACATATTCAGATTTTTGATTACAGCAATAATATATCAGAAGTTAGCACCAAACCTATTAAGTTAGAGCAAGATTTTTATCCTACTTTTTCAGCAGTACCCGAAGTTACCCATATTCAAGCAGTGGCTACTAAAGGGGGCATTATCCGTACTGAGAATACGTATGAATCCATTCTTACTAAAGGCGTAGGTAAAGACTACAATTGGTCGCTCATTCGTGATTTCATTACCGAAGGACGTACCCCCAATGTTTCAAGTGAAGAAGTAACCGATGAGATACTGATGTCTACCTATTTAGCCAACCGATTGCACTTAAAATTAGGCGACCGCTGTCAAGCTATCTTCTTAAAAGATGAGACTGCTCAAGCACCTAACCAGCGTAATTTTAAGATTGTAGGACTTTACAACAGTGGCTTTCAAGAGTTCGATGCATCATACATCTTTACTGATATTCGTCATATCCAGAAAATTAATAAGTGGAAAGCCGATGAGATAGGTAATTTTGAGCTCTTCATCAAAGATTTCGACCATATAGAAGCTGTAGGCAAACAAGTGTACGGTAAAATAGGCACTTTCTTAGACTCACAAACAATTATTCAGAAGTTTCCTTTTATCTTTGAGTGGCTCGGTATGTTCGATTTCAATATCTATTTGATTATCGGGATAATGATTGTGGTAGGAGGCTTTAATATGATTACAGCTATCCTTGTACTCATCTTAGAGAAAACCCCAATGATAGGCACTCTCAAGAGTTTAGGGACATCAGACCGCAGTATTCGCAAGATATTTTTGTATAATGCTACCTATATTATAGGCTTAGGATTGCTATGGGGCAATGCATTGGGCTTTTTGTTGCTCTGGTTGCAACAACGCTACAGTATTATCAAGTTAGCCCCAGCTACCTATTACGTGAGTGAAGTCCCTATCGCTTTCACCCCGCTATGGATAGTATTACTCAATATAGGAGTATTGCTACTGTGCTTGCTGATGTTACTCATTCCTACCTACGTGATTACTAAAATATCACCTACTAAATCAATGAAGTTTGCTTAAATAATTAAAACTATATATTAAAAAAGCCTTTGCTTTATTCAAAATAAAGAACTATATTTGCCACAAATTTAAAACAAAGCTATATGAAAAGAAATATAAGCACTTTAGATAAAAATATCCGCTTGCTCATTATCGTAATTACAGCTATATTGGGATATTTTAATGAGTTTTCTATTACCGTAGCGTCAGTGCTTTCGGGGGTTTCTATATTGTTGTTGGTTACTATCCTTATCAATTTTTCACCTATCTATGCACTGTTAGGGATTAGTACCTATAAACCTCAAAAACAATAACAAAAATGACTTCTTTTTTTAATGAAACTCCCTTCGTTTTTCCTTATAATAAGAACGCGGTAAAACGTTGGGTAAAACAAGTAGCCCTATCTGAAGGTAAAGAGGCGGGGGCTATCAACTATATTTTTTGCGATGATGAGTACCTGCACAAAATCAATGTGGAATACCTCCAACACGATACACTTACCGATATCATCACTTTTGACTATACCGAGGGAAAGGTGCTCAACTCGGATATCTACATTTCGGTGGAACGGGTGAAGGAGAATGCCGAAATCTTTCAAGTACCATTCCCTAAAGAGCTCTTACGGGTATTAGCTCACGGCTTGTTACACCTCTGTGGCTATAAGGATAAAACCCCTGAAGATAGTGCACTTATGCGAAGCAAAGAAGAAGAAATGATGCAACTTTTCGAGAAAATGTAGTGCTAAGAAAAGAAAATTCCTTAATTTCCTACATTCTTTTTAACAAGAGATTTGACTTTTATAGCGAAGCTCCCTAAAAATGCGTAAATGAGCAAAAACAGCAACCCTACATAGAGGTTGTTGCCAAAAGCGTAAAAGTTAAGAAATGAGAACAACACACTCATCCCAAGGAAGATTTTTATCTTCCTTTTTTTGTAGGGTATAGGGTAGTATTTCTGTCCGTAGTAGAACGAAATACTCATCATTGCAGCATAAGTGATAAGGGTAGCCAAAGCTGCCCCTTTATAGCTGAGCCAAGGAATAAGCGCGAAGTTGAAGATGACAGTAATGGCCATTCCCACTAAGGAGACAATCGCTCCAAAACTGGTGCGGTCGGTTACTTTGTACCACACTGAAAGGCTGTGATAAATACCCAAACAGAGGTTGGCCAACAGAATAATAGGCACAATCCACAGGGCGTCCCAATAGGCTTTATTAGGTATCAAGATGAGTTTGAATACATCTGTGAATACCGTGATAAACAGCAGTATAAAGCCCCCACACACGATGAAGTACTCGGTAATGCGTGCGTAGGTTTTAGGAGCATTCTTATCTTGCGCACTGCTAAAGAAGAAAGGTTCTATCCCGAGTTTGTAGGCAGTAACAAAGAGGTTCATAAATACCCCCATCTTGTAACAAGCCGAGTAAATACCTATGGTGGCATCGGCGGTGTCTGGGGGGAGGAGCATACGCAAGAATACGCGGTCAAAACCTTCGTTCACCGCAAAAGCAATCCCCGCCAAAAGTACGGGAAAGGCGTAGAACATCATCTGTTTCCAGAGTTGATAATCAAAGCGGAAGCGTATTTTCAGGTAAATAGGCAACAGTACAATAAAGGTCGCCAAACTGGCAATTACATTAGCTAAGAAGATGTAGTACACCCCACCATTTTCAGTGATACTTTCAGCGGATAAGTAGTTGAGATAATAGATATTAAGCGCTAAATTCAAGGCGGTATTCCCTATCTTTACCATCGCATAGATTTTGGCTTTGCCTTTGTTTCTGAGCCACGCAAAGGGAATGACCACCAAGGCATCCAGCACCAAAATGTAAATCGCAAAGACGATATACTGCACATCGTAATTCAGCCACGTGGCAATAGGCTGTCGCAAGAGATAGGCGATAAGTAGAAAAGCCAACGAGCTCACTGTAAGGGAAGTAAGTGCCGTAGATTGTACTTTTTTCTTCTGTTCGCCCTTGTTCATAAAGCGGAAAAAGGCGGTTTCCATACCGTACGATAGCAGTACATTCCCCAAAATCAAATAGACAAACACTCCTGAATAGATCCCAAAATCTGCCGTATCGAGTTTGTTCACGTACAACCTTGTGAGCAAAAGGGTAAGCACACGAGGGAGCACGGTAGCAATGCCGTAAATAATGGTATCTTTAAAGAGTTTTCTCAACATAAGGCGTTCTTCTTATCCAAATAATTCTTGTATCGCATCTTCTATCTTAGCGACGGTTACAATGCGTATTTTCGTATTTTTAAGGGCTATTTTGTTGTATTTAGAGACAAAAATAGTGTTGAAACCCAACTTTTCGGCTTCAGTAATGCGTTGTTCTACGCGTTGTACAGGGCGTATTTCACCGCCTAATCCTACTTCGCCGGCAAAACACACATCTTTTTCAATGGCAATATCTTCATTGGACGACAAAATAGCCATTGCGACCCCCAAATCGGTAGCAGGATCGTCAATGGTAATACCTCCTGTGATGTTCAGGAAGACGTCTTTTGCTCCTAAGCGGAAGCCTGCGCGCTTTTCGAGTACTGCCAAGAGCATATTGAGGCGTTTGGCGTTAAATCCCGTCGTACTGCGTTGGGGCGTACCATACACAGCAGTGCTCACTAAGGCTTGTATTTCAATCATCAGCGGACGCATACCTTCCAAAGTGGCGGCTATAGAGGTTCCGCTAATGGTCTCATCTGTTTTAGAAATGAGGATTTCGGAAGGGTTGTTCACCTCGCGCAATCCGTTGCTGAGCATTTCGTAAATCCCCAGTTCGGAAGTAGAACCAAAGCGGTTTTTCAGTGAGCGCAAGATGCGATACACGTGATTGCGGTCGCCTTCAAACTGGAGTACGGTATCGACCATATGCTCTAAGATTTTAGGCCCTGCTATTTGTCCGTCTTTGGTGATATGCCCTATGAGAATTACCGGTGTATGAGTAGTTTTAGCAAACTTAATCAGCTCGGAAGTACATTCGCGAATTTGCGAAATGCTCCCCGCCGAAGCCTCAATATAATCGGATTGTAAGGTTTGAATCGAGTCGATAATCACGATTTCAGGCAACAGCTCTTTGATTTGCTGAAAGATATTTTGCGTTTTAGTTTCCGTAAGGATATAGCAATTATCCAAGCGATGCGGAATGCGGTCGGCACGCATTTTTATTTGTTTTTCGCTCTCTTCCCCCGATACGTAGAGCGTACGATAGGGCAAATTCAAGGCTATTTGTAGCAAGAGCGTACTTTTGCCTATCCCAGGTTCACCTCCTAAAAGCGTAACTGAGCCAGGCACTATACCCCCCCCCAGTACATTGTTAAGTTCGTGGTTATTACTGTTGAGGCGCGCCTCTTGTTGGGTATCGATTTGCGAAATAGGAATATATTTAGGAGCCTTGTTCTTTATAGCACTCTCTTTTTCTTGCCACGCAGGGGTAGCTTCTTTCTGAACAACCTCTTCCACGATGGTATTCCACTGCTTGCACACGTTGCACTGCCCTTGCCATTTGATATATTGTGTTCCGCAATTCTGACAGAAATATGCTGTTTTTAGTTTTGCCATAGTTAGGATTCAGAAGTTAGGAATTAGAAATTAGTTTATTAATTGAGAAAGATATTGCCCATATTGGTTTTTGAGCATTGGTTTGGCGAGTTGTTGGAGCTTTTCGGCAGTAATCCAACCTTTGCGATAGGCAATTTCTTCTAAACAAGAAATCTTGAGTCCTTGTCGTTTTTCCAAAGTTTCTACAAAGTTAGATGCCTCACTGAGCGAATCGTGGGTACCTGTATCCAGCCACGCAAAACCACGCCCTAAGAGTTGTACTTTCAGTTCTCCATCATTCAAAAACTCTTGATTGACAGTCGTAATTTCCAATTCACCTCGTGCAGAAGGTTTGATATTTTTGGCTACCTTTACTACTTTATTAGGATAAAAATAGAGCCCTACCACCGCATAGTTTGATTTAGGTACTGCGGGTTTTTCTTCAATGCTGAGTACATTGCCTTGCGCGTCAAATTCGGCTACCCCATAACGTTCAGGATCTTTTACGTAGTAGCCAAACACGGTAGCTTTGCGCTCTTTCTCAACATTTTGCACTGCTTGAGCGAGCATTTGCGAAAAACTTTGTCCGTAGAAGATGTTATCGCCTAATACCAAGCACACATCATCATCACCTATAAACTCTTCGCCTATGATAAAGGCTTGTGCCAAACCATCAGGACTGGGTTGTTCGGCATAACTGAGAGTGATACCAAAGTCGGAACCATCGCCCAAAAGTCGCTGGAAGCCAGGTAAATCTTGAGGTGTGGAAATCACCAATATCTCGCGAATGCCCGAAAGCATCAGCACTGATAATGGGTAGTAAATCATTGGTTTGTCGTAAATAGGGAGTAGTTGTTTAGAAACTCCTTTTGTAATGGGATAAAGGCGCGTACCAGAGCCACCTGCTAATATAATTCCTTTCATTAGTTGTTAGTTTTTAGTTATATATTATTAAATAATATAAAATCAGTTTTTAGACTTTATCAAAATGTGTACCACATACTTATTGCTTCCTTTGATATAAAGGGCTTTTAAACTAATTGGCGTCATTAAATGATAATAGATGCAAAGGTACTGCATTTATTTGAAATTAGCAAATTAACAGATTAATAAATTGGCAAATAAGTAAATTAGTAAATGAAAAGGTAGACGAACAAAAGACGAAGGAAACATCCCCCCCGCCCCCCTTCAAAGGGGGAGTGTAGCGACGCAAAGACGAACGAATGACGAACAAAAGACGGTGCGAGCCACACGGGCAGTCGTAGCACGACAGGCAAGTAAATAAAGAATGAATGGAGGAAAGACGAAGGAAACACCCCCCGCCCCCTTCAAAGGGGGAGTGTAGCGACGCAAAGACGAACGAATGACGAACAAAAAACGGTGCGAGCTGCACGGGCAGTTGTAGCAAGACAGGCAAGTAAATAAAGAATGAATGGAGGAAAAGACGAACAAAAGACGGTGCGAGCCGCAAAGGCAGTCGTAGCACGACAGGCAAGTAAATAAAGAATGAATGGAGGAAAGACGAACAAAAGACGGTGCGAGCCGCACAGGCAGATAAACAAAAGACGAACAAAAGACGAACAAAAGACGAACAATGAACGAACAATGAACGAACAATGAACGAACAATGAACGAACAATGAACGAACAATGAACGAACAAAAGACGAAGGAATGACGAACAAAAGACGAACAATGAACGAAGGAATAGTAGAGATGAGATGGTGAAGAAGTGGAGAGCAAACGGAGGAGGATAGATGAAAAAATAAATTAGAAAATAATTTTGGGTAAATGAAAATAAATTCCTATTTTTGCCAAGTTAAAACATAAATAAAATTAAAGATTATGAAGAAATTACTATCCTTAATAGCTTTTTTATGGGTAATGACCGCCTGTGAAAAATCAGGGGAAGATACGCCCTCCTATACGCAAACTCAAATACCCTATGACTGGGATTTTTACTTGGAGCCCTCTCGGTTAGACGTAGTAAAAAAAGAAAAAAATGCCGAGTTGAAAAAGCTGTATTACCAAGTGTATGGTACGCCTTGCGGAGGTTGGTATGACGGTATTAACCCAAGTAGCGAGAAGAATGACCGTTATTTGAGAAACTTTGTTGAAGGAGCAGAACGGGCTCATAAAACGCCTATTGTAGTGATTTACGGTATCCCGAATCGCGATTGTGGGTCGTTTTCAAAAGGAGGACACCCTAATGGGGCTTCTTACAAAGCGTGGATAGACCGTGTAAGTGCTATTATTGGAAAACGCCGTGCGGTGGTTATTATTGAACCTGATGCCATTAACTACTGCGGTCACCCAAGAGGTTCAGCTAAATACAATGAGCGTGCTGAACTGCTTAGTTATGCTGCTGAAAAACTAAATAAGAACAATCCTAATGTAGCGAGCTACATTCACGCTGGAAATGGACCTTTGGTCACCCAAAATCCTGAAGCTGTTGCTAATGCTATTATAGACGGAGGCTTACAATATATGCGTGGTTTTGCGCTGAACGTTTCGGGCTTAGGAGGTACTGCCGAAGAACAAGCGGGTGCTGAGAAATTTGTAGCTTATTTGGCTACCAAAGGTTTTGATAAAGTGCGCTACGTGATTGATACAGGGCGTAGTGGCATCAACCGACCTAAGCATCAAAATCCTAACCCTCCTTTTAACTCTTGCAATAACTTTAATGCAGCTTTAGGTCCGCGTAGTACTACCAAAACCACAGGGGCACACGCCGATGCTTACTTATGGATTAACGGAGGTGGTGGCTCTGACGGCGAGTGTAATATGGGGGCTCCTAAAGCGGGATTGCCTTATCCTGAATACACGAGACACTTGGTGCAAAACGCTATAAGGGTAAAGAGTATAGAGATATTGGAAGTACCACAAGATCTAAAATAGTCGTAGCACAATGTACAATTATAAATGCGAATCAAGAATTGGATTAATTTATTGGTTATAAACCTCCCCCCAGCCCCCTCCAAAGGGGGAGATGTGACGTGAAAGAGACAATATAAATATAATAATACAATAAATAAGATTAAAGATTATGAAGAAATTACTATCTTTAGTAGCTTTTTTATGGGTAATGACCGCCTGTGAAAAATCGGGGGAAGAGACCGACCCCACTACACAGTCTCCAACAACGCAAACCTCTACTACACAAACGCCGACAACGCAGACCCCTACTACCCCTCCTGTTACGCCACCGGTTACCCCTCCTACTCCACCTAACCCACCACAAAGTAAAAAGCCAGTAGCTTACGACTGGGATTTTTACTTGGAGCCCTCTCGGTTAAACGTAGTAAAAAATGAAAAAAACGCCGAGTTGAAAAAACTGTATTACCAAGTGTATGGTACGCCTTGTGGAGGTTGGTATGACGGCGGTGTTAGTCCTGGTAGTGGCGGTAAAGAAAATAATGACCGTTGGCTTAGAAACTTTGTGGAAGGAGCAGAACGCGCACGCAAAACGCCTATTGTGGTGATTTACGGTATCCCGAATCGCGATTGCGGGTCGTTTTCATCTGGCGGGCACCCTAATGCAGCTTCTTACAAAGCGTGGATAGACCGTGTGAGTGCCATTATTGGACAACGTCGTGCGGTAGTGATTATAGAACCTGATGCCATTAACTACTGTGGACATAAAAAGGGAACGGCTGAGTATACTGAACGTGCTACTTTGCTCACTTATGCTGCCGAAAAATTATATAAGAACAATCCTAATGTGGTGAGCTATATTCACGCTGGCAATTCGGGATTGGTAACCCAGTATCCTGAAAATATAGCTAATGCTATCATAGATGGAGGTTTGCGATATATGCGGGGCTTTGCGCTGAACGTTTCGGGCTTGGGAGGTACTGCCGAAGAACAAGCGGGCGCTGAGAGATTTGTAGCTTATTTAGCTTCTAAAGGTTTTAAAGATATACACTACGTGATTGACACAGGTCGCAGTGGTATCAACCGACCTAAGCACCAAAATGCTAATGCTCCTTATAACTCTTGTAACAACTTTAATGCGGCTTTAGGACCTCGTAGCACTACTAAAACCACAGGGGCACACGCCGATGCTTACTTATGGATTAACGGAGGTGGCGGTTCTGACGGCGAATGTAATATGGGAGCACCTGCTGCTGGAAAGCCTTATCCTGAATACACAAGACACTTGGTGCAAAACGCTATAAGGGTAAAGAGTATAGAGATATTGGAAGTACCACAAAATCTGAAATAGTCGTAGCACGACAGGCAATTAGTCGTAGCACGACAGGCGATTAATCGTAGCACGACAAGCAAGGCAATTTATTTACATTGCCATTGGAAATCCTCGACTTTAGACTGCATTTCAGGACGGTACTCATAGTGCCACCACTCTGAGAAGATAGATTTAAAGTTATATTTATTGAGTACATCTTTGAGCAACTTGCGATTCTCAAGTACCTTTTTAGGGAGTGTGGTGCAAGTGTGATGTGCTTTTTGACCAAAGAAATCAAAAGGAGTGCCCATATCTAATTCCTTACCTTGTGCATCTACAAGGGTAAGATCGACAGCAGCCCCGCGATTGTGTTTAGAACCTTTCGCGGGGTTTGCTACATAATGAGTACCAGGTAGGATCTTCCACATCTTTTTTTGTACTGAAAGCGGTCGGTAGCAGTCGAACAGCTTAATGCGGTATCCCAACGTTTTAAACTCTTCATTAGCTTTTACCAAAGCCTTTGCAGTACTCTTGCGAAGATAACATTCACCACAGTCATATACTGCTTGTTTGAGGAAATTATCGGGGGTGGCGTATTTCATATCGAATACAAAATCATTAGAAAGGCTTCTGAGGAGCACAAAATCATTTTGTTGCCCTAAAAGTGAGGACATTGGTAGTAATACAAAAAGTTGTAAGAGGTATTTCATAAGAGCAATTTTTGGCAAAAGTACAAAAAAACTTAAAAAAGGCTTGCTATATGTGACAAAATTACTACTTTTGTACTATGATTCAGAAAACAGTACAAATACTCAACAAACGGGCGAAGTTTGAATATGAAATTCTCGACAAATACACGGCGGGAATTGTGCTCGTGGGTACCGAAATAAAATCCATACGAATGGGAAAAGCCTCTATCGCTGAGAGCTTTTGTGAGTTCAACGACAAAGGAGAGCTTTTTGTGATTAACTCTACCATTGAGGCATACGACTTCGGTACGCATTACAACCACCACCCCAAAAGCGAACGCAAACTGCTCTTACAGAAGAAAGAACTACGCAAACTCAATAAAGAAGTGAAAAACAGCGGACTTACTATCGTGCCTCTCAAGCTCTTTATCAACGAAAAAGGCTTGGCGAAGATGGATATTGCCTTAGTACGCGGTAAGAAGTTATACGACAAGCGAGAAACTATTAAAGACCGCGATAATAAGAGAAACTTGGATAGGCTGATGAAGAAGTAAGTCCTCTCCCCGTTCCCCTCTCCCAAAGAGAGGGGCAAACTGTGAATTAATCATTAACAATTAACAAATAATTATTAGATATAAGTGTATAAAGAATTTAAAGAACTCCCTGATGATGCCCGTGTGTGGGTATACCAATGCAACCGCAGTTTTACAGAAGAAGAGCAAAAGCAACTGCACACTCAATTAGAAAACTTTATAAACCACTGGATGGTACACGGCAAGGACTTGCTATCATCTTTTGAAATACGCTACAACCGCTTTATTGTGATAGGAGCATCACCTGATGCACACGGTGTAGGGGGTTGCTCTCTTGATGCTTTAGCGCATTTTATTCAGGAATTAGAAACCCAATACAACGTTACATTGCTTGACCGTATGAATGTGAGCTACCGCCAAGGTGAACACATTGCCTATAAAAACCTCGCTGATTTTAAAAAGATGGTAAAAGATAAAGCGGTATCGGCACAGACTATAGTGTTCAACAACTTGGTAAATACTAAAATAGAATACGAAGAGAATTGGGAAGTGCCTTTGGAAGATAGCTGGCATAACCGGTTTTTATAGTGCGAGCCACACAGGCAATAAGTGCGAGCCGCACAGGCAATAGAAGAAGTATGAACTTTGCCAAAGTTTGAAACTTTGGCAAAGTTTTATTGCTAATATACCTGTCCTCTTACTAAATCCTCAAACGTTTCTGCCTTTCTAATCAGTTTAGCTTCACCATTCTGCCACAATACTTCGGCTGGACGCAAACGTGAATTGTAGTTGCTTGCCATCGTATAGCAATAAGCACCTGCGTTATGGAAGCAGAGGATATCGCCTTCGGTAATCTCAGCTATTTGTCTGTTAGAGGCAAAAGTATCGGTCTCACATATATAACCGACCACCGAATAGAAGCGTTTTTTGCCTTCGGGGTTAGAAATGTTTTCGATAAAATGAGTAGCTCCGTAGAACATAGGTCGGATAAGATGATTAAAACCAGAGTCGATGCCTGCAAATACCGTAGAAGTGGTTTGTTTCACCACATTCACCTTTACTAAAAAGTAGCCTGCTTCACTTACTAAAAACTTACCGGGCTCGAAAGCCAACGTAAGCTTGCGTCCATATTCTTTACAGAACTCTGCAAAACGAGTGCTGAGACGTTCGCCCAACTCTTCTATATTGGTTTGTATATCACCCTCTTTATAAGGTACTTTAAAGCCACTACCAAAGTCGATAAATTGTAAATCCTTAAAGTTTTTAGCGGTTTCAAAGAGTATTTCGGCAGCGTAAAGGAACACATCGATATCCAAAATATCACTACCTGTATGCATATGAATACCGTTGATGTGCATCTTGGTATTTTCGACAATACGCAAAATATGGGGAATTTGGTGAATGCTAATTCCGAATTTACTATCGATATGTCCCACCGAAATCTTACTATTACCGCCTGCCATCACGTGCGGATTGATACGAATACACACGGGCACCTCAGGATGTTGTGTACCGAACTGTTCTAAGAACGAAAGATTATCAATATTGAGCTGTACACCAAGACGCATAGCCTCCTCAATCTCGTCCATTGAAACTCCGTTAGGGGTAAAGATAATTTGCTGAGGGGCAAAACCTGCCAATAAGCCCAATTGTACCTCTTGAATAGAAACGGTATCAAGACCTGCTCCTAAATCTTTCATTAACTTCAAGATAGAAACATTAGAAAGGGCTTTCATTGCATAGTTGATGCGCAACTTGGGTACTGAGGCAAAAGCGCTGGTAAGTCGGTTGTATTGAGAAGTAATTTTCTGGGCATCATACACATATACAGGGCTACCGTAAGTGTGTGCTATGGATAATAAATCGTTTATTTTCATTGAATATACTGTTTCTTAAATGATTGTAGGGCACAAAAGTACGAATAATTAGGAAAATAGCAAATAATACTAATAATACTGATAATACCGATAATACCAGAAATGCCAATAATACTAAACTAATGACAAATTACGGTGCAAGCCACACAGGCAGGTGCGAGCCACACGGGCAGTCGTAGCACGACAGGCAAATAATGAAAAGACGAACAAAAGACGGTGCGAGCCGCACGGGCAGATAAACAAAAGACGAAGGAAACATCCCCCCCGCCCCCCCTCAAAGGGGGAGTGTAGCGACGCAAAGACGAACAAAAGACGGTGCGAGCCGCACGGGCAGATAAAGAATAGGTGGAGATAAGGCGAAGGTAAGATGAAAAAGAGGTAAAACCAAGGCAAAGATTAAATAAAGATAAGGTTATATTGTGGCTAAAGAACAGTAGTTTTGAAATATATGAGTAATAATCTTAAAGCTATTAAACATATGAAATACAGCATATAATAGATTTATGCACACAAAAATAATCTGAAAAAAGAGAAAAAAAGTTTTGCTATTTCAAAAAATAGTTATACCTTTGCGCCCTGAATATAAATAACACATTAATAAATAGAGAAAAAATGGCAAGAGTTTGTGACTTAACAGGCAAAAAAGCATTGGTGGGCAACAATGTGTCGCACGCAATGAACAAAACTAAACGTAAATTTAATGTAAATCTCCGTACTAAACGTTTCTTCATTCCGGAAGAGAATCGTTGGATTACACTGAAAGTATCGGCAGCTGCGATTAAGACTATCGACAAGAAAGGTATTTATGCAGTGCTACAAGAAGTAGAACGTAACGGATATATTAACTAATTTAAAAGAATACTAAAATGGCTAAAAAAGGAAATAGAATTCAGGTTATTTTGGAGTGCACTGAGCACAAAGAGTCTGGACTTCCAGGAACTTCACGTTACATCACTACCAAAAACAAGAAGAATACTCCGGATAGATTAGAGCTAAAGAAGTTCAACCCTATTCTCAAGAAAGTAACTGTTCATAAAGAAATTAAATAATTAAAACGTTATGGCAAAGAAAACAGTAGCAACCCTACAAGGTAAATCTAAGAAGCTTACTAAAGCTATCAAAATGGTGAAATCACCAAAAACAGGTGCTTATACTTTCGTAGAAAGCGTAATGGCTCCTGAGCTCGTTGATGAATTTTTGAAGAAGAAATAATTAAATTTTCTCTATTTTTATCATATTTTAAAAAGCTGTCGTGAGACAGCTTTTTTGCATATATAAACTTTTTTACTACCTTTGCACTCATATCCTAAAATATAGAATAAGTTATGGCATTTGAATTTTTGAAAAATATCTTTTCAAAAGAAAAGAAAGAAACTTTAGATAAAGGCTTAGAGAAATCTAAAAACAGCTTCTTTGACCGCTTGGGGAAAGCTCTCGTGGGAAAATCGAGAGTAGATGAGGAGGTACTTGACGATCTGGAAGAAGTGCTTATTGCCAGCGATGTAGGGGTTAATACTACCTTGAAAATCATAGACCGTATTGAAGCGCGTGTGGCTAAAGACAAGTACTTAGGTACTTCGGAGCTCAACACCATACTTCGTGAAGAAATAGCTGGTTTACTATCTGAAACCCATACGGGAGAGGCAACAGACTTTGCTTTACCTACTGATAAAAAGCCTTATGTGATGATGGTTGTAGGCGTAAATGGTGCTGGCAAGACTACTACTATTGGTAAGCTTGCAAGTCAGTTTACTAAAAAAGGGTTGAAAGTAGTATTAGGTGCTGCTGATACCTTCAGGGCAGCCGCCATAGACCAATTGCAAGTGTGGGCAGACCGTACAGGTGTACCGATGGTTAAGCAACAGTTAGGTAGTGACCCTGCTTCGGTAGCCTATGACACATTGAGTTCGGCAGTAAAACAAAACGCTGATGTAGTGATTATTGATACAGCAGGACGCTTGCACAACAAAATAAACTTGATGAACGAGCTGAGTAAAATAAAGCGTGTGATGCAAAAAGTGATTCCTGATGCTCCTCACGAAGTGCTGTTAGTGCTCGATGGTTCTACTGGACAAAATGCCTTTGAACAAGCGAAAGAATTTACTAAAGCCACTGAAGTAACCGCTTTAGCAGTTACCAAATTGGACGGTACTGCTAAAGGAGGTGTGGTAATAGGCATCTCTGACCAGTTTCAGATTCCTGTAAAATACATTGGTGTAGGAGAAGGGATAGACGACCTACAAATTTTTAACAAATATGAGTTTGTAGACTCTTTCTTCAAGGAATAACCATTTTAGACAAGTATAAAAAAAGACACTCTATGATTGCAATCTCACAGAGTGTCTTTTTTATATTATATTTACGTTATCTTAAAAGAAACGTGGTGATACTA
>NZ_BPUU01000028.1:0-18527 GCF_054772415.1 Capnocytophaga sp. HP1101
AAACCTATTTCAGGATATGACAGAATGACGAGGGACGAATGACGAGGGAAACCTCCCCCTAGCCCCCTCAGAGAGGGGGAGTGTGGTGACGGGAAAAAATATATCCTTTGAAAGAAACATCCCCCCTAATACACATACTCCGCTGGCGCGGACTTCCCTCAAGGGGGGAGATGCGATGGAAAAGTGAGAGAAACCTTCCCCTATTCACTTACTCCGCTCTCGCGGACTTCCTTCAAAGGGGGAGATACGATGGAGAGGATGCAAGAGATAAAGACCATAGAGGTTGATAACCTTCCCCTAATTTACTTACTGGACAAATGCCGACGACGCCATTGGTGAAGTTAAAAGGATTTTTGGGAGAGAAAATAAAAAAGACTGCCCCGCTAAAAGCAGGAACAGTCTCATTTTTAAATAAGGGAAATTTGATTATTAATCTACATTGATATCGGTATTTACGTTTTTACTTCCTGCAAGGGCATAGTACAAGAGGAAGAGGAGCGCAAGCACGATTACCCAATAGCTTTCGATATAGCCAAAAGCATCGGCTGCCCAACCTTGTATTGCTGGCAAAATACCACCACCACACACCATTACCATAAAGATACCTGAAGCGGCTGCGGTGTATTTACCTAAGCCTTCGGTAGCGAGGTTGAAAATGCCTCCCCACATTACTGAGGTACACAAACCGCAAAGAATAAGGAACATAATGCTGATAGGCACTTCGGCAAAGCCAAATGAGATATTAGATTGGAATACAGGCATATTCACCATTTGGTCTGATGGCATTACGATTGCCAAGAGCACGAATACGAGTCCTAATAAAGAGACAAAGGTAAGCATTCCTTTACTTGAGAAAGCAGAGCCTAAAGAGCCTCCGGTGAGACGACCGATGAACATTAAGAACCAATAGGTGCCTACTACTGAACCTGCAATAGTGGTATCCATTGCTAAGCCGTGCATATTTGTGCTACTGGTCATAAATAGGTTTGCGATGTTAGGGATTCCTACTTCAATACCTACATACAAGAAGATGGCTATTGCTCCTAATATAAAGTGACGGAAAGAAAGCGGGCTGTGTTTATCGGTTACATCTTTTTGTTTTAGAGCAGCGTGAGGTTCGGGTATTTGCATTAGGGCAAGCACGATAAATGCCAAAGCGAAGATACCCATTGCTAAGAAGAGGGCAGGGTTGGCATCGGCGATAGAAGTATCGGCGCTAATAGTACCGATGAGATACCCTACCAATACGGGTACGATAGTAGCCCCGATAGAGTTGATAGCACCCCCAAATTGCAAGAGTTGGTTACCGCGTTTGCCACCACCACCGAGGGTGTTGAGCATTGGGTTTACCACTACGTTGAGCATACACATAGAGAAGCCAGAGATGAATGCCCCAGTGAGGTATACCCCGAAGCTACCCATAGTACCAGAAAGGAAGGTAACACAAACGCCTAAGAAACCTACAGCGATAGCCGTTAAAGCTGTTTTTTTATAGCCGATGCGTTGTAGCATTAGCCCTGCGGGGATTCCCATAAAGGCATAAGCGATAAAGTTGGCTAAGTTCCCCAATTGAGACTCGAGGTTACTTGCCATAAATTGGTTTTTAACAATTACCCCAAACGGGTTTTGCAAGCCTGTTACGAATGATATCATAAAGAACAGAGCGAACATCATTGCAATAGGCAATACGTAACTTTTGTTTTGTTGATTTTGGTGTTCCATTATTTTTAGTTATTTATTATTTCAAGAAATAGAAAATAGGAGATAGAAATTAGTTGTTAGAGATTACTTATTTTTCCTATTAACTACTGTATTTATTAAATGATGGGGCAAAAGTAAATAAAGAAAATATAAAACACAACAAAAACGAAGACTTTTTTTAAGTTTTATTTATGAAATATTTTAGGAGTTAGGTGTTAGGAGTTAAAAATCAGGAAAGTAGTTTAGATGAAATGAAGAAGGTGCGAGCTACACAAGCAGAGTGAGCCACACAAGCAGTGCGAGCCGCACAGGCAGGGGAAGAAATTAGCAAATTTGGAAATTAGTAAAAGGGGACACGAGCAACAAGCTCGCGCCAGCGGAGAGATACCGAAGGCTAAAGAATGAACATTAACGGCTAACGACTATTTTTCGTTCCAGTAGTAGCTATCAGGATATACGCGCTTGCCGAAGATGGCAGTGCCTACACGCACGATGGTAGCACCTTCTTCGATAGCGGTTTCGAGGTCGCCACTCATTCCCATTGAGAGCTCTTTGGGGTCTACATTTGGTAAATTAAGAGCGATGATTTCTTGTTGAAGGCGTTTGAGGAGCTTAAAGCAGGCGCGTACTTTATCGGTTTCGGCGCTAAAAAGACCAATAGTCATTAGTCCTTTGATGTGTAGAGAAGGGAGAGTAGCTACTTGTTTTACAAGGGAGAGCACATCGGCAGGGTCAGCACCAAACTTGCTTTCCTCGTTAGAAGTATTTACTTGAATAAAGACATCGATAGTCTTGCCTTCACTTGTTAAGCGATTGTGCAGTTTTTGAGCTAAATCCCAGCGGTCTACTGATTCTACACAAGAGACATCGTAGCGCAGGATTTCCTTAATTTTATTCGTTTGCAAATGGCCGATGAAGTGATTTGTATGGGGTGTATCTTTGAGGGCATCGTACTTCTCTTTGAGCTCTTGCACCTTGTTTTCGGCAATAAGGGTATATCCGGCATTGAGGGCTACTTTGATACGCTCTGGCGACACGGTTTTGGTAGCTAAAAGAAGTTTTACTTCCTCAGGCTGACGACCTGCTTTGGCACAAGCTTTAGCGATGCGTTGCTGTATTAAGGCAATATTTTGTAATATGTTTTCCATTTTTAACTATCAATTATCAATTGACTAACTATACAGGTTCATTCTCGACTTGCTGCTTAGGCAACTCTCCTTGTGTTTTCTTGCGAGAAAGGCGGCGCTTGATGATGTCGTTTAGGTCTTTACCTTTTACTGAATAGGTGTTGAACAGTAGCATTGGCGCAATCACTCCGAAGGCTAAACACATTGTGATGAAGCCGGTTTGCAAACCGAGTTTGAAGGTTTTGAAGAGCAAATCTAAGGTTTCATCTTGTGGGGTTTGTACGGTTACAATCTTGATGATGTTCATCATAAACTCATAACCGAACTTCCCTGGAATCATATTGATCACGGCAGGAATGGTGAACACAATAGGAGGGGTATGTACGCGGTGGGCAAAATACACCGCCAAAAGCCCCACGGCACAAGCGCCTAAAAAGGAAGTAATCACAATTTGCTCAGGCATAATAGTACCTAAGAGCATAAACTTAATGCCCCAGCCAATGCCGCCTAACAAGCCTGTAATCCACAAGGCACGGCGTGGTGTGTTAAACAACAAAGCAAAGCCGATAGATATCCACATCGACCAAAATATACGGGGAGATAGTTCTAAAAATGTATTAAAGAAGTTCATAACCAAACAAGAGTAATGCTAAATAGAAACCTAATGAAATCATAAATACCAAAATAGCTGAGTGAGTGAGCTTTGCCACCCCCGCTACAATACAGCCTGAAAGCATATCGATAAAGCCGTTGATTAGAGGCACCCCTGGCACCAACCAGAGTACGCAGGCTGCCAAGGCGTTGTGATAGTCTTGTACGCCGAGCAAGCGGAAAATGCTCATCACGGCTACCGATACAAAAGCTGCCCAGCCCCAACAGATATACACATTGAATTTGCGCAACTGCAAGATGCGACGCCCTGCTAAACCTAAAAAGGTAGCGAGAAACGACATACCAAACTCAGCATAGCTCGCTTCTTTGCCACCAAACACATAAGCGAGCGAACCACCTGCCACGGCTACGAAGAACCACATTGCGTACATATTGTAGTGCGGACGTGCCTTGATAGTGGCTACTTGTTCTTCGATTTCTTCAATAGGCAGTTGTTTTTCAATCGCCTCCCACGAGAGGATGCTGATATCGGAAATAGCGCTAAAGTTCACCCCGTGATGCGGGATGGTGCGCACGATAGTTTCTTTCTCGCCTGTGGTCTTATCTTGCACAGTAAGTACTATTGCGGAGTGCGAATAGAAATTTTCGCAATGGTAATTTAGGGCGTTAGAAATGCGCTCTACATTGCGCTCTACGCGTCGGGTGTTAGCACCGCTGGAGATCAGCAGTTCGTTGATATCGGCAAATAGACGTGCCGCTCGTTCAATGGGTTTCATTTATTATTTTAGACGTTAGTTCTTAGGGGGTTAGTTATCGGACTTGTCAGACTATTCGGACGAATTGCTTTTGGTATTCCTACCGTTTTCTTCTGAAAGAATGTCTTTCTTGCAAACAAAAGCAAATAGCAAGCAGCATAAAGCAAATATTAGAGTGTTTGTTAGAAAGTGCAAAAGTACAAAAATAATGAGGAATGACAATAGACTAAAAATAAAAATTAGCGTGAGTTTGGCCCAAAAAGAAAGCCTTTGAATTTTTTCAAAGGCTGTAATATAGTTTTTCTTACATCAAACAGGTGTTATTTTAATAATTTATTATCACATTCAAGCGCTTTCCTAATATAGTTTTTAGTTGGTTGTATCCTATGACCTCTTCCATAATGCTTTTGCGCTCTTCATCTGTTATTTCAGAACGTACTTTTTCGGCTAAGTTACTAATGAGATGCATTATCAGTAGTAAGCGAATATTTAGGATAATATCTGAGATAATTCTGTTCAAGTCTCTGTCTTTTTCTTTTGCTACAATATCGCGTTTTAGCCAATTGTCTAAACGTCTAAACTCATCTTCCATTTCGAGGTCGGACACCTTAGCACTAAGTTCTACTGGGAGTTCATTTGCAAACCTACTCATATCGTAGGAGGCATCTTCTTGGAACTTAGTCATTAATTGTTCATATATTTGTTTAAAGTTGGGGTTAGCGAACTCTATTTCGTCTTCCTGTAATTCCAAAAAAATCTTTTCGTAAACTTTTAAGGTTTGCTGTACTTGCTTTTCATTTAAGCTACCGTCTTCCTCTTCAACTAAAATGGTATCTTCAAAAACACAGTCTTCATTTCCTTTTGAAAGGAGAATTTTTATCAAATCGTGCTCTAATACCTCTAAGCGGTTTATTGTGCGTTTTTGAGCTTCTTCTGGCGTTTGCACTACCTGCATAGAAGACTTTTGCTTACGCTCTACTTTTTGTCCTTCGTAAAAGTCTTTTTTGAGGATTTGCGCCAAGGTGGAGAAGAGCACTTGTTCGGAAATGTCCATAATGCTGGCGCACTCGCGCACGTACACTTCTCGCTTGATCAAATCGGGAATTTTGGAGATGCTTTCCACCATATCCCGAATAGTTTCGGCTTTTTTGATAGGGTCGTTTTGGGCTTCTTGCATCAGGAGAGAAGCCTTGAAACGGATAAAGTCGGTAGCGTTGTTTTCGAGGTAGAGTACCAAGTCTTCATAAGCCGTTTTGCGGGCGAAGCTATCGGGGTCATCGCCATCGGGGAAAGTGCATACTTTTACGTTCATTCCCTGTTCCAAAATGAGGTCGACCCCGCGAATAGAAGCGCGCAAGCCTGCTGCATCACCGTCGTATAACACCGTGATATTGGGTGTAAGGCGGTGAATGAGTCGGATTTGGTCGACTGTAAGGGCGGTACCGCTAGAGGCGACGACATTCTCAATGCCCTTTTGGTGCATTTGAATCACATCGGTATAGCCCTCCACGAGGTAGCAGTTATCGGCTTTGGCAATAGCTTGTTTGGCGAAGAAAATGCCGTAAAGCACTTTGCTCTTGTGGTAAATATCGCTTTCGGGTGAGTTGAGGTATTTCGCTTGTTTCTTGTCGTTGGTAAGAATCCTACCACCAAAGCCCAATACGCGTCCGCTCATTGAGTGAATGGGGAACATCACGCGGCCTTTGAAACGGTCAAACTTACGGTCGGCATTGACAATCGTAAGCCCGGTTTTTTCCAAAAACTCTAATTTGTAGCCTTTTGCGAGGGCGGTATCGGTGAAGGCTGTCCACTCATCGGGAGAAAACCCTAAACGGAATTTTTGTATCGTTTCATCGGTAAAGCCACGTTCTTTGAAGTAACTCATCCCGATAGCTTTGCCAGCTTCGGTATTAAAGAGAGTGTCTTGAAAATACTGTTGGGCGTATTCCGAAACGATATAGAGGCTCTCGCGCTCATCGGCTTGTGCTTTTTCTTCGGAAGACTGTTGGGTTTCTTCGATTTCAATGTTATATTTTTTAGCTAAGTAACGAATCGCCTCGGGGTAAGTGAAGTGTTCGTGTTCCATTAGGAAGGCAATCGCGTTGCCTCCTTTACCACTACTGAAATCCTTCCATATTTGCTTTACGGGTGAGACCATAAAGCTGGGCGTCCGCTCGTTAGAGAACGGGCTCAGCCCTTTGTAGTTAGAGCCAGCGCGCTTAAGCTGAACGAAGTCGCCGATGACCTCTTCCACGCGCATTTGGTCGTAAACTTTATCTATGGTATTTTTTGAAATCACTGTTTTTTAGGTAAGAGGTAAAAGGTTATCCTTCAATAGTAGCCTCTTCGAGCTCTCCGTTGAGGTTCCCGTATACGGCAATGGCGTGCCCCCAGAACATATCGTCATCATCAAAATAGACACAGAAACGCTCCTCGTCTTCAAATAGAATGATACTTGTGATACTCATACGCTGAGCAAAACTCTTGGGGGTAATATCGAGAGTGTTGGCATCTTCTTCTTTTTGCCATTTATTAGCTAAGGCAGTAAGCTTTTCAGCAGCAAAAGTTTTGAGGGTTGCTACCCATTTGTCGAATTTACCCTTAGTAGCATTTTTGAAAGATTTTAAGAGAGTTTGTAGCTCATTTAGCTCGGTAGTTTCTACGGTGAACTGCACTTCTTCATCGGTGTAGAGGATTTCACCCTCAAACCAATCGTATTCTCGATCGAGTACTAAACTAAAATCTTCATCTTCATAAGTAACCTCTGTGTTGTACTCATCAATAATAGGGTCAAAACGAGGTTCGGTTACATTCTCTTCCAAGACTGCTACCAACATAAAGCAACGTTGCTCAGGGTGAGATAATTCAGGTTTCTTAGGGCGCACTTTGATGCGGAAAGCTTTCAGTGGAGCGAAGTAATACTGCCAATTACTTTCATCAGATACCAACCATTCTAAACGGATATTGTCTTGAAAGAGCTCACCTGTAGCTACCTCAATATACGCCAAAGGGTTGTTAGAAGGCACCCAAGCGCCATTATAATATGTTGCTCCATTGGTAGGGCTTTCAATGAGCACTATAAGTTCCTTTTCTTCGGGAAGGAACTCATTAGAGAAATTTTGTACAGTTTGTGGGTTCATAAAGACACTTAGTTAAGAGACAATAAAGTTTTGTTGTATTTAGTTATTGATTTGACAATGCAAAGATATAACATTCTTTTCAAAATGGCAAAAACAAATAACCGACTGTTGCAAAGCAGTCGGTTATTAACATTCAAAATTTTTACAATGAAAACAAAAAAATTTCATCTTAGTACTCTCTCAATCAGCGAGTATTACGGTTTTATTGTTATTGCACTCCAAAGTACCCCCAGTAATAGTGAAACGATGAAGCTCTTTTTTACCCTCAAAGAGGGTTATTTCGCCCGCTGTGAGTATTGATATGATAGGGGCGTGGTGGTCTAATATTACGAAAGGACCTTTAGCCCCAGGAGCATTCACTGCGGTTACTTCACCTTTAAACAAAAGGGCTTCAGGAGTGAGGATTTCTACTGTCATTTTATTAATTTCCTGTTTAAGACTTTGACAAAGTTGGAGACTTTGTCAAAGAGTGTAATACTATGCACTTGCAAGATCTGCCTGTGCAGCTTGCACCATTTTTTCACCAGCTTCAATTACTTCTTCAATCGTACCTTTGAGGTTGAAGGCAGCTTCAGGAAGGTGATCGAGTTCACCGTCGAGAATCATATTAAAGCCTTTGATGGTATCCTTAATATCTACATAAGCACCAGGTAAGCCAGTGAACTGTTCAGCTACGTGGAATGGTTGAGACAAGAAACGCTGTACGCGACGCGCACGGGCTACCGCGATTTTATCGTCTTCTGAAAGCTCTTCCATACCGAGGATAGCGATGATATCTTGCAATTGTTTGTAGCGTTGCAAAAGCTCCTTCACGCGTTGCGCGCACTCGTAGTGCTCTTTACCCAAGATTTCGGGAGTAAGGATACGCGAAGTAGAGTCGAGCGGGTCTACCGCAGGATAGATACCGAGCTCGGCGATTTTACGCGACAATACCGTAGTGGCATCGAGGTGGGCAAAGGTAGTTGCCGGAGCAGGGTCGGTAAGGTCATCGGCAGGTACGTACACCGCTTGTACTGAGGTGATAGAGCCGTGTTTGGTAGAGGTGATGCGCTCTTGCATAGCCCCCATTTCGGTAGCCAAGGTAGGTTGGTATCCCACCGCTGATGGCATACGTCCTAACAAGGCTGATACTTCAGAACCTGCTTGGGTGAAACGGAAGATATTATCGACAAAGAAAAGCACGTCTTTCCCTTGACCTTCGCCAGCGCCATCGCGGAAGTATTCGGCAATCGTCAATCCAGAGAGTGCCACACGCGCACGCGCTCCAGGAGGTTCGTTCATTTGTCCGAACACGAAAGTGGCTTTAGATTCTTTAAGGGCATTGCGGTCTACTTTGCTCAAATCCCAGCTACCTGATTCCATTGATTCCACAAAAGCATCACCGTATTTAATAATGCCTGATTCAATCATTTCGCGGAGAAGGTCATTCCCCTCACGGGTACGCTCGCCTACCCCAGCGAATACTGAGAGACCGCCGTGACCTTTGGCGATGTTGTTAATCAGCTCTTGAATCAATACGGTTTTACCTACACCCGCACCGCCAAAGAGACCGATTTTACCTCCTTTGGCATAAGGTTCAATAAGGTCGATGACTTTGATACCGGTGAAGAGTACTTCGGTGGTGGTGGAGAGTTCTTCGAACTTAGGGGCAGGACGGTGGATAGGCAAGCCGTTGTCGCCGTCCTTAGGCAGGTTACCGAGCCCATCTACGCCGTCGCCTATTACGTTGAAGAGGCGTCCATATACATCGTGGCCTATAGGCATTTTGATAGGGCTACCTGTGGCGATAACTTCGGTATCACGGCTAAGCCCTTCGGTGGAGTCCATAGAGATAGCGCGCACTACGTCTTCGCCTATGTGCGATTGTACTTCTAATATGAGTTTAGTGCCGTCGGGTCTATTGATTTCGAGAGAGTCATAGATGCGAGGCAGTTCTTTATCCGATGCGAACTCTACGTCTACTACCGGACCAATAACTTGAGCTACTTTTCCTTTTTGTAACATTTGTTTAGTTTTTTTAGGAGATAAGAGATAGGAGTTAGATTACTAATTGCTAATACCTAATTTCTTTTCTTCTATTTTTTTAAGAACGTGCAAATGTAGGGACTTTTTTGTAAAGGGACAAATCTTTGTAATTCTTTTTTAGAAAAATATTTTATGGTAGGTTTTTATAGTGCTGATTATCAATGGGGATAAGTTTTGTATTTTGTTTTTCTTATTGAATTTTAAGTATTGGTTTAGCAAAGGAAGGAGGAATTATTGTATATTTGCCACGTTAAACCTAAAAACTAAAATGAAACACATCTTTACAGCAGAACAGCAAGCGTTAGCTACTCGTATTTTGGAGCACAATCATCTTTCGCCACTAAGTGAATTATATTCTTCAGAAATACAAGACTTGGCGGTCATATGGTCGTTTTATTCTGGAAAAATAGAAGGGAATACTTATACTTTTGTAGAGACAGAAACTCTCTTGAAAGATGGTATTACTTCTCCCAGACGCTATGAAGAGGCTAAAATGCTCAAAAACCTTTACAACACATTTATCTCGGAGATAGAGTATATCAAAAAAGGGAATACCGAAGAGATTAACAAACGTTTGCTTTTTGAGCTACATTCCCGCTTGATTGCTGATTTGATAGACAACCACGAGAGGGGTATTATCCGTAAACGCGCAGTACGGATTACTGGAACGAATTACACTCCTCCTACTGGGGAACATCTTATAGAAGAAATTTTAGACCAGATAATGAAAAAACAGGCTGAAATAGAAAATCCTTTAGAGAGAGCGGTGTTTTTACATTGCAATATTGCGCGCTTGCAACCTTTTATTGACGGCAATAAACGTACTTCACGCCTTATTGAAAGTATTGTGTTGATGAATGACGATATTATACCAATCCACACGACTCGTTTAGAGGATATCAATACGTACCGTAAGGCTTTGCTCTCTTTTTATGAAACGAATGATTACAGGGAATATGCTGATTACTTTCTACAAAAGAAATGGGAGTATCTGCAAAGATTTGTAAAATGACTATATATAAAAAATGAAAAATATTTTTAACAATCTTTTGTTTAAGGTGTTTTGTGGTATTGTTTTAGGGATAGCATTGGGTTATTATGCACCTGAATGGTTTTACCGCATACTTATTACTTTTCAGGTGTTGTTTAGTAACTTTTTGAAGTTTGCAATACCGCTGATTATGATGGGGCTTATTATGCCTTCGATTAGTGATTTGGGTAAAAATGCGGGGAAACTGCTACTTATTACCATAGGGATTGCGTATGCTTTTACGCTTTTCTCGGGCTTTTCTACTTATTTGGTGGGCGAATCGGTTTTTCCTTCACTACTAAGGGGAGAAGAGCTGGGGACGATTGTAGATACGGGGAGGACTTTACCTCCTTATTTTACTATTGAAATGCCTCCTCTTGCCGATGTGATGAGTGCTTTGTTGTTTTCATTTATCATTGGGATTGGACTCTCGCTCAGAGAAGAATCGAGACTTACGGAGGTGGTTAAGGAGTTTGGCGATATTGTGAAATGGCTGATTGTTAAAGCTATTATACCGATATTGCCGGTGTATATTATGTGTATTTTTGCTGAAATTACTTTTAGTGGGAAGGTAATGGAGATTATAAAGGTATTTTTTAAGCTGATACTCATTCTTTTTGTGATGCACTTTGCTTTGCTGATTATCCAATATTTGATTGCGGGAGCTATTGCGCGGAAGAATCCGTTTAAGGCGCTGATGACGATGCTTCCGGCTTATGTTACGGCATTGGGTACGCAATCATCGGCTGCTACAATTCCTGTAACGCTACGGCAGGCGCTTAAATTGGGTATTTCGCAACGGATAGCGGGATTTGTGATTCCGCTTTGCGCTACGATTCACCTTTCGGGCAGTACGATGAAGATTACGGCTTGTGCGCTTGCGCTGATGATGCTTCAAGGAATGCCTTATGATTTTTCGCTCTTTGCTGGTTTTATAATGATGCTGGGGGTGGTGATGATTGCTGCGCCTGGGGTACCTGGTGGGGCTATTATGGCTGCTTTTGGGGTGCTGAACAGCATTTTGGGCTTTAATGAAGCGCAACAGGGATTGATGATTGCGCTTTATATAGCGATGGATAGCTTTGGCACGGCTTGTAATGTAACGGGTGATGGTGCGGTTGCTTTGATAGTTGATAAATGCGAGGTGCGAGGTGCGAGGTGCGAGCCGCACAGGCAGGTGAAAACTTTGGGAAAGGATATATGAATAACCTCCCCCCTACCCCCCCTCCAAAGGAGGAATTAGCGACGCAAAAGAGATGAATTAGGGTTTTCGGAAGGAAAACGGAGGAATTCGGAAGGGTTTTTTTAGGTAAAAGACAAAAGAGAAGAGGTAAAATGGGTATGCTTAGCTTATACAAAGCTTATAGGATGCTTATACGAATCTTGGACGATTGTTATACAAAGGGTATATAAGTGCTGGAATATCAGAATTTTATAGAAATTAAAATTTATTAATTTTGCAACAAAAAACGAAAGAAAATGACAAGTACACATAAGATTTTTACTAAAAATGCGTTTTTATGGCTCTTGGTACTAATGGTGCTTATGGGCTATCTTATTCCTTATAAAGATAGTTATAATGCCTATTTTAATTTAGGGACATTTATTGATTGGGGGATTGTGATTATCTTCTTGCTTTACGGGCTGAAGCTGAACTTGCGTGAAGTGCTGAATGATATCAAGAATTGGAAGCTACACTTGCTGGTGCAAATGGCTACTTTTGTGCTATTTCCGCTGTTGGTAATACCTTTTTACAAGCTCGCACAGGGCAGTGAGTTTTATGTGTTGTGGCTTTCGATATACTTTTTGGCGTGTTTGCCGTCTACCGTATCGTCATCGGTAGTGATGGTTTCTATCGCTAAAGGGAACGTGCCTTCGGCGATTTTTAATGCTTCTATTTCGGGGTTGATAGGCATCTTTGCTACCCCTATGCTGATGCAACCTTTTATGGAAAGTGGCAGTGAGGTAGACCAAGGGGCGATTATTCAGCAATTATTGCTAAAAGTGCTTTTGCCGATAGTGTTAGGGCTCTTGCTTAATCCGCTGTGCAAGAAGTTTATAGAGCGTTATGGCAAACTGATAGGGAAGTTTGATAGGCTCATTATTTTGCTGATTGTATACGAGAGTTTTTCGACAGCTTTTGTAAACCGCATCTTTGGCAGTGTACCGCCGATTACTTTTGCGATTATTGCGGTAGCGGTGGTGGGTATGTTTTTCATTGTATATTACCTTTTGCAATGGGTGTCGCACCGTTTGCACTTCAACCGTGAAGATACGATTACCACTACCTTTTGCGGCTCTAAAAAGTCGTTGGTACACGGGAGTTTATTTATGATGGTATTAGGCATTCCTGACGATAACAAAGTGCTATTTCTCTTACCGATAATGTTATACCATAGTTTTCAGCTGTTCTATGTAAGCTGGCTGGCGAACAGATTAGGCAAAAGATAAAAGACAAAAGGTAACACGTAACAAACTAACATACATATGAGAAGAATAGTAATCATTTTAATGACTTTAGTAGTCTTTGTGGGCTGTAAAAAACGCATTATAGCTCCTACAGACATAGAGTTAAACCAATTGCACGGCAAAGTGAAACAGATGACAGAGCGAATTTATTATCAAGGGAACGTTGATAGAGTTTATTTTGAAGAGGAAGCCAAAGCGGCAGATTCGATACTATATGTTTTTGACGAAAAAGGGCGTAATACGGAAGTGGTTCGTTTAAACGAACCTTCAGATGATGATGACGAGTCTGAACAAGTGTTTAAAAGTATGTATGTTACTCACACTGATAATGAAGTGAGTTCGACAGTTTATGATAGTCAAGGGAATGTGATGTATCGAAGCAAAATTGAGCTAACTCCAGAAGGCTTGGCACTTACCCGAACAGATATTGATGAAATAAAAAAAGAGAGAATTGTAGTAAACTACACTTATGAACATAGCAAGGGAAAGGCGGAGCTAAAAAGCGTAACGTACAATGAAAATGGTACAAGAAACGAGAATGCTATACTAACGTATAATAAAAAAGGGCGAATAGCTAAAGGGTTGTATTACGAGAAGGGAGAAGAGAAGCCACACTTAACAACTACTGACACGTACAACAATAGGGGGTATATAGAAAAAGAAGAATACATCTATCATAGTTATTCTGATTCTTCGACTTATACAATCACCACTACTTATGAATATGAATACGATGCTCAAGGCAGTGCTACTGTAGTGAAGGAATATGAAAATGGCGAGCTGAAAAAGACAACAAAGAGAATCATAGAGTATTATTAGAATCACCCTAAGCCTTAACAACTAAATTATGACCATTAAAAACTGGGCGGATACTGATAAACCGCGAGAAAAGATGATTGCCCAAGGGAAAGCAGCCTTGAGCAATGCCGAGCTTTTGGCGATACTATTAGGCTCGGGGTCGGCAGAAGAGAGCGCCGTAGAACTAAGTAGGCGCATTTTGTCTTCGGTGAATAACAGTCTGACGGCTTTAGGCAAACAGAGCTTACAACAACTGCAAGAATTTAAAGGCGTTGGGCAAGCTAAAGCGATTACTATTCTCGCTGCTACTGAAATGGGTAGGCGACGCGCTGCTGAAACGCCTGAACTGCAACCTAAGATAGATAAGGCACACAATGTTTTTACCCTTATGCAACCGCTTATTGGCGAGTTGCCCCACGAGGAGTTTTGGGTACTCTACCTTAACAGTGCTAACCGCGTAATTCACAAAAGCCGGCTTTTTTCAGGAGGGATTACCCATACTACTGTAGATGTGCGGTTGCTTTTCAAAACAGCCTTAGAGCAAGGCGCTGTTGCGTTGATATTAGTGCACAACCACCCTTCGGGTAGCACCACTCCCAGCAAAGAGGATATCGAACTCACACAGAGAGTAAAAACAGCCGGAGATATGTTGGATATCAAACTCTTAGACCACGTAATCGTTACCGAGAAAGAGTATTTGAGTCTTTTAGACGAAAGGCTTTTCTAACGCAGGATAATAAATTTGCTGGTTTGGTAATTATGTAGTATCTTTGTCGCCATAAGAGTTAAACGCTTCAATATAATGGAAAAAATAGCTTCTCAAATTACTAACTGGATAAAATCTTACGCTGAAAACGCTCGTGTAAAAGGCTTAGTCATTGGTGTATCAGGGGGTGTAGATTCCGCTGTGGTTTCTACCCTTTGTGCGCGCACGGGCTTACCTACGCTCTGCCTGGAAATGCCCATTCACCAAGCTGAAAGCCACGTCAGCAGAGCAGAAGAGCACATCGCTTTCCTCAAAAACAACTTCCCTAACGTGAGCAGCTTGCGCGTAGACCTCACTCCTGTATTCGACCAATTTGTGGCACAAATACCACCTACTGATAAAACTACTTACGAAATGGCACTTGCCAACACTCGTGCGCGCCTGCGTATGACCACCCTTTACTATTTTGCAGGTCTCGAAGGCTACATTGTAGTAGGTACGGGTAATAAGATTGAAGATTTCGGGGTAGGGTTCTTTACCAAATACGGCGACGGTGGGGTAGATATAAGTCCCATAGCCGACCTGATGAAGAGTGAAGTGTACAAACTGGGTGAATACTTGCAAATCCCGCAAAGCATTCTCAAAGCCAAACCTTCCGATGGACTATTTGGCGACGACCGCTCCGATGAAGACCAGCTTAAAGCCTCGTACGATGAACTCGAATGGGCAATGCTCCAAACCGAAGCGGGGCATACCGCCGAAGCATTTAGCGGTCGCCAGCGCGAAGTATTCGAGATTTACACCCGATTGAACAGAGCAAACCAACACAAAATGCAACCCATACCGTTTTGCAAAATTAGCAAATGAGTAGTCACGCTATTTAATCGACAAATTGATAAAATGAATATCCTTATTTTAGGCTCTGGCGGTCGCGAACACGCCTTTGCCGTAAAACTACAACAAAGTCCGTTATGCGACACGCTTTATATCGCTCCTGGTAACGGGGGTACTCACACGGTAGCTACTAATGTAGCTATCAGCCCTACTGACTTCCCTGCACTGAAAGCCTTTGTACTTGAAAAGCAAATAGCAATGGTAGTAGTAGGTCCCGAAGCCCCTTTAGTACAAGGAGTGTACGATTTCTTTGCTAATGATTCTGCCCTCGCCCACGTGCAAGTGATAGGTCCCTCACAACAAGGTGCTACCCTCGAAGGTAGCAAGGAGTTCGCTAAAGAGTTTATGGTACGCCATCATATCCCCACTGCTAAATATGCGAGTTTTACTAAGGCAACAGTGGACGAAGGTTGTGCATTTCTCGCTACGATGAAAGCTCCTTATGTACTGAAAGCCGATGGTTTGGCTGCTGGTAAAGGAGTCGTTATCTTAGATAATTTAAAACAAGCCCAAGCCGAATTGCGCCGTATGCTCATCGACGAAAAATTTGGGAAAGCAAGCACTAAGGTCGTGATTGAAGAATTCCTAAAAGGTATTGAGCTCAGTTGCTTTGTCCTCACCGATGGGGTAGACTATAAGATATTACCTACCGCCAAGGACTATAAGCGCATAGGCGAAGGCGATACAGGGCTCAACACGGGCGGTATGGGTGCCGTATCACCCGTGCCTTTCGCCGATGCAACCTTTATGCACAAGATTGAAGAGCGCATCGTAAAACCTACGATTGCAGGACTTAATAAAGAAGGGATCGTATATAAAGGCTTTGTCTTTATCGGACTTATAAAAGTGAACGACGAGCCTTACGTGATAGAATACAATGTGCGTATGGGAGACCCCGAAACTGAAGCTGTGCTCCCTCGTATAGAAAGCGACCTTATACCCCTGTTCCAGTCCCTTTACAACGGCACTTTAGCTTCACAAGAACTCAAAGTAACGCCCCAAAGCGCTACTACCGTAGTAATGGTATCGGGTGGATATCCTGAGGACTACGAAAAAGGAAAGCTCATCACAGGCACTGAAAAAGCTACAGGTAGTACCGTATATCACGCAGGCACGGCTTTGAAAGACAGCAAACTCCTCACCGCTGGCGGTCGGGTACTCGCCGTTACTTCCCTTGGTGATGATTTCAAAGAAGCTTTACAACGCTCTTACGACAACATCAGTAAGATACACTTTGAAGGTGCTTACTACCGAAAAGATATCGGCAAAGACCTTTAAATGAGCTAAGCATTAAGAAAAAATAGGGAAGAGTTGTGTTCTGCAACTCTTCCCTATTTTTTATCTTCTAAGTCGTTTAGTAAAACGCGCTATGTTCATCTCTTTAGGAATCTCTTTCTCTTCGTACACCGCTTCATAAAGTGTCTTAGCACAGAAAGGTGCATTCAGCACTCCCCTTGTCCCTAAACCGTTCAGCACCCACAGATGAGGATACAATGGGTGGTTTCCTACTAAAGGTCTCCTATCAGCTACCGTGGGGCGCAAAGCCGCTTGGTGTGAGATAATTTCAAAAGAACAACGCACCATCTTGTGCAGTTTCTCCAATAGTTCTGTCCGAGCCCCCTCCGTAATAGTATCCGTAAGGTCTTCAGGGTCATAAGTTGCTCCCATAATATAAGTGTCTCCGCCTAACGGAATGATACTACCATCACTTTTTAGGATGGTGTGCAACTGCAAATCAGGAGCGTAAAAAGTAAGGGTCTCTCCCTTACAAGGGCGCATTGGCAAGTTCTTAAAATAGGGGTTCTTACTAATGCCACAGCCCTCACAAAACACAATGTTGCGTGCTTCCACCCCCCGATATGCCACGTGCGTATCGCAAATCTCAAGGGCTTCATAATCGAAAGTTTTAGCGTGGTAAACCCCTTCTTCCTGCCAACGCCTGAGACATTCCGATAAGTACTTTTTCACTTCCACTCTCCCCGTACGCATTACTTTTCCAAAAAGAAAAGGAGCGGGCACTGCGCAATTGGTTTCGGGTACTAACACAGTGCTGAGGTAACCCGAAAGCAAAGGCTGGTCAGCAGCCGTAAACCAGTTGTTCTGCTCTTCTACCGAAGCAAACTTCCGGAGCACAGGCATTGATGTATGAAAAGAACTCCCCGTTTTAGATTCTATTTCGGCATAAAACGGCTCAGCAATACGCATCACTTCTTCGGCTCGCCATATGGGTGTAAATCGTTTTAAAACTACCGGATTATACACTCCCCCCGCAATCAAACTGGCCACCTGTGAGCGGTCGGCTATCAAACAAAAACTCTTGCCGTGTTTTTCCAAAAAGTTAGCAAAAGTAACGCCCGCCAAGCCCCCGCCTATAATAATAAAATCGTACATACCGATGTGCTCTTACTGTATTTGCGAAACCGTCGCAATCCCTTCTTTAGCCGAAAGTAAACTCACCACGCTGCCCATACTTAAGAAATCAGCCGTAGCAATCGTAAAGACCAATGTGTGATTTTCGGGGTCTTTTTCTACTTTAGTTATGCTCATTGCCTTACGGCGGAAGATAGCTGAACACATTTCTATCGTTTCAGCCATATTGAGCTCTTCTTCTTCATAAGTAACCTGAAAAACGCCTACAAAATTCTTCTTGATAAGGTGTGATTCCACTCTTTTGAGGAATATCATAATGATAAGCATAAAGATGATCGCTACTACAGCAATGTTGTAAAAACCCCAGCCAATACCTAAGCCTACGCAACCTGTAGCCCAGATACCTGCCGCCGTGGTCATTCCCGCAATACTCTCACCGCGCTCTTTAATGATACTACCAGCCCCCAAAAAACCTATCCCGCTTATCACCTGCGCACCTAATCTACCTAAATCGGTTTTCAAAAGAGCTGCCGCTTCAGGAAAATGTACGTTAAAGTCAATAATACTAACCCGTAATTGGTCTTGAATCATCGATACTACCGCAGCGCCAAAGCACACAAGTATATACGTGCGAAAGCCTGCGGGCTTGTGTTTGCGCTCTCGCTCAAAACCTACCAATCCGCCAAATATTATTGCCAAAAACAACCGGAAGCACACCACTCCAAAGGAGAGCTCTCCCACAAAGTGTGTACTCGAAAAATCGCTTAAAAGTTCGTTCATAATCTAATCATATAATCAGCCGTAAAGGGACTCTCTGAGAATCCCCAGCCAGCCCCTTTCCATTTTTAATCCAAAAATTGTTATTAACCCTTTAATCATTGTCCTGTCCTAAAAAAGGTT
>NZ_BPUU01000029.1:0-7918 GCF_054772415.1 Capnocytophaga sp. HP1101
AGATCGTACTCGGAGCGGGACTGTAACCACGTATTTTCAGGGCTTTTGTAAGTGCTTAATTTTTAGTATGTAATTATATGAAAAACAGATATTTAAAGAGTGTTTTAGTAGTGTGCGGTGATTGTATGATATTGTATAAAATTGCATATTTTCGGCTAATTTTCGGCTAAATGTCGGCTAACTTTTTGGAGGTGTATTTTTTTATTTTTATCTTTGCAATGTTTTTAAAAATAGTGGTTGTAATATGGTTATAAAATTCATTCTTCAAAGTAAAAGTGATAACGCTCCTATATACGTGCGTTTAATCATTAGTAGAGATAAAGACTACAAATGTAAAACGGGGCTATTTATAGACTCTAAAGCGTGGAGCGTGGCAAAGCAACTGCCAAAGACTACTGCAATAGAGCATAAAAATACAGCAATAGACCTGAACGCCTTGCGACAATTCATTGAAAAGTGTGTGAACCAATCAGACCAACGGGGCGAGGTGATTAATACGCAATGGTTAAAAGACAAAGTGGATATACACTTTAAACGAATAACAGATACCGCAACAAAGCAAAGCGACCTAATTACTGAACTAATAGACCATATCATACAGAACGCCTCCACACGCAAAAACGCACGGGGTACTTTGGGGCTATCTGTTAGCCGTGTGAAATCATATCACACCCTCAAAAGCATTTTTATAGACTATCAGGCGTACACCCGCAAACGATACAAGGCAAAGGATATAAACACTCCCTTTGAAAAAGTGTTTTTGGGCTGGCTAATGAATGAAAGAGGGTATAAAGATAGTTATGCCCTGAAAATTATTGACAACCTGAAGGCAGTATGCAACGAGGCGCAAGCGTTGGGAATGGAAACCAGCCCGCAACTGACAAAAGTAGGAAAGGGAACGCCTGACAAAGAAACGCCCGTATATCTTAATGCATTGGACTTGGAAAGGGTGCGTGGTTGTGTGATTGAAAATAAAAGTTTGGATAACGCCCGCAAATGGTTATTATTAGGGTGCTTGTTAGGACAACGCGGGGGCGACTTGTTAGACCTTACAGAAAGCAATTTTGTACAGCATATTGACGGGGTGGAGTATGTAGAACTTAAACAACAAAAGACGGGCAAAATAGCACGCATTCCGATTGTTGGAGCATTGCAGGAAATAAACACTATCAGGAATAACGGACTCCCTTACAAAATATCGGTACAGAAGTTTGACCAATATATAAAGCAGGTGTGCAAATTAGCGGGTATTAACGAACTTATCGAGCATTCCAAAGTGTGTATGGTGGACGATAAGGGTAATATTATAGAGCAGGACGATAAGGGTAACTACACCAGTAAGGGAGTGAAAAGAACGGTTAAGGGCGTGTTTGAGAAGTGGCAACTGGTAGGCTCTCACACGTGTAGGCGTTCATTTGCTACAAACCTATATGGCAAATTGGAGACGGCTTTTATTATGCAAATGACGGGGCACACAAAGGAAAGCACGTTTTTAGCATACATAGGTAAAACCGCAACGGACTACCTACTGCAAACGGCTAATAGGCTGCAAGAGTTGGAGGCGGTGAACGTTCCTACATTAAAACCTTTGAGGACGAAGATAGGATAATCCAAAGGTTAGAGGGTAGCCCTGAATAATATTGAATAACGTTTTTAAAAAATTGTGGAAATATGAATATTGAATTAATAGATTTATCTGTTTATGAATTATGTAATTACATTAGAGAAAATGAATTAGGGGAATTTGATATGCTAAAAATATTAAAAGCATATACAGATGATTTTAATTTAGAGTTGTTAAAAAGATTGGACTGGGATATATCGTTTTATCTTTTTCAGGAGGGCGAGATAATGGAAGCAAAATTCACTACTGAAGATATAGACAATGCTATAAAGGAAAGAACAAATGCAGGTATAGAAATACCCTATATAATGCCTAAAACAATTGAGGAACTAACACCTCGACAAATAGAGAATAGAAAAAAAGCAAAAAATATTCTTTTTCAAACTGAGAAAATAATTAACTTAGAAGCATTATTATTTCCTTATGAGTTTTACAGTGTTAGAACGTTTAGGAAGTTGGTACAATCAAAAATAAAAGAGTTACAGCCAAACCAAAAATATACCCCTATAAGTATTCGTTTGAATGATTATATGGAAAAAACGGACGGAAGCGATACCTCAACGCCTCCACCTCCTGAACCTGAATTGATAGACTTTTCAGAGGATATGGATACAAAAACGAGACTTGCTATATTGCAGGAGTTGGGTATTTTTGATTACCTAATAAAAACAGCATATCCGATTAACAACACTAATAAAATAGCCTCTTTATTGAGCGCTATTATAGGGGGTGAAGCAAAGACTTTACAAACTTATATAAACCCGATTATTAGCCCCGATACAGACCAACGAAATGCACCCAAAAAGATACATAAAGAGAAAGCACGGCAAATATTACAGAAGTTAGGCTATGTCGCTAAGAAGTTATAAAACATTCTAATTGCTTATATACAAAGGCTTTAAGGTTATTCCTTAGAGCCTTTTTCGTTTTTATTATTATTCATTCATTCTTTTTAAGTACTACTTAATTTTTACCTAATATTCCTTTGCACCGCAAACAAACAAAAACAATCATTAGAAAAATGGAAACAGTACAATTTATTCAAACTACCCCCGCGCAATTGCAAGCAATGATTTTGGAGGGGGTGCGTGCTGAACTTAAAGAACTAAAAAAAGATTTTCAACCAAAAGAACCAACGGAGTACCTAACACGTAAGGAGGTGCAAAAAATGCTTAATATCAATATGAGTACTTTGCACCATTGGACGAAGCAAGGGAAGTTAAAAGCGTACGGTATAGGTGCGCGTATATACTACAAACGGCACGAGGTAGATAGTGCCCTAATACGGCTAAAAGAGGGGTAAAAACAAACAAAGAGGCACTTAGCCCCTTTGTATGCGTTTTTAAAAATTGTGGGTGTGCAAATTCACACGTGGCAAAGGTAAGAATATTTTTTTGAATAGCAAATAAAAAACACCCTACCCAGATACGGGGAGGGGTGTTAATAGGTTGGCAAAAAATATTGCCGATTATGGTACTACTGTCCAAAATTGGACAATAATAGCCGTTGCGGTGTGCATATCCCTGGCGGGCTACTCCTGAAGACTTTCAGGCGGGGTGATTTGAGACTTTTGGAAATTGAGTGTACCGACCTCTATAAATACCCCGTTATCGTCTTTGATAAATAAGGGGCGTTTAAAAGTGTTTTTTGTAGGCTCTATTAAGTCCCTTACATCTACATCAAGAACGTTTGCCAACTCAATAAGCACCTTTAATGAAGGATTACCAGTAATGCGAGCGTTTAATGCTTGGTAGGTAATACCTAACATATTAGCCAAATCGTTTAAAGCGATACCCTTTTCTTTTGCAATCTCTTTTATTCGTAACATAGCATTTAAATATTAGTTATTAGGGTGCAAAGATAGTAAAATAAAACTATACTTTTACATTAATTAAAAAAAATAAAAAAATAATTTGCAAAAAACTTGTGTATATAAAATTATAGTTTTATCTTTGCACCGTAAAAGTAAAACAATAATTTTAAACACTATGAAAAAGCAAGTAACAAATAACAGTTTTAGAAGCAGGGTATTTAAAGAAGCGCACCGCCTTTATAATGAGTTGCGCCCCGTGTATCGCACCTTTGCAAGTGCTTTAAAATCTGCTTGGCAAAGTTACCGATTAAGACACCCTAAAAGAGGTAAAAAGATAGTAGCGAGCCCCGAACGTATCGAGCAAATAGCCCGTAACATTAACGCATTTAATACTTGTTACAACTATATAGACGGGGGTAATACAGCGGGCTATACTTGGGGATTTTGGAATGATTTAGATAATAAATTGCATACTATATTGAGCAGCCTACACAAACGCAGTCTTAACAAGGTAATAGCCCTTTGCACACCAGCACAAGCACAATATTTTAACTTAGTATAATAACCTTAAAACACAATAAGAAAATGAGAATAACAGACAAAAACACAGACGAAAAAAAAGCAATAGAGGAGTTTGAATACGATAACTTTTCAATAGTGATTAGTCAAAATTATGATTTTGACGAAGTAACGGGTACGGACTTTAAAATACCTCTGTACCTATTAGACGCTATCTATAAAGCGAGGCGTTTGAACGACTTTTTTAAGTCGGCTAATTTACCACTACTTAACTTAACACCTTTCTACAAGGTAATGAAAAGAGCAATGCAAAGCATACCGCTAAACAATACCGATATATCAGAGTTTTTTGCGTTGGTTGCTAATCTTTGGAAATGGGATAACCGTTTAAAATTTATTTGTAGTGATACATCATTAATACCAAAATTCACACTAATAGGGTACGTGGCAGGTATTACAAGGGGCTTTGAATTAGATAATGAACCAGTAGTAAGCAATGAATTTGGTAACCTTGTATATTCATTCTTTGAGGGTAATTCTATGAGTGTTACCGATTTTATAGCAAATGCTAAAAAGTTGGTAGAAGGCACAAGGTTTGACGAAAATATATAACATTATGAGCGAAATTATAATACATTCATTTAATAAGTTAGAGACCTCCAACAAGTTTAAGGAGGTGAAGCATTTCGAGCGTATTTGGATAAGTGGTAACGAGGCAAAGACACGCATTAAAGACTTTGCAAACATATCATTACAAAGGCACTTTAACAAGTCGCACGGGGTTGATTTTTGGTATAAAAACGCCTCAATGAATAATGGCAAGCGTGGCAAATGGAGCGACCCAATTACGGGGCTATACCCTACTAATAACAGCCTAATTTATTACGGTGATATATCAGAAAAGCAGGCGAACGGCTACACCCGTAAAGTGTCGTTTTTGTTTTTCGTGTTTAAATACGATAACAGTAGAATGGTAATTTTTGAATACCCCAATTATTACCCGCCCGCCAATGAGATAAGCGACTTTATTAGCAGGCAAATAGGGTATATAAAAAAGACTTTAGGGCTATGATTGACTATTTTAAAGCATTTATCAATTACCGCAACGATACCCGCTTTCAGGAACTTTGTGAAGCGGGTACATTTGCCGTTGCGGTTGAGACTACCGACACAGACACGGGCGAGGTAAAAGAAGCGTATTTGTACAAAAATATGACTATCACACCAACGGGCGCGGGATTTGTGCTTGCAGGTAGTTTGCACAAATACCGAAGCATTATAAAAGGAATTGCTAACAGTACGCAAATAGATAAATATAAGGGCTACAATGGTGATTTATTTACCTTGCAGGATATTACGGACACAATTGCACACCTTTGCGGGGTGCTTGATATTAGCCCGCACATTTGCACCTTGCAAAATATTGAAATAGGCGTTAATAACGTGGTTACCTTTGCGCCCTTTGATTTTCTCAAAGGGGTACTATATCACCGCAACGATTACAGCCCTACCATAAAGCACGGGGGTAATTATATTCAGTTTGAGCACGCACAATATTACATTAAACTTTATAACAAAGGCAGGCAGTACGAACTACCTAACGAGGTGATAAGGGTAGAGATTAAGGTAATGAAAATGCAAAAACTAATCGAGGCGGGTATAAACATTAGTACCCTTGCTGACATTAACGAAACCACCTTAAAGCAGGCGTTTGATTTGCTTTATAACGAGTTTAACGAGGTGATTTATTACGATTATAGCCTAAAAACGGAGGGGCTAACAGAGGCAAAGCAGCGCAAAGTGTTAGAGTACCAAAATAAAACCTTTTGGGAGGGGTTGGATAGACAGCAAAAGAAAAATAGCCGCAAGCAATTAAGCACCATAATTGAGAAGCATTCAGATAACTATAAGGGGCAAATACAGCGGCAAATGATAGCGGGGTATAACGCCACGATTGAGGGCAAAGCGGGTGATTATACACTGCCAGCAGCACCGCAACCAACGGGGACAAATCAGGAAGCAAAAAGCACCCCTAAAAATACAAAATTGGGTACTACCTCACCGCCCTATGAAAATGAAAAAAGTATCACAATCTTACCGCCCTATGAAAATGAAAAAAGTATCACAATCTTACCGCCCTATGAAAGCACCCAAAAAGATGAAAAAAGTATCACAATCTTACCGCCCTATGAAAATGAAAAAATATCACAATCTTACCGTTTAAGTATAGGGGAAGATTGTGATATATTACCCTCTGAAAAATCAGACTTAAAAGATACTGAAAAAACACCTCAAAAAGAGGTTAAAAACGGGGTGGCAAATTTGGATAAAAAAACACCTCAAAAAACAGACCTTAAACCGTTATCAAAAGACTACCCGCGTAAGTGTGTTATAACTGGTATAAGTTTGGAGTTAGAAAAAGAGAATGCACGTTATATTCGTACGAATACTATAATGCACGTAAAAGAGACAGACGAGCATTTATATTCATTGCTTTGTAGTTTGTTATTACCACACACGGGCGTTAAACCAGTTTTTGAGAAAACTATTATAAACCAGTTGGCGAAGCAGGTGCGCAATCGTTATTATAACAAATCAGAGGGTACAAGGTCTATAATGCAGGGTGGTGATTTAAAAAATCAATTATCCTTAGATTTATAAACATTCAAAAAAAAACGATTTATGGAAAATAAAGCAAAAGTTAGAATTACGACAAAACCACACAAAGAGGCGTGTTTTTGGTTTGTATCATTAGAAGTTGAGGTTACCCCCAAAGAGGGCAAACCTACAAAAGTCAGTGCGATATTAGACACGGACGAGGCAACTGAATTGATAAATAAGATTAAGTTTGCTAACTACACGGCAAAAAGTCAGAACTTAAAAAACGTGTAGCACTATTCAGAAACGCACGGAAACGGCTCAATTTTTGATTATCACCCGTATAGTAATACACTTATATCACAAAGAACGAAATAATGAAAAATTGAATTGTTTTTTTTATTGTGTTTTTATGTTATTATATTTTTACCCTTGTTCAGATTTGAGCAGGGGTATTTTTTGCGCCTTATATAAAAAAAAGCATTTGCTTTTCAATCAATTGAAGCAAAGGGAGGTATTAAGCAAGTTTTTGAGAGTATTTAGCAAGTTACCAGCAAATAAAAATATTACTTATAATCAATCAGTTAGGCACTAAAAAGGCGTGATTTGTGATAAACCACGCAAATAAGCAAGGGACGAACTTAATCAAACGTGTTTAAATTAGAAGTAAATAAAACAGCCTACAAAAGATTTTGGAAACCTCCTGAATGATAAACCTCCGCAAAATTGAGCATACCTCAAAAGGTTGCAACCTATCAGGGCAAAAGGTTGTAAGTTGCAACCTAACAGCAGGCAAAAGCAAGGAACTAACACAAAAAGTACTTTTTATAACTTTTGATATAGTTGAAAGTGATCATCATTCAATATTTTTCAATATACCCCGCCCGTGTATGATTATGCCCTTTTGTCAGTAGGTGTGCAATAAATGGCAGTATTTTTCATAAAAGCGGTATTATCCGCTTTTGTGTTAAAGGGTGCGGTAAATGTACGCTAAACTGGGGTAAAATGCTTCAGTAAGCATTCAGTAAAATTCAGTAAATCATAAAACGGGCAAAAAAATGCCTGTTCGTTGTAATATCAATCAGGATAACAAGTGTTAAAAAACGTACACTTGTATAAAGTCAGGAAGCAATCATAAAACAGTGGAATTTTTACGCCTTATAAAAAAGAAAAAATCACTACCTATAACGAGGCGGTGATTTTATTTTTTATAGTTACATTCAGGAGGTAAAAAAAACACCCCTGAAAAATAGTTTTTTGAAAGTTTTCGGCTAAATGTCGGCTAAATCAGCCCTTGAAAAAATAAAACCCTTTGAAATTCAAAGGGTTGTAGTTAAGGGTTGTACTCGGAGCGGGACTTGAAC